>NZ_FOYT01000007.1 GCF_900112175.1 Halogeometricum rufum | reverse complement strand
ATGCGTCCCGACGACGTCCGTGACCGCGCCGAGGACGGCGAGTTGATGATGGGAACCATCGACTCGTGGCTCATCTACAAACTCACCGGCAACCACGTCACCGACGTCACGAACGCATCCCGGACGATGCTGTTCAACATCCACGAGATGGACTGGGACGACGAACTCCTCGAGGAGTTCGACGTCCCCGCCGAACTCCTGCCCGAGGTCCGCCCCTCCTCGGACGAAGCCACCTACGGCTCGACCGACGCGAGCGGCTTCCTCGGCGCCGAGATTCCCGTCGCGGGCGCCCTCGGCGACCAGCAGGCCGCCCTCTTCGGCCAGACCTGCTTCGACGCCGGCGACGCCAAGAACACCTACGGCACCGGCTCGTTCATGCTCATGAACACCGGCGACGAAGCGGTCATGTCCGAGAACGGCCTCCTGACCACCGTGGGATTCCAGCGCTCGGGCGAACCCGTCCAGTACGCCCTCGAAGGCGCCATCTTCATCACCGGCGCCGCAATCGAGTGGCTCGAAGAGGTCGACCTCATCGACAACGCCGCCCAGACCGAGGAACTCGCCCGGTCGGTCGACTCGACGGACGGCGTCTACTTCGTCCCCGCGTTCACCGGACTCGGCGCGCCGCACTGGAACCAGCGCGCCCGCGGCACCATCGTCGGCATGACCCGCGGCACGGAGAAAGAACACGTCGTGCGGGCGACCCTCGAATCCATCGCGTTCCAGACCCGCGACGTCGCCGAGGCGATGGAGGAAGACTCCGGCATCGACATCACGAGCCTCCGCGTCGACGGCGGCGCGGTGAAGAACAACTTCCTCTGCCAACTGCAGTCCGACATCGTCGGCACCGACATCGTCCGGCCCGTCGTCGACGAGACGACGGCGCTCGGCTCCGCCTACGCCGCCGGCCTCGCCGTCGGCTACTGGGAGACCGTCGACGAACTCCGCGACAACTGGCAGATCGACCGGGACTTCTCCCCCGACGACGACGCCGAGAACGTCGAGAAGCGCTACGGTCGCTGGCAGGAGGCGGTGCAGCGCTCGCTCGACTGGGCACAGGACGGAGGTGACTGATGGCGCTGGCTGACCTGTGGGCCGTCGAGATGCTCATCGCCGCCTTCGCCGGCGGCGCGTTCGGCGCGGCACTCGGCGCCCTCCCGGCGTTCATCTTCACCGGCTTCATGGTCATCGCCGGTGAGACCGCTGTCATCGCCAACGTCGACGCCGGTTCGATCACCGGCTCCGTCGCGTTCGGCGCCCCGTTCTCCCCGGCTATCAGCTTCGCCGGCGGCGCGGCCGCCGCCGCGTACGCGGCGAAGCGCGGCTACATGGAGTCGGGCTTCGACTACCACAACGCGAAGGACATCGCCTTCGCCCTCGGGACGAAGCCGGACGTCCTCGCCGTCGGCGGGGTGTTCGGTATCATCGGCTACTGGCTGACCGTCGCCTCGGCGACGTTCGCGATGCCGTACGACCACATCGCCATGGGCGTCACGCTGTCGGCGCTCATCCACCGCGTCGCCTTCGGCTACGACATCGTCGGCAAGGCGCGCGGGAAGGGCTTCCTCGACATGTCGCCGTTCGAACGCGAGGAGATGCGCGTGATGGGCGAAGCCGCGACGGACGGCGGGAGCGTCGAAACCGACGGCGGGACGGCGACGGCGAGCCGTCTCGCGGTCGAACCGTGGCTCCCCCACCAGTACAAGTGGGGCAACGTCGCCGCCATCGGCGTCGTCGTCGGCATCCTCGGCGGCTACATCGCCATGGTGACCGGCAGCGCGTTCCTCACGTTCGGTATCAGCGCGGCGTCGCTGCTGTTCCTCAACCTCGGCGTCGAGCGCATCCCCGTCACCCACCACATGGCGCTGCCCGGCAGCACCGCCGCGCTGGCCGTCAGCAACGGCGGTGAGGGCTCGCTCGCCGTCGCACTGCTCGTCGCGGGCGCGTTCGGCCTCATCTGCGCCCTGTTCGGCGAGTTGTTCCAGCGCATCTTCTACGCGCACGGCGACACCCACTGGGACCCGCCGGCGGCCGCCATCGTGTTCGGGACGTTCCTCGTCGCGGTACTCTACATCGCGGGCGTCTTCCCGAGTTCCTCGTGGGTCGCCACGCTCGGCATCTGAACGGCACCGTCTCCGGGAACCTGAGCGTTCCCCCCTTCGACCACCTCTCGCCCGTAACGGGCACGGCAGCTCGGATGAATCTCGAAGAACGAATCCTTCAACGCAAGCGACGCGGCGACAGGCGACAACTCGTCCTCGAAGAGGCGTCTCTCTCCCCGGTGTGGCACCCCGCAGAACCGACGGGGCGAGGACCGACCATCGAACGCCTCCTCGACCGACTCGAACCGGTGTTCGACCACCGCGCGCCGGAGAACGTCTACGTCCGCGGACCCGCCGGTTCGGGCAAGTCGGCCGTGGTGACGGCGCTGTTCTCGCAGTTCGCTCGACTCCTCTCGTCTCCCGAAGACTCCATCGTGACGACGACGCGCGGTGCCGACGCCGACATGCGGTCGTTCGCCTACGTGGACCTCCGCGAGGCGACGAGCGAGTTCGAGTTCTACCACGCCGTCCTCGACGCGGTGACGAGCGAATCTATCCCCCAGCGCGGACTCTCCACCTCGGACCTCCGCGAACGGGTGAGCAGACACCTCCGGGGCGGCCGCATCCTCGTGGTGGCGATGGACCACGCCGACGAGGACGGAACCGACCGACTGGCGTCGTTCGCCGGCGAACTGGAGAGTCTCGGACACCGAACGTCGTGGGTCGCCGTCGGCCGCAGCGCTCCCGGCGAAGTGTTGCCGGACCCCCACGCGACGAAGACGGTCACCGTCGACTCCTACCACCGCGCGGAACTCACGGACCTGTTGACCGCCCGCGTCTCGACCGGCCTGACGAGAGACGCGACGACGCACCAGCAGATTCGACGCCTCGCGGGGTGGGCGGAGGGCGACGCGCACGACGCCCTCGCGGCCCTCCTCGGCGCGGTGGACATCGCGCTCGACGAGGACAGCGACGTCGTCGAAGACGCGCATCTCGACGCGGGGATGGACTCGGTCCCCCGGCCGTGCGTCGCGCTGGGTCGGGTCCTCGCCCTCTCGGAGAATCGGCGGACCGTCCTCCGCCGACTGGTCGCGCTCGACCCCGAGGACCGGTCTTCGGTCGGTCGCGCCGCCTCGGTCATCGCGTCCTCGGCGTCGCTCTCGGAGAGCACCATCACGCGCTACCTCTACGAGTTCGCCGAAGTCGGCATCGTCGAACGCGTCCCCATCGAGGGCACGCAGAGCGCCGGGCGGCCGCCGAGTCGCGTCGAGACGCGCGTGCCGACGCGGGCGTTCCTGCGCCTCACGCGCGGCGACGAGTGACGCGACGCGTGCCGGACGCCGGACGCCGAATCGGCCCCGTCGCGTCGTTCAGAACTCGCCGGCGACGATGTCGGCGACGCGTTGTGGGTCGTACAACTGTTCCTCGACGCCGTACACCTGCTCGGCCGCGCGCTGGGTGACGACGAAGTTCGTGATGGGCCCCTGATACAGCGGGCCGCCGCGGTAGACGTCGCCGTTCTGGACGGCCGTGAGCGAACTCGCCGTCTGGTGGTCCTTCATGAACGAGACGACGGTGTTCTGGAACTCCTCGGCCGTCTGGCTCTCGTGGCCGCGACAGAGGAGCACGTCGGGGTCTATCTCCAGCAGCGTCTCGTAGTCTATCTTCCCGCGGGTCTCGTGGAAGTCCTTCACGTCCGTCTCCGCGAGGGCGTCGCGCACCTGCAGGTCGCGCCACTGCTTGAAGCTCGTCCCCTCGCCGACGAGGTACGGCGAGAACGACTCGGGTTCGTCGCCCGCCGCCCAGACGACGGCGACCGCGGGACGCTCGGACTTCGAAGACGGGACGACCGAAGAGACGTTCGACTGGAACTCCTCGTGCAGGGAGGCGAACGCCTCGTACCGCTCTTGCTCCTGAAACACCTGCGAGAGCTTCTCGAACGCCTCGTACAGCGAGAGGTACGGGTAGTCCTCGTGCCACGTGTACCCCGTCGAGAAGATGCTGTTGCCGAAGAACGGGGCCACCTGCTCGGACACCTCGTCCACGTCGGCCCGCTCCCACCCCTTGAACCGGTTCATGAGGAAGTTCGGGTCGGCGACGTGCACGTCCCCGTCGAGTTCGTAGAACACCTCCTTCGAGACGCCGTCCGAGTAGAGGGCGGTCATCCCGCTCTTGTCGACGCTCACGCCGGGAATCTCGTCGTAGTACCGCGTGTGGTACCGGCTCGGGAGCCAGACGCCCTCCGGCGGTTCGACGCCGAGAGCGACGCCCATGTCGGCCCAACTGCCGTTGTTGGCGACCCACGTCTCCGGCACCGACTCGAACGTCACCTCGCCGACCGGCGGCATCGACACGGAGTACGATTCGCCGGACTCCGTCTCGGTCGCCGTCTCCTCGGCCGTCTCCGATTCGGTCGGCGTTCCGGTCGCCGTGTCCGTCGCGGCGTCGGTCGCGCCCGCCTCCGTCGCCGCCCCGGAATCCGAACTGCCGCTACACCCCGCGAGGAAGCCGGATGCGGCCAGAACGCCGCTCGCCTTCAGTACGTCGCGTCGCGTACGACTCCGTGAACCGTCGTGTCCCATTACGATTTAGGCGTCCCTAAAGACTGAAAGGTATTTCGAAACGAAAGCTAGTCGGCGCGGCGGTGGGACCCGGCGTTCGACAGCCTTTTTCGCGAGCGCGACGCATCTTCGGTCGAAGCGTACGGTTCGCGACGTAGGATACCGGGAACCGGCCGCTTCACTTCTGTACCGAGAACTCGCCGCTCGGAGCGGCGGGACCGGAAACTCGGCGAACGTCGCCGGCGGGCGGACGGCGGGGACGACGGACGTCGGGAGTCAGACGTCGCCGGCGACGATGTCGGCGACGCGTTCGCGGTCGAACAGTTCCTCCTCGACGCCGTACAGCGTCCGCGCGAGACGTTCCGTGACGACGAGGTTCGTGATGGGCCCCTGATACAGCGGACCGGCGCGGTAGACGTCGCCGTTCTGGACGGCCGTGAGTTGGCTCGCGACGTCGTGGCTCTCCACGAACGAGACCACCGTGTTCTGGAACTCGTCGGCCGTCTTCGCCTCCTGTCCGCGAATCAAGAGCACGGCGGGGTCGACTTCCAGCAGCGTCTCGAAGTCGATGGCGCCGCGGCTCTCGTAGAAGTTCTTCACGTCCGTGTTCGCCAACGCGTCCTTCACTTGCAGGTCGTTGAGGTGCTTGAAGCTCGTCCCCTCGTCGATGGTGTACGGGTAGAACTGCTCGGGTTGGTCGCCGCTGCCCCAGACGACGGCGGCCGACGGTCGCTCGCTGCGGCCGGGGACCACCGGTGCCAGCGCCGCCTGGAACTCCTCGTGGAGGCCGTCGAACGCCTCGAAGCGGTCGGTGCGCTGGAACACCTGCGAGAGCTTCTCGAACGCCTCGTACAGGGTGTAGTACCGGTAGTCCTCGTGCCACGGGTAGCTCCGCGAGAAGATGCTGTTGCCGAAGAACGGACCGACGTTCTCGGCTATCTCGTCCACGTCGGACTGCGCCCACTTCCCGCGGTTCAGGAGGAAGTTCGGGTCCGCGACGTGGACGTCCACGTCCAACTCGTAGAACTGCTCCTTGCCGATGCCGCCGTCGCCCCACAGTTTCTGTATGGAACTCCCGTCGACGCTCACGTCGGGAATCTCGTCGTAGTAGCGCGTGTGGTACCGGCTCGGGAGCCAGACGCCCGCCGGCGGTTCCAACCCGAGCGCGACGCCCATGTCGGCCCAACTGCCGTTGTTGGCGACCCACGTCTCCGGCACCGACTCGAACGTGACTTCGCCGACCGGTTCGATGGACACCGAGTACGACTCGCTCGCCTCGGTTTCGGTCTCCGTCTCCTCCTCGGTCGCCGTCTCGGTGGGCGTCGTCGTCGCCGCCGCGGTATCGGTCGCGCCCGCGCCGGTCGTCGTCCCACTGCTCGAATCGCCGGTACAGCCCGCGAGGAAGCCTGACGCGGCCAGAACGCCGCTCGCCTTCAGTACGTCCCGCCGCGTTCGACTCCGTGAACCGTCGTCTGTCATCGTGTTTTAGGCTAACCTAAAAGTTCAAAGCCGTTTCGATACGGCCGGCTCACAGCGAGTGCTTCGGGACGATTTCGGGGTCGGGCGTGTAGGAGACGGCCGCCTCGACGCGGAACACGTCCGCGAGGAGTTCCTCGGTGACCACTTCGCTCGGCGGTCCCCAGTCGTACACTTCGCCGTCCTGCAGGGCGATGAGGTAGTCGGCGAAGCGGGCGGCCTGCGCGATGTCGTGGAGGACGACGGCGACGGTGACGTCGCGCCGGTCGTTCAGTTGCTGGACCGTCTCCATCACGCGCATCTGGTGGTGCAAGTCGAGGTACGTCGTCGGTTCGTCGAGGAGGAGAACGTCCGTGTCCTGTGCGAGCACCATCGCTATCCACGCCAGTTGCTTCTGGCCGCCGCTGAGGTTGCCGACCGTCTGGTCGCGGAGGTGCCCGACCCCGGCGAGTTCGATGGCGCGTTCGACCGCCTCCTCGTCCTCCTCGTCCACCTGCTCGAAGAAGCCGCGGTGAGGGTAGCGGCCGTGGTACGCCAACTCCTCGACGGTGATGGAGTTCGGCGACTCGTTCTCCTGCGAGAGCAGGCCGAGTTCGCGCGCGAACTCCTTGTCGCCGTACTCCTGAATCGCCTTCCCGTCGAGGAGGACGTTCCCGGCGTCGGGCGCGAGTTGCTTCGAGAGCGCCTTCAACAGCGTGCTCTTGCCGCTCCCGTTCGGGCCGACGAGGGCGGTTATCTCCCCCCGCGGGACGTCGATGCGGTCGCACTCGACGACCGGTTCCTCGCTCGTCGCGTACGACAGCGTCAGGTCGTCGCCGACGAGAGCGCTCGTCTCGTCGGACCCGTCGGTGCCGTTCGTCGTACGGTCCGTCTCGGTCGCTCCGTCGCTCTGTGTCCGGGTCATGCTCGTGTGCTCGTCTTCGTGCTCGCTCTCGGCCATCTAGACGTCACCCAGATTCTGCTGTTTCCGCATGAGGTAGAGGAAGTACGGACCGCCGACGAGGCCCGTGACGATGCCGACGGGCACCTGAACGGGCGCCATCGCCAGTCGCGCACCCACGTCCGCCAGCACCATCAGCGCCGGACCGACGAACAGACAGCCGACCATCAGGCGCTTGTAGTCGCTCCCGACGAGGTTGCGGACGACGTGCGGGACGATGAGGCCGACGAAACCGACGATGCCCGCGACGGCGATGGCGGCGCTGGCCGCGAGGATGGCGACGCCCGAGAGGAGAAATCGGGTCCGCTCGACCGACATGCCGAGCGAGCGCGCCGTCTGCTCGCCGAGGAGGAGGACGTTCAACTGCCGCGCGCCGAGGGCGGCGAGGGCGACGGCGAGCGTCGTCGAGGGGAGCGCGAGCCTGACCTGCTCCCAGTCGACGCCCGTCAGCGACCCGGTGGTCCACGCGATGGCGCTCTGGACGACGGCCAGGTCGTCGGCGAAGAAGAACAGCCCCGTCTGCAGCGACTGGAAGATGGTGGAGACGATGACGCCCGCGAGGACGAGTCTGACCGGCGAGGTGCCGTTCTGCCACGCGATGGTGTATACGATGATGAACGCGGCGGCACCGCCGGCGGCGGCGATGAGGGGGAGGAACGGGGCGAGACCGCTGAAGACGACGAGCGTCAGGAGGATAGCCAGTCCCGCGCCGGAACTCACGCCGAGGATGTACGGGCTGGCGAGTTCGTTCCGCGTGACCGCCTGGAAGATGGCCCCCGAGACGGCGAGGTTCGCGCCGACGAGGATGCCCACGAAGACGCGCGGCAGGCGGATGTTCCAGACGATGAGCGTCTCGGTGGGCAGTTCGGGCAACTCGCCCCGAAAGCCCGTGACCGCACGCATCAGCTCCTCCCCGAGGACGAAGTTGAGCATCCAGCGGGGGTCCAACAGCACCGTCGTGTCGAGGACGGCCCGCCACGCCTGTTCGAGCGTCATCGAGTACGTCCCGAAACTCACCTGCACCAGGCCGCCGAGAACCACCACCGCGACACTCGTCAGACAGACCGACAGGAGCGTCGCGTCCACCCACGCGAACGCCCCGAGACGGTCCAGCAGCCGACCAGTCCGCGCGTCTCCAGACATCGTTGGTTTAGGCATACCTAAACAGCAGGTAAATCAGTTACGACATCGGCATCGGCACGATAACTGATAAGCGACGCACCCGGATACGTCGGTTATGAACGTGGCAGCCGTCCAACTGACGGCCGAGGAGTCGGTCGAATCGAACGTCGAACGCGCCGTCTCGCGCGTCCGCGACGCCGCCGAACGGGGCGCGGAACTGGTCGTCCTCCCGGAGATGTGGAACGTCGGCTACTTCGCGTTCGACGCCTACGACGACGCCGCCGAACCGGTCGACGGCCCGACGGCGACGCGTCTCGCCGGGGTTGCCGACGAACTCGGAATCCACCTCCACGGCGGGAGCGTCGTCGAACGCGACGGCGACGACCTGTACAACACGAGTCTGCTGTTCGGCCCCGACGGCGAGCGACTCGCCTCGTACCGGAAGGTCCACCTGTTCGGCTACGAGTCCGAGGAGAGCGAACTCCTGACGCCGGGCGAGGAGGTGGTCGCCGCCGAGACGCCCCTCGGCACCGTCGGCCTCACGACCTGTTACGACCTGCGGTTTCCCGAACTCTACCGGCAACTCGTCGACCGCGGGGTCGAGTTCCTCCTCGTCACGTCGGCGTGGCCCGCGGCCCGCACCGACCACTGGCACCTCCTCACGCGCACCCGCGCCGTCGAGAACCAGGTGTTCCTCGTCGCCGCCAACCTCGCGGGGACGAACCGCGGCGTCTCGATGGGCGGCCAGAGCGTCGTCGTGGACCCGTGGGGCGTCCAGCGAGCGAACGCGGGCGACGGCGACCGGACGGTGGTGGCGGACGTCGACCGCGAGGAGGTCGACCGCGTCCGCTCGGAGTTCCCCGCGCTTCACGACAGGCGGTTCGACGCCGCGTACTCGCTGGACGGGTGACGGAGCGACAACGGGAGGCGCGGAGACGACGGAGCGCAATCGGGATGACAGCGGGGAGAGGAGTTTAGTTCCCGTCGCCCCTCTACACGACGATGCAGTTCGGCTTCACCTCGACCGTCGACCGCTCTCGGGCGATGTGGTGGCTGCTCGGGCTCGCGATACTCCTCGTCCTGGCGTTCGTCGCCGACGCCTACCTCGGGACGTTCATGCTCGGGCTGTTCCTCTACTACGCGACCCGGCCGGTGTACTCGCGGATACGCGACCGAGTCGGCCAGCAGAGCGTGGGCGCGGCCGTCGCGCTCCTCGTGCTCTCGCTGCCCATCGTCGTCCTCGTCGGCTACACCGCGCTCGTGGCGATTCAGGAGCTGAGCTCGTTCGTCGGCCAGAACCAGCAGGGGATTCTGGCGGCGGTCCAGCCGTACCTCGGCCCGTTCGAATCGGTCCGCGACCCGAACGAACTGCTCGGGACGCTGGCGGACGACCCGCGCGGGCTGTTCGAGTCGGCCGACACGGCGACGGTCAGCACGGTTCTGGCGTCCCTCGCGGGGACGGCGTCGTTCGTCCTCGGCGCGGCGCTGCAGTTGTTCATCGCCTTCGCCTTCGCGTTCTACCTGCTGCGGGACGACAGACGGCTCGCCGCGTGGACGCGCGAGAACCTCTCGGGGCGGGGCGGCGTCGTCGACGCCTACCTGACCGCCGTCGACCGCGACCTGAAGACCATCTACTTCGGCAACATCCTCAACGCGTTCGCCATCGCCATCATCGCCGCCGTCTCCTACAACGTCATCAACCTGTTCGCGCCGGCCTCGCTGTCGATTCCGTCGCCGACGCTGCTCGGCGCGCTGACGGGGGCGGGGAGTCTCATCCCCGTGGTCGGGATGAAAATCGTGTACGTGCCGGTGACGATTCTGCTGGCGGTGGAGGCGGCGGTGACCGACCCAGCGACGCTGTGGGTCGCCCTCGTCTACGGCGCCGTCTCGCTGGTCATCGTCGACACCATCCCGGACTTCCTGCTCCGCCCGTACGTCTCGGGACGGAACCTCCACACGGGGACGGTGATGTTCGCCTACATCATCGGCCCCGCACTGTTCGGCTGGTACGGCCTGTTTCTCGGCCCGCTGTTACTCGTCGTCGGCGTCCACTTCGTCCGCATCGTCCTGCCGGAACTCGTCAGCGGCGACCCGCTCGACCCCGACGCGCGCGGGCGGAACCCGCTCAGTGCGGCGGAGGACGAGCAGCGACGCATCGACGACTTCGGCGCGACGAGCGCCGACGACGACTGAGGCCGAGTCGGGTCGCGGACGGCCGAGCGGTCCCGGCCGCCGCCCACACGTTCGGAGTCGGGAGACTCACTCGAGTGGGAACGTCGGCCGCCGGACCCATCACCGGAGAGGCCAACTCGTTCACAATGCGCTTCGAGGGCGGCGAGACGACGGCGGTGCTCCGAACGGTCGTCGAACGCGTCCGCGAGCAGAATCTCACGTTTCTCGCCGGGAGTCTCGCGTACAGCGCGTTCGTCTCCCTGATTCCGCTGCTGTTGTTGCTGTTGCTCGCCGTCGGGAGCGTCGGCAACGAGATGGTCGCCGCGCGCGTGTCGGGCCTCACCGAGGCGTACCTCACGGCGGGCGCCCAGACGGAGATACGGGCCGCCGTCGACAACGCGGGCGGCGAAGTCGGACTCTCGGTGACGGGAGTCCTCGTCCTCCTGTGGGGCGCGCTCAAACTGTTCCGCGGCCTCGACACCGCGTTCGCGGAGGTGTACGTGACCGAGTACGAATCGAGCCTGTTCGAGCAGTTCCGCGACGGACTCGTCGCCCTCGTCGCCCTCGGTGTCTCGCTGGTCGCCCTCACGCTCGCCGGGGGCGCGTTCGCCTACCTGCGGATTCCACTGCTCCACGTGCTGAACCCGCTGTTCCTCCTCGCCGGTCTGAGCCTCACGTTCCTCCCGCTGTACTACGTCTTCCCCGACGTGGAGATGACCGTCCGCGAGGCGCTCCCCGGCGCCGTCGTCGCCGCCGGCGGGTGGGCGATACTCGAAGTCGGCTTTCAGGTGTACGCCGCCAACGCCGGCCGGTACGAGGCGTACGGCGTCATCGGCGGCGTCCTCCTCCTCCTGACGTGGCTCTACTTCGGCGGGTTCGTCCTCCTCGTCGGGGCGGCGGTCAACGCGGTCATCCGCGAGCGAGAACGCGCGCGACTCGACGCGACGGCCGGCGGCGACGTGGGACCGTTCGAACGGACCGGCGAGCCGGCGGTGGACGCTGACTCGCCGGGGGACGCGGATTCGACGACGGAGACGAACTC
This sequence comes from Halogeometricum rufum, assembly GCF_900112175.1. Taxonomy (NCBI): domain Archaea; kingdom Methanobacteriati; phylum Methanobacteriota; class Halobacteria; order Halobacteriales; family Haloferacaceae; genus Halogeometricum; species Halogeometricum rufum. Next base: position 81,737 of record NZ_FOYT01000007.1, on the reverse strand, counting down.
GACGACGACGGCGGCATCGGGTACAGAGACGAACTCGGCGACGACGGCGGCATCGGGTACAGAGACGAACTCGACGACGACGGCGGCATCGGGTACGGAGACGGACTCGGCGACGACGGAGACAGCACCGACGACGGAGACGGACGGCCCGCGGTCGAACGACGAAGCGGCCGCGTCCGACCGCCGAGAGCGCGACGGTTCCGGCGGCGACGACGGCGACAGGCGCTCGCGTCGACGAAGCCGGAGCCGTTCGACTCGGAACGTCGTCGCCGCGTTCGCCGTCGGCGTCGCCGTCGGACTCGCGGCCGTGGCCGCCGCGGCGGTCCGGTTCGCCCGGTGACCGGCGCGGGCGCGCTTCGACCCGCGGTCTCAGAGTTCGACCACGTCGCCCAGGCCGGGCGCGCGGGCGTCGAACCCGTCCGCCCGGAGCGTCTCGGCGAACCCCTCGCAGTCGTCGCCGTGGTTCACCAGAATCTCCGCGCCCGCGTAGTCGTCGAGGAACGAGCGGAGTCCAGCGCTGTCGGCGTGCGCGGAGAAGTCGTACATCTCGGCGCGGGCGGCGACGGGCATCGTCCGCCCGTCGATGTCGGCGCGGCCGTGTTCGATCAGGTCGCGGCCGGGCGTCCCCTCGACCTGATAGCCGGTGAGCGTTATCTTGTTCGTCGGGTCGCCGCGGACTTCGGGCACGTAGGTCATCGCCGGGCCGCCCGAGAGCATCCCGCTGGTCGTCACGATGACGGTGTTCTGGTCGGCGATGCGCCGGCGCTGGCCGTCCCGGCCGGTGACGAATCGCGCGTTCGCCTTCGCGCGCCGGAGGGCGTCGGCGTCGCGGACGAACTCCGGGTGCCGGAGGAGCATCTTCGTCACGTCCGTCCCCATGCCGTCGACGTAACAGTCCACGTCGTGAGCGTCGAGGACGAGGAGCATCTCCTGCGTGCGCCCGATGGCGAACGCGGGGACGACGACGGTGCCGCCCTCCCAGACGGTCTGTTGGACGGAGTCGACGAACCGCCGTTCGACCGACGCGCGGTCCTCGTGGTCCACGTCCGAGTACGTCGACTCGCAGACGACCACGTCGGCGTCGGGGCGGTCGGTGGACGGCGAGACGAGTCGCTGCCCCCGAATCGGCTCTCCGCGTCGGTCCGTGCGACTCGCGGGGGCGTCGCTCCCGCCGTGGTCGCCCGTGTGGAAGTCGGCGGTGTAGAGCAGGCGCGTCTCCCCGTCGTCCACGAGGACGTGCGCGCTCCCCGGGATGTGGCCCGCCTCGTAGAACGTCACCTCGTAGCCCGCCGCCGCGAACGGTTCGCCGTAACCGTGCGGTTCCGACACCTGCGTCATCCGGCCGACGTGCGTCTCGGTGAACGGGCAGTCGTAGCGGCCGCCCTGCAGTTTCAGCGTGTCGCGGGCGAGCGTCCGCGCCAACTCCGCCGTCGGCGGCGTCCAGTGAATCGGCGGCCGCCGGTCGCCCGAGAGGAGGGAGGGCACCGCGCCGACGTGGTCTAAGTGCCCGTGCGAGACGACGACGGCGTCGGGTTCGGGGACCGAGACGGGGAACTGCGGGGGGTTGCCCGTCAGCATCCCGTAGTCGAGGAGGAGCGAGTCGTCCACGAGAATCGCCGAGCGCCCGACTTCGCCGACGCCCCCGAGGAACTGGAGTTTCATTGCCGCGTCCTATCGGCCCGAGGGGCTTTTCCCCGTCGGTTCTCGTCGGTCCTCGCGGCCGCCCGAGTACGGACGCGCCCCCGGACGGGTCGTCGTTCCCACCTCGCCGTCGCATCGTGCGCCTCGTCGTTCCCACCTCGCCGTTTCCACAGCGTTCATGTCACGCGCGTCACTTTCGGAATCAATGAGTCACGCGGACGAGAGCGCGTTCGACCGCTACCGCGCGGACGTGGAACGCCCCCTCGCGCGCCTGTTCCGCGAGTACGGCACCTCGCGCACGCGCTGGTTGGTCGCCGGTCTGCTGGCGAACCTCGTCGCGCAGGCCGCCTCGCTGCTCCCGCCCGTCGTCCTCGGAGAGGCCATCGACGCCCTGTTCGGGGAGACGACGACGGCGTACACGCTACCGTTCGTCCCGCAGTCGTGGATTCCCGCGACGGCCGAGGGGCAGTTCTGGTTCTCCGTCGCGCTCATCGCCGGGTCGTTCGTCGTCACCGGCGTGTTCACGTGGGTGTACGGCGTCGTCGCCAACCAGTTCGCCCACGACGTGATGCACGCCGTCCGGACGGACAGCTTCGAGAAACTGCTGCGACTCGACATGACGTTCTTCGACGACAAGCAGACGGGCGAGGTGATGTCCATCCTCAACAACGACGCCGGGAACCTCGAACTGTTCCTCGACAACGCCCTGATGAACTCCCTGCGCCTCGTCATCATGGTCGGGGGCATCGCGTTCGTCCTCTTCAGCCTCAACTGGCAGTTGGCGCTCGTCACCCTCGTCGCCATCCCCGCCATCGTCGTCTTTACCCTCTGGTTCATGCGCGTCGTCGCGCCGCGCTACCGCGCCCGGCAGTCGGCCACCGCGGGGTTCAACACCCGCATCGAGAACGGAATCAGCGGCGTCGAACTCGTGAAGACGACGGGCAGCGAGGGGTACGAACGCGAACGCGTCCGCGACGCCTCCCGCGGCGTGTTCGAGACGACGATGTCCGTCCTCAGACTGAGCTACTTCTACCGGCCGGGGATGGAACTGCTCGCCGGCCTCTCTTTCGCGGCGACGTTCCTCGTCGGGGGGTACTGGCTCTTCACGGGCACCGCGCCCGGCCCCCTCACCGGCACGCTCGAAGTCGGGACGTTCGTCACGTTCATCTTCATGACGCAACGGTTCGTCGCCCCCCTCGCCGAGGTGTCGAACATCGTCGACCAGGTGCAGAACGCCCGCGCCTCCGCCGAACGCGTGTTCGGCCTGTCGGACATCCCGGTGAGCATCGAGGACGACGGGGACGCCGTCGAACTCCGGGACCCCGAGGGCGTCGTCGCCTACGAGGACGTGTCGTTCGCCTACCGCGACGTGTTCGGCGAGACGGCCAGCGACACCGTCCTCGAAGACGTGTCGTTCGACGCCGAACCCGGCGAGACGGTGGCCGTCGTCGGCGAGACGGGCGCGGGGAAATCCACCCTGCTGAAACTGCTGCTCCGTCTGTACGAACCCACCGCGGGCACCGTCCGACTCGACGGCCACGACGTGCGGGACCTGACGCTCGGCAGTCTCCGCGACGCCGTCGGCTACGTCTCGCAGGACACCCACCTGTTCGACGGCACCATCGCCGAGAACGTCCGCTACGGCCGGTTCGACGCGAGCGACGAGGCGGTCCGGCGGGCGGCGAAGGCCGCGGAGGCCCACGGGTTCATCACCGAGTTGGCGGACGGCTACGAGACGCGCGTCGGCGAACGCGGCGTGAAACTCTCCGGCGGCCAGCGTCAGCGCATCGCCCTCGCCCGCGCCGTCCTCAGCGACCCGCCGGTACTCGTCCTCGACGAGGCCACCTCGGCCGTCGACACGGAGACCGAACGCGCCATCCAGCGCTCGCTGGACCGCCTCTCGGCGGACCGGACGACGCTGGTCGTCGCGCACCGCCTCTCGACGGTGGTCGACGCCGACGAGATTCTGGTGCTGGACGGGGGCGCGGTGGTCGAACGCGGGAGCCACGAGGAACTGGTATCACGCGGCGGCGCGTACGCCGACCTGTGGAACGCACAGACAGGGGCCGAGGCGTCGGTGGAGGCCGGCGATGACTGACCCCGACGACGCCGTGGACGAGGCGACGCGGGCGCGACTCCGCGAACTGCACGACCACCTCGCGGCGACGGCCGAACGGCCGGTCGAACGGACCGCGAGCGCGCACCTCGGCGAGGCCGAGGCCGTCGCCGGCGACGTCGCGAACGACCCGTCCGTCTCGCCGTCGGTCGTCGAGACACGCGTCGAGACGGTCGGTGACCTCCTCTCGCACGTCGACGAGACGGGCGACGACGAGGCCGACGACCACGTCGCGGCGGCGCGCGAACTGGTCGAAACCATCCTCGCCTGAGCCTCAGAACGGCGGCGCGGACCCGCCCTCGGCGACGACGACGGCCGCGTTCGAGAGCGACAGGCAGAGGTAGGCGAACGCCGGGACGAGGAGCGAGTCGCTCCGGTCGTACCCGTACGCGGCGACGCCGAGGACGGCGAGGTGGGTCAGCGCGAACAGACCGCCCGCGAGCGAGTCTATCTGGGTCAGTCCCGACCCGACGGCGAGGGGGACGAACAGGGCGACGGGGACGGACGCCAGCGGTCGGAGGTCCTCGCGGGCGATTCGTTCGCTCGCGTGGACGGTCAGCGCGAGGAGGGCGACGAACACCACCGCGCCGGCGAGTTTGCCCGCCTCCGGAACGGCCGTCAACCCGCCCGCACCGCCCGTCAGCGCGAACCCGCCGACGAGCGTCGTCGCGACGACGGCGCGCGGACCGTCGAACACGCGGCGGAGGCTCCCCTGCACGACGCCCTGACAGACCAGCGCGAGACCGGGCACGAGGACGGCCACGTGTACCCCGACAGTCGCCAGAAGCGGGACGAGCGACGGGGACGGACCGTAGTGCGTCCTCGTCAGCGACCCGTACGGGACGCCCGTGGCCGTCCCGACCAGCGCGGTGACGCAGACGAGGGCGACGGGGACGGCGGCGGTCAGCGCGAGGGGTCGCAGGTCCTCGCGGGTAGGGAGCGCGAACCCGGCGTCGACGCCGCGTCGGGCGGCGTACGCGCGGACGAGGAGAGCGACGCCGGCGACGAACAGGCCGCCGGCCGCGACGCCACCGGCGACGAACGCCGCCACCGTCGAGAGCGGGTCGAGCATCGGAACGAGCGAGTCGGCGACGAGGCGGACGACCCGCCGCCAGAGTGCGAGCGCACCCAGCACGGCGGTGACGAGGACCGACTCGCGGAGGAGCGCGCGGTTCGGACGGACCGCGAACGGGGTTCGGAGGGACACGGGCGAGAAGACATATCAGTAACACTTAACGTTTTCCGGGAGTCGAGACGCGCCGGTCAGACGGCGGCGAAGGCGGAGTGACGGAGTGGTGACGGGAGGCGACGCGAACGCTACTCCCCGGTGGGGACGCGCGTCACCTGGAACTCGCGGTAGCCGCCGTAGGCCGCCTCGAGCGCCCCGAGCCACCAGTTCCAGCGCTCGGGGACGGTCGAGTCGTCGGGCGCGTCCCGCAGGTGCCGCACCACCTCGTCGACGGTGAGGGGATGGCCCCGGTCGCGTTCGGCCTGCCCCGCGTCGGCGAGGTCGCGCGCCTGTCGGGCGACGACGCGGCGTTCGGCCTCGCTGCCGCCGAACGCGTCTGCCAGCGCGGTCATCAGCTTCTCGGGGTCGAACGGCGGCGGCGAACCGGGCATACCGTCGCTTGGCGCTCGAAACGCAAGAGTCCGCCGGCGCGTCGCCTACGACACCCACGCGAGGAGGACGAACAGGCCGCCGAACGCGCCCATCGCGACGGCCGGTATCAGCACGCGCGAGTCGGCGTCGCCGAGGAAGACGACGAGGCCGGCGGCGACGGCGAGAAACAGGAGGCCGAACCCGGCGAGGAACGCCTTCGCGCCGGTCGACACCTCGCTGACTTCGACGCCGTAGTCGCGGCGTTCGACCGCCGAGAGCGCCGCGTCGACGGCCGGGTAGTCGGCGGCGGGGACGAGTATCAGTTTCGGCTTCGAGAACGCCAGCGACGCGGCGTACTTCAGGCGGACGAGTCGGTAACCGCCGACGCGCCACGCGGCGTGCGACCGGAGCGTTCGCACGTCCACCGGGCCGTCGTACGCACTCGCGGCCGTGCCGGTGTCGAGCGTCAGCGTCCCCGTCTCGGCGTCGAGTTCGCCGCCGGAGTCGCGGGCGGCGATGGTGCCCCAGACGAACGGCATGGCGAGCAAGTAGCCGTAGAGCAGGGGCGGGAACCACGCCACCGTGGCGAGGAGAGCGACGGCGACGGGAACCCCCGCGAGGACGTATCTGGGAGTCAGATTCAGTTCGTACGGGAGGAGGTCCGACAGCGACGCCTCCCGGCGAATCGCCACGAGGTAGACGAGCGAGAACGGTCCGCCGACGAGGAGCATCACGACGAGGAGGACGAGAGAATCCGTCGCTCCCTCGACGACGCCGACGGCGACGACGAGGGCGACGGCGGCGAGGAGTGCGACGCCCACCGTGAGGAACGTCGCCGCGACGACGTGCCGGAAGGCCGTCCGGAGGCGGCCGTGCGACTCGCCCTGCCAGCGAACGACCGAGTCGTCGACGGCGTCGGCGGTGACGTCAGGTGCGGCGACCATGGTCGGAGAGACGCCCGCACCCGTCATCAACGTCGGTGCGCGACAACCGTGACAGCAGCGCGTCCGCCGCGCTCACGTCCACCACTCGCTCCGTCGTTCGCGGTAGGAGGCGTCGCGGAACGGTTCGGGCTTCTCGGCGTCCGTCTGCGCGCCGAGGGCGAACGCCGTCCAGTAGCCGACGTGCCACCCGACCGCCTCCGTGTCGAGGTCCACGAGGACGATGCGGAGGTTCGAGTACGTCTCGACGGCGCCGTCGCCGTCGGGGTCCCACCCGCGCGTCGCGCCGCAGGAGGCGGCGTTCGGCGAGCACGGCGACTCGTCGGCGAACGAGACGGTGACGTCTGCGGCCGCGGGGTCCTCGACGAACGTGAACGTGAGGTTGTTCGGCATCCCCGGCGCGCCGCGTTCGTAGTAGTCGAGGGCGTGACGGACCTGTTCGCGCGCGCCCTCGGGGTCGGTCGCGTTCGCCGCGTCGACGTGGACGGTGAACTCGTCGTCGCCCCACGGGAACGCCCGTTCGCTGGCGTTCGGCCGGGCGGTCGTGTAGAGCACCGACCGACTGGCCATCACGTCGGCGGGCGCGTCCGAGTGCGTGAGTCCGAGCGTGTGCCCGAACTCGTGTTCGAGGACGAGGACGGTCGACTCGTCCGAGAACCCGGTTCGAATCGACACCGTCTCCGGCCGGTCTATCTGCCTGCGGTCGGTGACGAGGGGCGCGCACCCCGCGGCGTCCTCGGCGCCGTCGCAGTCGGGCACCGCGTCGACGAACTCGACGACGATGTCGGGGTCCTCGGCGTCCGGTCTGACCTCGTACTCCACGGGGAAGCCGGCGTATCGCTCGGCGTTCTCCTCCCAGTACGACGCCGCCTCGCGGACCATGGGCGTCCAGTCGCGGCCGGTGTCCGCGGCGTCCGAGACGGCGACGACGACGGGGTCGTCGCCCCACGGGTTCGACCCGTCGGGGGCGGCCGTGGCGGTGGCCGTCGGCGGACGGGTCGCCGTCCCGTCGACGGCGGAGGCTTCGGACGTCTCGACGCTCGGCGTCTGCTCTCCGACCGGGATGGGCGACCCTCCGCCCCCGAACGGGGCGAGACAGCCCGAGAGGGTGAGGAGGAGGACGAGTGCGAGTATCGGGAACCTGCGAGCGGCCATCTATGCGGTAGATTACCCGCCGGGGGAAAGAACGTTCTGCCGCGTCGCTCGTCGACCGGTCACTCCGCCGAGAGGTCCGGCGACTCGGGTTCGACGCCCGCCAGACGGAGCGCGTTCGTCGTCACGCCGAGGCTCATCCCCATGTCGCCGACGACGATGGCGGTGGCAACGGTGATGAGGCCGAGGGGGGCGGCCACCGCGAGGACGCCCTTCACGAGGAGCGACGCCCAGACGTTCTGGCGGATGACCGAGGAAGTGCTGTCCGAGAGGTCCACCAGATACGGCAGGCGCGTCAGGTCGTCCGAGAGCAACGCCACGTCGGCCGTCTCCAACGCGGTGTCGGTCCCCGCGGCACCCATCGCGATGCCCACCGTCGCGGCGGCGAGTGCGGGCGCGTCGTTGACGCCGTCGCCGACCATCGCCACGGACTCGTACTCGTCGGTGAGTTCGCGCACGGCGTCGACCTTCTGCTCGGGCAGGAGGTCAGCGCGGACCTCGTCCACGCCGACCCGTTCGCCGATGACCGCCGCGGTGCGCTCGTTGTCGCCGGTGAGCATCACGACGCGGGAGACGCCGAGTTCGCGGAGGCGGGAGACGGTCCACGCCGCCTCGGGCCGCACCGTGTCCGCGACGGCGACGACGCCCTCTATCTCGTCTTCGGTGCCGACGAGGACGACCGACTTCCCCTCCGACTGGAGGCGCGGGATGACCTCGTTCGTCAGGTCGAGGAACGCCCCGTGGTCGCAGTCGCGGGCGTCCGCGACGGCGCCGCCGGCGGGAACGCCGCCGTCCGTCGCCACGTGAGCGTGTTCGAGGTCGAATCCGAGTCCCTCGAACAGGGCGGGCTTGCCGGCGTAGTGCGTCTCGCCGTCGAGGACGGCCCGCACGCCCTCGCCGGTGATGGACTCGAAGTCGCGAATCTCCCGGTCGGGGACGTCGCGGTCGGCGGCGTGGTCGACGATGGCCTTCGCGATGGGGTGTTCGCTGCGCGACTCGATGGCGGCGGCGCAACCGAGGACCGACGCCTCGTCGTTGTCGTTGAGGGCGACCACGTCGGTGACGCCGAGTTCGCCCGTCGTGAGCGTCCCCGTCTTGTCCATCGCCACCACGTCCACGTCGCTCATCGATTCGAGGTACTGGCCGCCCTTCACGAGGACGCCGTTGCGCGCGGCCGACGTGATGCCCGAGACGACGGAGACGGGCGTGGAGATGACGAACGCGCAGGGGCAGGCGACGACGAGGAGAGTGAGTCCGCGCACGAACCACACCCTGAACGGGTCGCCGAACAGGAGGGGCGGCACCGCCGCCGTCGCGATGGCGCCGACGACGATTATCGGCGTGTAGTACCGGGCGAAGCGGTCGATGAAGCGTTCGGCCTCGGTCCGTTCGCGGTTGGCGTCCTCGACCATCTCGACCACCTTCGACAGCGTCGACTCGCCGGCGGTGGTGGTCGTCTCCACTTCGAGGTAGCCCTCCTCGACGATGCTCCCGGCGAACACCTCGTCGCCCGGTTCCTTGTCCACGGGGACGGACTCGCCGGTGATGGGCGACTCGTCCACCGCGGAGGTGCCCTCGGTCACGGCGCCGTCGAGGGGGACTCGGTCGCCGGGGCGGACGAGCACCGTCTCGCCCACGCGCACGTCCTCGGCGGGGACGACGACTTCCTCCCCGTCCCGACGAACGGTCGCCGTGTCCGGCGACAGTTCCATCAGTTCCCGCATGGAGTTGCGCGCGCGGTCCATCGAGTAGCGCTCCAGCAACTCGGCGACGCTGAACAGGACGGCGAGCGTCGCCGCCTCGAACGGCATGTTGACCGCCATCGCGCCGAGGATACCGGCGCTCATCAGCAGGTCGATGTCCAGACTCAGGTTCTTCGCGGAGTAGTAGCCGTTCCGCAGGACCGGAATCCCGGCGAGGAGGACGGCGGCGGTGTAGGACACCCACGCGACGCTCACCTCGTAGCCCGCGGGCGCGGCGAGGACGGCGTCGAAGCCCGTGAACAGGAACTCCAGGGCGAGACCGACCGCGAGGAAGACGGCGCCGGCCCACGTCTTCAGCGCGCGCGGCGTGCGCCACACGTCGTGCGGCGACTCGGCGTCCCCGTCGTCCGCGACGGCGTAGCCCGCGCCCTCGATGGCGGCGACGACGTCGCCGCGAGAGGCCACGTCGGGGTCGTAACTGACCGTCACCCGCCCCGCCGTCGGTCGCGTCTCGAAGTCGACGACGCCGGCGACGCCGGACAGCGAGTTCTCCACCTTGCCGGCGCAGGACGGGCAGTCCATCTCCGGCACCGAGAGCGTCACCGTCTCCTCGTCGGCGACGGCGTAGCCCGCGCCCTCGACGCGCGACCGGACTGCGTCGCCGTCCGTCGCGTCGGCGTCGAACTGGACGTACAGCGTCCCCGTCGTCGGTTGGGCGTCGACGTCGGTGACGCCGTCGTCGCCGCGAACGCTCCGCGTGACCTTGTCCGCGCAGGAGGCGCAGTCCATGTCGGGGACGGACAGGCGGAGCGTCTCGCCGTCCGCGGCGTCCGCGTCGTCGTCCGGGGCGGCCGCGCCCGCGTCACAGCCGTCGTCGCATCCACACCCGTCCGCGTCGGCGTCGCGGGCGTCGGCCGCGCGACCCGCCCCGTCGCGAGCGTGGTCGTGTCCGTCGTCGCGGTTCATACACGAGGCTAGTCCACTCGGGGTTATTAATCCATCTGCGAAATTACCCCTCTGAAGTGCAAGGTATTATTAATCTAACGTCGCTGAGATAACAACATCGGCGTCGCTCGCGCGGCAGTGGCGGCTGAGAGGAGTAAGCCCCCTTCTGTTCGTCCCGGCATTCGGCTGAGCGTCCGCGTCCTCCCCTCTCGGGGGCACGCCGGGCGAACCCGAGCGTGCTGTCCGGACTACCTTAGCGGCGCGGACTTGCACCGGTGAGGGTTCGCCGTTCCATCCGTTCTCGGTCGTCCACGGTCACGAAATGACCGCTGGACTCGCGGGCGCGATGCGTCCGTTCGTCCTCCGAGGCGACTGCGTCGCCTCGCGTCCCTCGACGGGTCAACTCCCTCCCCTTACGGGTCGGTTCGCACGCCCGCGGGTCGCCCCGCGGGCGTCGGCGGCGGAGGAGTCCGCCGCACGCGTCTCATCGGTCGGACCGAGGGGTCTCGTTTCTGTTCCAGAGCCAGTCGTCTCCGACTCCGGGCTTGCGCCCGGTCACCCGTCCGGACGGTGGGGGGACTTTCCTCATGTCCGCGGACGGTAATCAGTCCGACAGGACACGGGAACCGGGCTCTCTCTGCCGTTTTTGCCTAGTCGGGACGTGCGCATAAGAAGTTCGATTCGACCGATTCGGGCGATTCCGGGGTATCACGGCCTTATGCAGAGCTTAATGCAGGACGAATCAGGGTGGTGACAAGGGAAGCGTTCAAGTTTAGCCAGTGCCTGCACAGTAGTATGTCCGAGGCGCAGACCGTTCGACTCTCGTACGACGACGGGTCGAGGGCGGTCGAACTGGCGCGTGAATCGGTCGAATCGTACGTTCTCCACGGTCAACGGGAACAGCCGGGAAGTATGCGAGACGCGTTCTACGCTCGTACCGGCGCATTCGTCCGCATTCAATCGACACGTGGTCGCGGCCGCCTCCGAGGGTGTGCCGGGGCCTATCGAGGGAAAGATCAACTGGGACACGCCATCGTCGACGCGGCGATTCAAGCCGCGTCGGGCGATTCGTGCGGGTCCGAAATCGAACCACCCGAACTACCGAATCTCAATATCTCCGTCTGTATCGTCTGTAATCACGTTCTCACCAACGATCCTGCGGCCGACATCGAACTCGGTACCCACGGGGTCGCCGTAGACAAAGACGGCAAGCACGGCTGGCTCTACCCGACGATTCCGCTGGAGAACGGCTGGTCCGAAGAACAGTTCCTGACGCACGCCTGCCGCAAGGCCGGCCTCTCTCCCCTCGCGTGGCAGGACGAGGACGCCATGGTCACGCTGTTCGAGGGACAGGTGTTCCGCGAGCGAGCCGACGGCGGCAGCGTCGAAGAACTGTAACTGTCGGCGACTGGTTCTACGTGCGACACCGCACGTGACGCGCCTGCGCCTCCGCATCCGACCGCGAGAGGCGTCGCCGTCACTCTCGTGGCGCCGCCTCACTCGAACCGTCGGTCCCCTCGCGCGGACAGTCGCCGCCTCTCTCGAACCGCCGTCCCCTCACTCCGCGCCGTAGTCGCACCGGTCGGCGTCGGTCGCCGCCCGGTCGGCCGCCGCGTCGAGGTCGAACTCCCGCACTATCTCGCCGTCGCGAATCAGCGGTTCGAGCAACCGTTCGGCGTCGGCGGGCGGTTCGGCGTCGCGGAGTCCGACGTGGTGACCGCCGTCGGCCGTCCGGTACACCTCCTTCACGCCGGTGAGTTTCCCCCGCTTGGCGGCGGGTTCGCCGTCTATCTCCACGATGTCCAGCGCGAAGTCCACCGGGTCGGCGTTCGAGACGTAGCCTCCGACGCCGAAGCCGTCGGCCACGTCGCGCAGGTGCCGCAGGTCCGACGGGCCGAGGCCGCCGGAGACGAACACGTCCACCGACTCGTGGTCGTGGGCGGCGAGCGTCCACTGCACCTCGCGGACGATGTGTCGGAAGTCGCCGCGCCGCGAGGAGGTGGTGTCGAGACGGACGCTGTCCAGGTCGTCGCCGAGCGTCTCGACGGCGCGGATGACCTCGTCAGTCTCGTCGCTGTAGGTGTCACAGAGGGCGACGCGCGGCACCGACTCGTCGACCGCCTCGTCGAACGCCCGCCACGCCGCCTCCTGGTTCCCGCGGCCGAAGCAGATCATGAGGGCGTGCGGCATCGTCCCCGACGCCTCGCGGCCGATGACGTCGCCGGCGGCGACGTGCGAGATGCCGTCGAGACCCGCGAGGAGGGCGCTCCGTTCGACCATCGCGGCGATGGTGGGGTGGACGTGCCGCGCGCCGAACGACAGCACCTGCGAGTCGGGGGCGGCGCGCCGGACGTCGAGGGCCGCGGTGGCGACGCCGGAGGCGTGCGAGAGGAAGCCCAGAAGCGAGGTTTCGAAGCGGGCGAAGTCGAGGTAGTTCCCCTCGATGCGCATGACCGGACCGCCGTCGAACAAGCGGCCCTCCGGGACGGCGTCCACGTCGACGTCGTGGCCTTCGAGGAGGGCGGCGGCGTCCTTCGTCCCCGCGAGGAGTTCGTAGTCGCCGTCGGGGAACTGGTCGGCCGTCACCTCGGCGACGACGCGCGGGTTCTTCCCGGCGTGTCGGAGCGTCGTCTCCGTCCGCTCGAAGTAGGCGTCGGTGGCCGACCCCCCGTGGATGGCGTCGGCACCGACGATGTCGAAGTCCATGCGAACGCGTTCCACCGGCGTGGTGAAAAACGCGTTCGTTCGAACGCGGCGACCGGAGAGCGTTCGTCTTCGGTCGCGGGGTCAACAGACGGCGACGACGGCGCGGTAGACGGTCCCCTCGTACCGGACGTACGGGCGGTCGACCCAGAACACGTAGCCGTCACCCCCGTCTTCGACTTCCGCGTTCCCCTCCGAAAGCGCCGCGTCGAACTCCGCCCGTCGCTCCGCCGAGAGGTCCGCGTACGGAATCACCGTCGCGTCGTCGGGCACGTCGGAGACGGGGTCGGCCTCGACGAACGCCGGGCAGTCGGTGCCATACGTCGTCGTCCCCGGCGTCGGGGAGTCAGTCGCCGTCGGCGTCGGGGAGTCGGTGGCCGTCGGCGTCGGGGAGTCGGTGGCCGTCGGCGTCCCCGTCTCCGTACCGGCCGGCGGACCGCCCGCGCACCCCGCGAACGCGACGAGGAGGGCGACGAGGAGGGTCGTGTGCGAGTGCATAGCGCCGGCATCTCGCGGGCGCGGCAAGTGCTTTCTCACCCTCCCGGCGGCGCTACCGCCGGGCGTGTACCTCGTCCAACTGCTCGGGGGTCGGCGCGTTGACGATGGTGACGCGCGTGCCGTCCCGCGTGACGCGGAACGCGTCGGCGTACGGGCCGCCGCGAATCACGTACGTGTTCGAGTCGACGCGTTCGGCCCCCATGCGGAGTTGGAGGAGGAACGTCCCGTACAGGCGGTGGAACTGCTCGGCGTCGGCCTCGGTGTCCCACTCGGTCGTCCAGACGTAGCCGTACTCGCCGTCGTCGCCGCGGTACGGCACGAGTTCGTCACCCGCCCACCCGGCACTCGCGCCCGCCGTGTAGTTGTACCGCGAGTAGGGGCCCGGATTCTGCCGCAGTCGCTCCCGGTCGATGGCGCGCGTGTCCCACAGCATCACGTACAGGAACGCCTCGCCCAGACGGTCGGTCGCCACCTCGCGGTCGAACCGCGACCACGCGGCAGACGAGCGGTCCGGCACGTCCACGTCCGCCGGTCGCTCGTCGGGGTACGCCCGCGGGTGCAGTATCTGCTCGGCGGAGACGGGCACGTCGTCGTAGGCGGCGTTCACCGCCTCCCATCCGCCGCGTTCGCGGAGGGCGTCGACGAACTGCGGCCCCTCGCTGTACGGCGCGTAGACGGTGAGGTAGACGCCGAAGTCGAACGACGACCGACTCCCGCCGCCGGCCGACGGCGTCTGCACGCACTCCCAGTCGCTCTCGCACCGCTTTTCGTACAGCGCCTCGACCAGGTTGGCGTCGCCCTCGTACAGGCCGTCGTCGGCGATGCGGCCGTCGTGCGTGTCCGGGGGCGGGGCGAAGCCGAACTGCTGGTCCTGCAGGGCGTGGACGAGTTCGTGCGCCAGCGTCGCCCGACTCAGCGTCGGCGTCTCCGCGTCGCTGACGACGACGATGCGCTCGTCGCTCGGCGTGTAGTAGCCCGCGACCGCTCCGCCGTACAGGTCGTTCAGCGCGTCCGCGGCCGTCTCGTCCTCGCCGACGAGGAACGTCGCCTCGTACACCTGGTCCTCCCACGCGTCGGGTTCGGCGCGGAAGACGCTCGACTCGTTCTGATACCGCTCCCGCGAGACGACTTCGACGGGAACGGTCCGCTCGAACTCCAGTCCGCGGATGCGTTCGATGCGCGCCATCGTCCGCGCGACGAACGCCTCGCGTTCGGACGCGTTCAGCCCGTCGGACTGGTTCACCGCGATGGACTCGTTGTACCAGTAGCCCGCCTCCCAGCCGAGTCTATCCTCGGGCGGGTCGTCCGGCCACGACCACTCGTTGGCAGAGGGGTCGGCGACGGGCGCGCTACACCCCGCGAGGACGAGGAGGAGGGCGAGAGCGACGGGGACGAACGATGCGCGGGAGACGTTCACAGGGTATCGTCGGTTCGATTACGGAAAACGTTCTCGGCGAGGCGGTCGCTCGGCGTCAGTTCGCGGCCGGGCGGATGTCGTCGAGGTCCTCCGCCGTCGGCCCGTTGACGATGGTGACGCGCGTGCCGTCCATCCGGACCCGGAACGCGTCGGCGAACTCGCCGTCCTCGACGACCCACGTGTTCTCGCTCTGCCGCGTCGCGTCGTGCGCGCGCAGAATCTTCCGGTAGGCGTCGCGGAACTCGCGGGCGTCGCCCTCGGTGTCCCACTCGGTCACCCAGACGTAGCCGTACTCGCTCTCGCCGCCGGACGCCTTCTTGTAGGGGAACAGGCGGTCGTTCGCCCACCCGCTCGACGGCACCGCGTCGTAGTTGTACGTGTCGTACCGGCTCTCCGTCTGGACGATGCCCCGCGGGTCGACGGTGTCGGCACCGGCCGTCCGCGCCTGGTACCAGAACATCACGTACATCGACGCCTCGCCGACGGTGTCGGACCCGCTCTGGCCCTGGTTCGGGAACGTGGACCACCCGTTCGTCGCCCGACTCCGGTACTCGATGGGGACGGGTTTTTCGTCGGTGAGGTGGATGGTCTGCTCGGTGGACTCCGGCGGGTCCTCGAGCAGTTCGTCGACGGCCTCCCAGCCGCCCTCCTGAACTCTGTCGTGGACGTACACCGGACCGTCGGAGTACGGCTGGAAGATGGTCAGGAGGATGCCGAGGTTCGGACCGCCGCCCGACCCGCCAGCCCCGCCCCCACCGGCGGCCGCCGGCGTCGCGACGCACTCCCACTCGACGCCGCAGCGGTCGCGGTACAGCAGTTCGACGTACTTCGCGTCGCCCTCGACGGCGCCGTCGATGGCGAGGTCACCGTCCTGCGTCTCGCCGCGGTACTTCTCGCTCGTCAGGTCGTAGTGCTGGTCCTGCAGGGCGTGGACGAGTTCGTGGACCAGCGTCGCGTTGTCGATTCGCGGCGAGTCGGGCGAGGGGGTGATGACCGTTATCGCGTCGTTCCGCGGCGAGTAGAACCCCGCGACGGAACTGCTCTGGGTCTCGCTTATCGCCTCCTGACTGTCGCCCGTCTCGCCGGTGACGAACAGCGCCTCCCACACCTGATTGTTCCACTGGTCGAACGCCGACGGCCCGGAGTCCGAACCGCTCCGGGCGTTCGAGCGAGTCCGCTCGCGGTACTCCGCGCGGGACAGCACGTCCACCGAGACGCGCTCTTCGAACTCCTTGTGCCGGAGGTACTCCACGCGCGCCATCGACCGGGCGACGTACGTCCGGAGTTCCTCGTCGGAGAGGCCGTCGGACTGGTTCACGTCTATCGACTCGTTGTACCAGTAGCCGTCTTCCCAGCCGAGAACGTCCTCGCTCGGGTCGGAGAAGTTGGCGTCGGGACTGGCGACGACCGAGGTGTCCGATGGCCCGCCCGCCGCACCGCCGTCGTCGAGTGCCGGGTTCACCATCGGTGCCGTACAGCCCGCGAGGACCAAGAGGAGGGCGAGGGCACCGGCGGCGACTCCGTGTCTCGTCAACATGCTCTAACTCCCTTCAGGGTCCGCGCCGGGAAGTACCTTTTTCCGCGCCGCGGCGACGGGAATCGCACCACGGAGTACCGTTTTGGTCCCCGCGGCGCTACACACACGCATGACCGAACACGCGTTCGACCCCGACCGAACCGCCGTCGTCGTCGTGGACATGCAGAACGGGTTCTGCCACCCGGAGGGAAGCCTCCACGCGCCGGGGAGCGAAGCCGTCGTCGACGACGTGGCCGCACTCGTCGCCGACGCCCGCGAGGCGGGCGCGAGCGTCGTCTACACCCGCGACGTCCACCCGCCCGAACAGTTCGAAGACACCCACTACTACGACGAGTTCGAGCGCTGGGGCGAACACGTCGTCGAGGGGACGTGGGAGACCGAACTGGTCGACGAACTGGACGTGCGCGAGGACGACCACGTCGTCGAGAAGCACACGTACGACGCCTTCCACCGGACGGAGTTGGAGGGCTGGCTCGACGCCCACGGCGTCGACGACCTGGTGTTCTGCGGGACGCTGGCGAACGTCTGCGTCCTCCACACCGCCGGGAGCGCCGGCCTGCGCGACTACCGGCCGGTCCTCGTCGAGGACGCCATCGGCGCAATCGAGGACGAGCACAAGGCGTACGCGCTCGACCACGCGGACTGGCTGTTCGGGGAGGTGACGACGCGCGAGGAGATTCGGTTCGAGTAGGGACGACGGTCCGGCCGGGCGCGTGGGTCAGTCCCGGAACAGGCGGTACGCGCCCTGTCCGGTGGCGACGGCTTCCTCGTCGGTGGTCCCCTGCCAGCGCTCGAACGCCTCGTCGTTCTCGCGCACCCGTTCGGGCGGCCGACTGACGACGGTGACGGTGCTGACGCCGATGGTGCCGCCGGCGCGGACGACTTCCGCCGAGGCGCGCAGGTCGCCCGCGGCGCGTCGGAGGTAGTTCACGTTCAGGTTCACCGTCGCGACGCCGCCGGCCATCGGGTCCTCGAGCATCGTCCGCTGAGCGATGCCGCCCGCCGTGTCGATGAGCGTCGCGGCGATGCCGCCGTGGACCGTCGGCGGGTCGGTGGTGTTGGTGAGTTTCTCGTCGTACGGGACGGTCATCACGACCCGTCCGGGTTCGAGTTCGTTCACCCGCGTGCCGAGCCACGAGAGGTAGCCGTGCTCCTGTTCGATGTACTGCTGGACGAACGACGCGGCGTCGTCCGGGAACCCCTCGGGAGCGTCCTCGCTCATACCGACGTAGGCGACGGCGACCCGTATGTAACCACCGGTGACGCGTTCAAAGTTGTCGCCGCGTTCGGGAGACGGGTAGCCCCGACGCCGACGACCCCGACCGCACCGCCGTCACCACTATTTCTTCCGCTCCGGGTAGTTTCGGAATATGTCTACGGCACCGACCCCACGCGAGGTGTACGAACGCGCGGCCGAGGAGGGCGACCGACGCCTGAACCAGTCGCTGCTGGAACTGGTGGCGACGGCGTTCATCGCGGGGTTCACGATCACCTTCGGGATGGCGGCGCTGGGCATCGTGGAGGCGAACCTGAAAGCCGAATTCGGCTCGCTGGCACATCTCGGCGGCGCTCTCGCCCTCGGGACCGGAGTCGTCTTCCTGGTGATCGGACGGGCCGAGTTGTTCAGCGAGAACTTCTTGGACCCGGCGGTGAGAGCCGTCGAAGCGTCCGGGTCGTACATGGTCGGCGCGCTCTTCCGCCTCTGGAGCGTCACGTTCGTCTTCAACCTCGTCGGCGGCGGCCTGATGGTCGCCATCCTCACCGTCGAGGGGGCGTTGCCGCCGGGAACCGAGCACGTGTTTCGAACGACTTCCTCGGAGATCGTCTCTCGCGGCCGGTGGGCGGAGTTCGCCGACGCCATCTCCGGCGGCGTCCTCGTCACGATGCTGTCGTTCTCGCTGTCGGCGGTCGAAGAGAGCGTGAGTCGAATCCTCCTCTCGTACGTCGTCGGCGTCCTGTTGGCGCTGGGCCCGTTCAGTCACGTCGTCGTCACCGTCCTCCACGTCCTCTTCGGCGTCCGGTCCGGCGCCCCCATCGGCGTCGCGGCGATAGTCGAGACCACCGTCGTCGTCACCGCCGGAAACCTCGTCGGCGGACTCGGTATCGGTACCTTCACCCACGTCGTACAGGCCCGCGGGTCGGAAGAAGCGGAGTGACGGGACCGGGAAAGTCCGTCCGGGCGCCGCGGAGACGCCGGCTCACCCCAGCCGTATCGGGTCGTCGCTGTCGCGTATCGTCACCCGAACCTCGTCGCCGACGGCGAAGTCGTGACCGGGACAGACGAGTTTCGCGCCGAACTCGGGGTCCAGCGCCGCGAACAGCGAGAGCCCGGTGATTCGCTCGCCGTTGGCCAGCACGTCCACGTCGCGCCACGCGACGTCTCGGCCGCGCGCCGTCCCTATCGGGTGGCCGAGCAGCGACACCGCCGTCGAATCAGTCGCCTCGGCGGCCCCGGCGGTGAGGGCGCCGCCGGCCGCGTAGTGCCCGAACCCGCCGTCGAGGACGCGGCCGTCGTCGGCGGCGATGCCCGCGAACGCCTCCCCCGGCGCGGGGTGGTCGGGACTGTCGAGGAGGGCGTACGTCGCCGCCGTCTCGACGACGGTGCCGGTGCCGCCCCACGCGAGGGGTTCGACCGGCGCGTCGGCGACGACGGGGAGCGACCCGGTGGCGCGCCGGAGGTTCTGGTCGTGCCGCCTGAACCCGACGTGGACGTGGTTGCCGACCCACGGCGCGAAGAAACCCGAGCGGACCATGGGCCCGAGGGAGTCGCCGACGGCGACGCTGTCTCCGGCTTCGACGGCCGGTTCGACGTGGAGAATCCGCGCGACGCAGTCGCCCGCGTCCACGAGAATCAGGTACTCCTCGTCGTGCGCGTACGGCTTCGGCGGCGCGCGCACCGTCCGCGTCTCCAGCACCTCGCCCGCGACGGGCGAGAGACCCTCGTTCGACGCCGGATAGAGGTCTATCGCGCAGCCGTGGTCGTGGGCCGGATACGGGGAGTTGTAGAGCGAGAACCGCCGGTAGCGCCGGAGCACCGACGCCGGGAGCGTCACCGCGTCGTCCGCGTCCGCCGGGTACGCCGGCGCCGACGCCGACACGGATTCGGGCGCGTCCGCGACGCGCGACTCGTGGCCGTCCATGCCGAGACGGGGGACCGGGAGGGCTTAGGCGCGTCGGGACCTGTCGGACGGTATGACCGGCGAGCGTGGCGGAAGGGTGGTCCGAATCGTCCGCGGACGGGCGGCGACGCGGGAGGCCGACCGGGGCGCGACGGAGGCGATGGGCGAGGAAACCGCCGAGACGGGCGTCCCGGCGTTCCGCGCGTGGACGCCGCACCGGCAGGTGGCGTTCGGGCGGCGCGACGCGCACGCCGACGGCTACGAGACGGCGCGCGAGGCGGCCGAGTCGCGGGGGTTTCCGGCGCTCGAACGAAGCGTCGGCGGGCGCGCCGTCGCCTACACGGGACGGACGGTTGCGTTCGCCTCCGCCGTCCCCGTCGCGAACGATCGGACCGGAATGGACGACCGCTACGAGACGGCGACGACGGGCGTCGTCCGCGCCCTGCGGTCGCTCGGCGTCCCGGCGAGGCGGGGCGAACCACCCGCGTCGTTCTGTCCGGGCGACCACTCGGTGCAAGCGCACGGGAAGATTTGCGGCATCGCACAGCGCATCCGACGCGAGGTGGCACTCGTCTCCGGCGTCGTCGTCGTCGCCGACCACGCGGAGATAGCCGCCGTGCTCGAACCGGTGTACGAGGCCATCGACGTGCCGTTCGACCCCGATTCGGTCGGGAGCGTCGCCCGCGGCGGCGGCCCCGCCGACCCCGAACGCGTCGCCCGCGCACTCGAAGACGCGTTCGTCGGCGACACCGAGCCACGGGTGGTCGAGGTGGCCGGGTCGACGGGCGACTGACCGGCCCGCAACCGCGAGGCTTACCCTCTCCGCGTGGGACGGAGGGGTATGTCACTACTCGTCACCGGCGCGACGCTGGCCGACGGCCGCGTCCGCGACGTTCGAGTCGAAGGCGAGACCATCGCCGCCGTCGAGGAGTCGCTTGAACCGCGCGCGGACGAGCGGGTGATGAACGCGACGGGGAAGATGCTGTTCCCGGGCGCGATAGACCCGCACGTCCACTTCCGGGAACCCGGCTTCTCGCACAAGGAGACGTGGGAGACGGGGTCGCAGAGCGCCGCCGCGGGCGGCGTCACCGTCGTCGCCGACCAGCCGAACACCACGCCGCCGACGACGACGGGCGCGGCGTTCGACGAGAAGGAGGCGCTGGCCGCGGCGTCCGTCGTCGACTTCGGCATCAGCGGCGGCGTCACCGCCGACTGGGACCCCGACTCGCTGTTCGACCGGCCGCTGTTCGCACTCGGTGAGGTGTTCCTGGCCGACTCGACGGGCGACATGGGCATCGAAGTGGACCTGTTCGCCGACGCCGTCGCGCGGGCGGCCGAGGCGGACGTGACCGTCACCGTCCACGCCGAGGACGCGACCCTGTTCGACGAGTCCGCGCGGGAACGGGACGCGGGC
Organism: Halogeometricum rufum; assembly: GCF_900112175.1. Classification (NCBI taxonomy): domain Archaea; kingdom Methanobacteriati; phylum Methanobacteriota; class Halobacteria; order Halobacteriales; family Haloferacaceae; genus Halogeometricum; species Halogeometricum rufum. Next base: position 60,951 of record NZ_FOYT01000007.1, on the reverse strand, counting down.
GGCACCGGCGAGGCGGCGGACGCCGACGTGTGGAGCCAGTACCGCGCCGCGGCGGCCGAGGAAGCCGCCGTCGAACGCGCCGTCGAGGTGGGCGCGGAGTCGGACGCGGACGTCCACATCGCCCACACGAGCACGCCCGAGGGCGTCGACGCCGCGAAGGCCGGCGGCGCCACCTGCGAGGTGACGCCGCACCACCTGTTCCTCTCGCGTGCGGACGCCAGCGAGTTGGGCACGTACGGCCGGATGAACCCCCCGCTCCGCAGCGAAGACCGCCGCGCGGGGATGTGGGAGCGACTCGTCGCCGGCGACGTCGACGTCGTCGCCACCGACCACGCGCCGCACACCCGCGCGGAGAAAGACGTCGGCCTCTGGGACGCCCCCAGCGGGGTGCCCGGCGTCGAGACGATGCTACCGCTCCTGTTGGAGGAGGCGCGGAAGGGGACCGTCTCGTACGAACGAGTCCGCGACGTGACCGCCGCCAACGCCGCCGGCATCTTCGACCTGCCGTCGAAGGGCCGCGTCGAGGCCGGGTCGGACGCGGACCTCGTCCTGTTCGACCCCGAGGACTCGCGGGAGATTCGCGGCGCGGACCTGCACTCGAAGTGCGGGTGGACGCCGTTCGAGGGGATGCGCGGCGTCTTCCCGGAGACGACGCTGGTGCGCGGGCACGTCGTCTACGAGGACGGCGCGTTCGGCGACGCGGTCGGCGAGAACGTCCGGGAGTAGGCTCGGAAGGGCGAACAGCCGGCGGCGTCGCGTCCCCGAGTCGAGCGCCGGACGACCGCTGACCGACCCGGGGCGAGGGTCAGAGCACGTCGGGAGTGGCCCCGGTCCGGTATTTGAACGTACGGGAGGAGTGGTCGGTCCGGCCGGACCGTCGCTCGAACCGCCTCAGTCGTCGCCGGCGTCGTCTGCCAGTTCCTCCTCGCGGAGGTCGGCGCTCGCGTCGCGCACTTCGCGCATCACGCTGGAGATTCGTTCCTCGGCCTCGAGTTCGTCCTCGACGGAGAGGTCCACCCCCTCGACTTCGAGCAGGAACTTCGCCACCTCGGTCACCTCGTACATCAACTCGTCGAGTTCCTCGGCCGTGAAGAACCCCGACATCGCGCCGTAGAGGAACGTCGCTCCCGCCTTCCGCACCTTCCCCTCGAACGACGACCGGGCCTGATTGACGGCCTGCGGGGTGTACGTGTCGGTCATGAACGGGACGAGTTCGGGCAGGTTCTCGCCTATCTTCGTCATCTCGACGCCCGTCTCGGTCCGGAAGTCCGCACAGAGGCGCGCGATGGCCCACTCGCGGGCCGTGACGTACGTTCGGTCGCGGAGGAACTCGTTGACCCGGTCGTACTGCGCGCCGTCCATCTTCTTGAAGCGCGCGTACTTCTGCACGTCGCGCGGAATCTCGGGGTCATCGGCGTCCGTCGCCGCGTCGCCGGCGGCCGACTCGCCCGCCGCGGCGGTTTCGCTCCCGGCGTCGGGGTCGGTGGACGTGTCGGCATCGGCGTCGTCACCGCCGCTCTCGACGGTCTCGCCGTCGTCGCCGCCGGTCACGTCGTCTCCGGCGGCCTCGTCGTCCCCCGTCCCGTCGGCCGCCCGCGAGTCGTCCCCGACCGCCACTCGGCCGTCGCGGTCCGGCGTCTCGCCGTCGTCGGTTCGCACCGCGTCCTCGGTCGTCCGCGCGCCCGGTTCGGCGTCGGACCGGCCGTCGCGGTCCGGCGTCGTCGGGTCCTCGTCGGTCATACCGCGGGGTTTCCCCCCACGGCGGAAAAGGATTCCGTCGACCGGTCGCGGACGCGACGAGAGCGGGTCGACCCGCCGAGACGGGTAACTGTTTTTTACCGCGGCCGCGACACCACGTCTCATGAAGGTGCTCTTGGGAGTCGGCGGGAGCGACGACTCGATACGCGCCGCCGAGCAGACGGTGGCACGGGCGGCCGTCGCGGGTGACGAGTTGACCGTCGCGGTCGTCGAGAACCCCTCGTCGGACCGGTCGCGCGAGGAGGTAACGGAGACGGTTCGGGAGATGCTCGACGCCGAGGGCGTCGACGCCGAGATTCGACACCTCGACGGCGACCCCGGCAGCCGACTGGTCGAGACGGCCGAGTCTGAGGGTTTCGACCAGATAGTGCTCGGCGGCGGGGAGACGAGTCCGATGGGGAAGATAAACATCGGGAGCATCGCCGAGTTCGTCCTGCTGAACTCGCACGTCACGGTGTCCTTGGTCCGATGAGCGAGTCACGCCGCTACCCCGACGAAGTCGCCGGGCCGTTCGAATCCCCGCCGGTGGCGTTCGAAGACCGCGACGAACGAACCATCGAGATTCGCCCGTACGACGGGACGGACGAGCAGTTCGAGGCGCTCGTCTCGATGTACGAATCGTTCGACCCCGCCGACAGGGCGCAGGGCATCCCGCCGGGACAGGAGCGTCGCATCCGCGACTGGCTCGACAACATCCTCGACGAGGAGTGTCTGAACGTCGTCGCGTGGAACGGCGACGAGGCGGCCGGTCACGCGACGCTCGTTCCCGACGGCGACGCCTACGAACTCGCCATCTTCGTCCTGCAGGCGTACCAGGAGGCGGGCATCGGGACGCACCTCATCGAGGCGCTCCTCGGTTACGGCGACGCCAACGACGTCGAGAAGGTGTGGCTCACGGTCGAGCGGTGGAACCGCCCCGCGGTGGGTCTCTACAAGAAAATCGGCTTCGAGACGAGCGATTCGGAGAGCTTCGAGATGGAGATGACGCTCCGCCTCACCGAGGGCGACGGCGACTGAGAGGCCGGAGACGGCGACGGGACGGCGGGTCGCGAAGCGAGGCGTCGGTTACACGGAGAGGACGGGCTGGCTGGCGTAGAGGAGGACGTACTCGGCCGCCTTCGCGAGGACCTCGCCGGGGTCGCCCGAGACGGGTTCGCGCGGGACGACGATGAAGTCCGCGTCGAGTTCTTCGGCGGTGTCGAGGACGACGCTCCCGGGGTGTCTGAGCTTCATCTTCGTCGAGAAGCCGTAGGCGACAGAGGTCGACAGTGCGACGCCGTAGCGGTCGGCGATGTCGTGGGCGGACTCCTGGATGGCGTCGCTGTCGGCCACCACGTCCTCGTCGTCGACCACGCCGGTCTCGATGGCGCGGACCACGTCCTCGCCGAGGACGTGGACGGCGTGCACCGCCGCGTCGTACTCCGCGGCGACGGCGGCGGCGTGTTCGACGGCGTTCGCGGACTCCTCGCTCCGGTCTACGGGGACGAGAACCAGCTCCACGTCCATCGGGCGTCGGTCGCTCATACCCGGCCATGCGACGGCCGCGGTCAAAAATACCCACCCCGCGGGCCACCGATTCTCCCGACTGGTTTTATGCCGCGGGCTGACGAACCGCCGCCCATGTTCGACACCATCGTCATCGCGACGGACGGGTCCGAGAGCGTCCGTCGGGCCGTGGACGTCGCCCTCGACCTCTCCGACCGGTTCGACGCGTCGGTCCACGCGCTGTACGTCATCGACGCCAGCGAGGTGGACTCCTCGCCCGACCGACTCCGCGAGGAGATGCGCGAGGCACTGACCGAACGCGGGGAGCGCGCGCTCCAGGAGGTGGCCGAATCGACGGACAGAGACGTCACGACGGCCGTCCGAGAGGGGCGACCGGCGACCGTCGTCGGCGACTACGCCCGCGACGTCGACGCCGACGTGGTGGCGATGGGGACCCGCGGCCGACACGGCGAGAACCGGTTTCTCATCGGCTCCGTCGCCGAACGCGTCGTCCGCACCTGTCCGGTTCCCGTGCTGACGGTTCGGCAGTTGGCCGACGACGAGATGGACGGACCGCAGGGGACGCCCGAGTCGGCCTGAACGGGGACGGTCGCACTCCGGCCCGAGAGGAGGCGGGCGGGACGCCGAACCGGCGAAATCGGCGAGTCGCGCGGACCGACGCGGCACCCGCGGACCACGGAGATTTTCACCCCCGCCCCCCTCGCACCGGTATGGACGAGGAACTCATCGACAGCTCTCGGCTGTCGCTCTCGCGGAAGTCGCAGTTGCCCGGCGCGGGCTTCTTCTACCCCGATTCGCTGGACGAGGAGCGCGCAGAGGAGCGAGTGAAGGAGGCCGTCGAGGACGCCGAAGCCGTCGTAATCGCCGACACGGACGCCGACGGACTCGGCTGCGTCGCCCTCGTGCGGGAGATGTACGGCGCCGCCCTCGACGTAGCGACGTTCGAGGACGACGTGGCCCGTCGCGTCGAGCGCTGGGAGGCGACGGGACCGATAGACGACGAAGACGAGGACGACGAAGACGAGGACGCGCCGAAGTCGACGGTCGCACTCGTCGGCGCGGGGCCGTACTCGCTGGACGACGCGCTCGAACGCGTCGCGAAGCACGCCCCCGAGGGCATCGACGCCTACGTCTGCGACCTCTGCCCCGACGAGTACGAGTACGTCGACGACGAACTGGCCGCCCTCGTCGAACGCGCGTCGTCCGTCTCGTGGTACGACCACCACCAGTGGGGCGACGACGTGCTGGCCGCCGTCCGCGACGCCGGCGTCGAACTCGTCGTCGGCGAGTCCGACGAGGTGTGTTCGACGGACGTGACTCTCGATTCGTTGGACTACGAGTTCGACGACCGGTGGGCGGAACTCGCCGCGGTCACCCGCGACCACGACCTGTGGCTGAAGGAGGACGAACGCAGCGACGACCTGTCGGACTACGCCTACTGGGTGAGCCCCGAGGAGTACGTCACCGTCGTCGGCGCGTACGGCGTCGACCTGCCGCCCGTCGTCGAGCAGTTCATCGAACTCCGCCGCGTGGAGAAACAGGAACTCATCGACGCCGCCCTCGACCGGGCGGAGATAACGCAGGTCGGCCCGTGGACCGTCGGCGTCACGTACGGCCGGTGTTCGCAGAACGAGGTGGCCGAGGGCCTGCGCGAACGCGGCACCGACGCCGCGGTCATCGTCAAGCCCGCCGGAAGCGCGAGCATCCGGGGTACGGACGAGTTCCAGCGCGCACACGAAGTCGCCGGACAGGTAAACGGCGGCGGCCACCCGAAGGCCGCCGGCTGTAAACCGGACATCTACGACGACATGCTCGACTACGCGCACCACTGGACGACGAACGGGTCGGCCGCGAAGCGCGTCATCCTCGCCGCCTTCGAACGCGTCGCCGAGGACGTCGAAGCCGAGGAAGCGGCGGCCGCGGAAGCCGAGGCGGACGACGACCAAGACGAGGGCGTCGAGACTGAGCGGTAGCGACGACGGTCGGAACGGGACCCGGGCGCCGAACGGCGCGACGACTCACTTATTTGACTACTCGGCTTCGACGGCCCGTATGGGTCACTGCACCGACTGCGGAGCGGAACTCGTCGAGGTAGTCGAGAGCGACACGGCCGTCAAGTTCGAGGCCGACGCGACTGTCTGGGAGTGTTCGGAGTGCGGCGCGATTCTCGGGGTGACGGAAATCGGGGTCTAACACGGGCGAGCGGCCGCCTCGGACGCGTCGCTCACTCCTCCGCGTGTGCGGGTTCGGACTCGCCGGGTTGGACGCCCGTCTCCGTCTCCTCGCCGACGACCCACTTGTCGGAGTAGGACGCCCCGCAGGCGCAGTGGGCGTAGGCGTGAATCACCTCGCCGCGGGCGTAGAGGCCGCCGACGTCTTCGTTCTGCGCCTCCGAGAAGGCGAAGATGAACTCGGCCTGGTGGTTCTCGTCAGCGTCGCGGTCCGGGCACTCGCCGCCGCCGAGGTCACGCGCGACGTGGCCGTTCCGGTCCATCGCCGCCCGCGAGAACTCCATCGCGTCCATCCCCGTCCCGGCGGCGAAGGCCTGTCGCCCGTCGTCGCCGGGGACGACGAGGACGTACCCGTTCTCGACCTCTTCGCCGAGGTTCGGGAGTTTACCCTGGCTGTCGAGGTACTCGTGCGTGAGGAACAGTGCCACGTCGTCGTGCCGGTCGCCCGCGAGGAACTCGTCGAGTTTGCTCATACGGCGAGATGGCCGTCGAGGGGTAAAAGTCGCGTGAACTCCGTCGCTACTCGTCGCGAGCGAACTTCTCGGCGATGTTCGAGAGCGACTCGTTCGGCCGGTCGGGGACGGTGTAGACGGTGCGCTTGCCGGGGACCCGGAGGCCGTAACAGAATCCCGCGTCGAGTTCGTCGAGTTCGACCGCCGACCCGGGGTCCCGACCGCTCTTCTCGCACCACTCCACGAGGCGGTTCGTCCCCTCGCCGGGCGTCCGAGCGAGGCGCTTGTTGTCGTAGGCGCCGCGGAGGAGGTGGCCCGAACTGTCGGCCGTCACGCGCGCGTGGAACAGTTCGCCGTCCAAAGAGAGGCGGACGACGTCGCCGTCCTCCACGTCGGACATTTCGTCCGGGAGACGGAGACACGGGCGGGTAGTGCCGCCGCTCCGCGCGATGGTCGCGCGATACGACGTCACCGAGTCGTGGTCGCTGGGGACGCGTTCCGACACGGTGGCGGAGGAGTTACTCGTCGTCGTCGGCGTCGGCTTCCTCGTCGTCCTCGCCGAGTGCGGCCGCGACGTCGCCGCCGTCGACGACTTTGACGTTTATCTGCGCCGTCTCGTCGGAGACCTGACGGCCGCGGACGGTGACGCGCTTGCGTTCGCCGTCGCGGGACGGCTTGTAGCCGACGCCGCCCTCGAGGAGGAGTTCCTTGAGGTTCGAGCCGGCGACGTTCTCTCGCATCGGACGGCCCGCCTCGTCGGACCCGCCCGTGATTTCGAGCGTGAAGCCGTCGAGGCCGACGGCGCCGCCGTCGACTTCGTCGCCGATGTCTCGGCCGAGGAATCGGTTCGCGTCCTGTCCGTCGACCTCGAACTGGTGGGTGTCACCGGCGTCGGGGTCGGAGACGACAACCTTGAATTCTGCCATGCGTGGAACGTGACGACAGCCGGTAAAAAGTACGTCGAAAGCGCTTGCACCGTCTCTGGCCCCCGCGTCGACGCGCGGGCAGCGTCCGATTCGCATCCCGCGACGGCCCGTGCGTGACACCCTCACGACAGGGCGTGCGCGTCGCACCCGACGTTCTGTATGGTGCTAGATAACAGTTAACATGGCCGAGCGCATACTCGAGTGGTATGGGAGAGACGTTCGACAGGTCGCAGTGGTACGAGTGTACGCGGTGCAGTTTCCGGTCGGAACCGGGCGACCCGACGACGGTGTGTCCCCGGTGCGGACAGCAGATGCACAACGTCGCGCGCGTACAGGAGTGACCGTCGCGGAGACCCGCCGCCGGCAGTCGGCGAGGCGTGCCGCTCTCCCCTCGTCCGCGGGCTATCCCTCGAAGCCGTCTTCCCACCGGAAGACGCCGTTTCGCTGGACGACGTCGCCGTCCACCTCCAGTCGGGAGTCCTCGCTCACGTCCGTTATCATGTCCACGTGGACGGCCGAGTCGTTGCCCGCCTCGCCCTCGGGCAGGCAGGCGTCGTAGGCGCGGCCGACGGCGAGGTGGACGGTGTCGCCCATCTTCTCGTCGAACAGGATGTTGTCCGTGAAGCGGTCGATGCCGCGGTTCATCCCGATGCCGAGTTCGCCGAGGCGGCGCGCCCCCTCGTCGGTGTCGAGAACGTCCGCGAGGGCGTCCTCGCCCGACTCCGCCGAGAACGACGCGACGTCGCCGTCCGCGAACGTCAGGTGGACGTTCCGCACGCGCGTCCCCGAGATGGTCATCGGCACGTCGAAGAACACCTCGCCCTCGGGGTCGTACGGCGCGGTGAACACCTCGCCGGACGGGAGGTTGTGCGAGTCGTAGGCGACGGAGGCGGCGGAGTTGACCGCGGTGCGGCCCTCGACGGACATCGTGAGGTCCGTCGCGTCGCCCTTCACGAGGCGCACCTCCGACCCCTCGTCGAGAATCTCTTTCATGTTTGCCATCTCGTCGGCGAGAGCCTCCCAGTCCCGCAGGACGGCGTCGTAGACGAACTCCCGGTACTCCTCGTGGGCCATCCCGGCCTGTTGGGCGAGCGAACGCGTCGGGTGGACGGTGGACACCCAGTCGGTGTCCATCCGCGCCTCGCGGACGGGTTGGGACGCGCGGGCCGACGCCTGTCGCGTCTCGCCGGGTACGTCGGCGGTGGCGAACGTGTTGCGGCCGCCGCCGAGGAACAGCACCGAGTCGGCGTTCTCGTAGAGGGCGAGTTCGTGTGCGCCCGTCTCGAACGCCCCCTCGTGCGCGAGGAGGTACGCGCGGGCCACCTCGTCGGAGGCGTAGGTGGTGACGACGTTCGCGCCGCGTTCGCCCAACCGTTCGGCGACGGCGACGGCGAGTTCGTGGGCGCCCTCGGCGACGCTCACCACCACGTCGTCGCCCGCCTCGACTCGCGCGCTCCAGTCGACCAGCACCTCGGCGTGGTCTCTGACTCTGGGGTCCATACCGGTGCGTCACGCGGCGAGATAAAAAGCGACGCGTCTGCGGGAGGCGACGCCGCCGCGGCGTCGCGCGGTCACGCCACCAGGTCGAGGAGGGCGTCGAACTCCCGGCCGTAGGCGGCGAGGACGTCCTCGAAGGAGACGACGCCGAGGTACTGGTCCGCGTCGTCGAGGACGATGGCCTCGCGGGCGTCCTCGCGGGCGAAGACGGCCACGAGGTCCGCGCGCGTCGCCACCCGCCGAATCGTCACCGGGTCGCCGTCGAGCAAGTCGGCGACGACGTCCGTGCTCAGGTCCTCGCCGGCGACGACGGCGCGACCCAACGTGGCGGGGGTGACCACGCCGAGCGGGCGGTCCTCGTCGAGGACGACGACGGCGTCGGCGTCCGTCTCGCGCATCGCCGCCGCGACGTCCGCGACGGGGGTGTCGGGTGCGGCGGTCGGTACGTCCGTGTCGAGGAGTTCTTCGAGCATCGTCCTGAGATACGGTGTCACGGTACATAGACGCGTCGCGTCCGCGGACGGGCGTCCTCGCCGTCGGCGGAACCGGAACCACTACCTCCCCCGCGGATGGACGGCCACGCATGCAACTGGGCGTCATCGGACTCGGTCGGATGGGGCAGATAGTGGTCAACCGCGTGCTCGACGCCGGGCACGACGTGGTGGCGTTCGACCTCTCGGAGGAGGCCGTCGCCACGGCGGCCGAGGCGGGCGCCGAACCGGCGTCGAGCGTCGACGACTTCGCGTCCCGACTCGACGACGAGAAGCGCATCTGGCTGATGGTTCCCGCCGGCGAGGCGGTGGACGCGACGCTGGACGAACTCGACCCCCACCTCGACGCCGACGACGTTGTCGTCGACGGCGGCAACTCCCACTTCGAGGCGTCCGTTCGCCGGGCGGAGGCGACGGACGCGGCCTACCTCGACTGCGGCACCTCCGGCGGTCCCGCGGGCGCCGAACTCGGCTTCTCGCTCATGGTCGGCGGCCCGGAGTGGGCCTACGAGGCGATGACGCCCGTGTTCGACGCGGTGGCGACCGGTCCCGCCGGTCACGACCGGATGGGACCGGCGGGGTCGGGCCACTACGTGAAGATGGTCCACAACGGCGTCGAGTACGCCCTCATGCAGGCGTACGGCGAGGGCTTCGAACTCCTCGCCGACGGCCGCTACGACCTCGACCTGGAGGCCGTCGCCCGCACGTGGAACAACGGCGCGGTCATCCGCTCGTGGCTCCTGGAACTGTGCGAGGAGGCGTTCCGCGAGGAGGGGACCGACCTGGGCGACGTGGCCGACCACGTCTCCGGCGGGTCGACGGGCACGTGGACGGTCCAGGAGGCCCTCGAACAGGAGGTTCCGGTACCGCTCATCTACCAGGCGCTGGCCGAACGGTTCGACAGCCGAAACGACGGTCGGTTCTCGCGCCGCCTCGCCAACCGCCTGCGCTACGGGTTCGGTCGGCACGAGGTCGTCCGCGAGGAGTAGAGCGGGGTCGGGGGGAGAGCAGACCCCACGACAGGGGACCGTCGGTTCACGGCGCGTCGAGTCGCACCGCGTTCGTCCGAAACCGGTCGACGGTCGCCTCTGCCCACCGGATGGCGGCCGGGGTGTCGTTCGTTATCAGTCCGCTGACGAGCGGACCGTCGCGCAGTTCGATGGCCATCTGGGGCCGAGCGCCCTCGGTCACGAGGACGCCGAACGGGACCGGCGCAGTCGTCTCGTAGAGAGCGGCTCGCTCGGAGATGGCGGCCAGTTCGTCCGGGTACTCGTCTCGGAGCGAAGCCGCGACCGACTCGGGAAGCACGAGTTCGGCGGTCAACCCCGCGTCCAATAGCTCTCGAAACCGGGCGACGTATCCGGGCGAGACCACGGGAGCGACCGCCCGGGCGCGCTCTGCGTCCCCCAGCAGCGTCCACACCGCCTCGACGTGGCGCTCGGCGTCGGTCTCGTCGGGACGGACCACGGTCGCACCGACCAGCGCCGCGGGGTCGACGGCGTCGCCGGGGACGTCCGCGAGCATGTCGCCGAACCGGGCGGTGTCGGCGAGCGCGTCGTACCGCGCGAGCGCCACCGTTCCGAACAGCGTCGGCCTGAACCCGTCGTCGTCGCGTACGACGAGGCCGGCCTCCTGGAGCTGTGAAAGACCCTTGTAGACGGTCGACTTCGAGTCCGGGAGGGCGTCGACGAGTTCGTGTCGCGGGCGCGGGTCGTCGGCGAGCGCCCCGAGAACGTCGTGACGAAGCCGAAGTAACTCGGTGAGGTCCTCTCCGTCCATGTCGTCGCATACGCCGCTCCGCATATCAAACCCGCACCCCGAGCCCGGATTCCGCCCGGTTCGGAATTTCCGTGTCGGAGTCTTGACGCCTTCGAGCGGCGATACGTCGGATATGAACCGAACGAACGCAGAGCGGACGCACGCGGACCGGAGCGCGGTCGGACGACCTGAAGCGACGCTGTCGCAGGGGACCGTCGAGTACGAGGACGCGGGTACCGGAGACCCGATTCTGTTCGTCCACGGCGCCTTCGTCGACGGCGGCCTGTGGCGGAACGTCGCCGGACCGCTCTCGGAGCGGTTCCGCTGCCTCGTTCCGACGCTCCCGCTCGGCGGCCACGACGTTCCGATGGACCCCGGCGCGGACCTGACGCCGTCGGGACTGGCCGACCTGCTGGCCGAGTTCCTCGACGACGTGGGCGTCGAACGGGTGACGCTCGTGGGCAACGATACGGGCGGCGCCATCTGTCAGGTGTTCCTCGCCGCCTACCCCGAACGCGTCGAGCGGTTGGTGTTGACGAACTGCGACGCGTTCGATAACTTCCCGCCGGCCGCGGCGCGCCCGTTCACGTGGGGGGCGCGGATACCCGGCGCGACGGGGCTGTTCGCCCGTGCGCTCCGTTCGGCGACCGCCCGCCGCCTGGCGTTCGGCCTGCTCGCCAAACACCCGATAGAACCGGCGGTCCTCGACGCGTACACCGACTCGTTGCGGACGAACGCCGCCGTCCGGCGGGACCTCCGCGAGGTCCTCCTCGGCGTCTCCTCGCGGTACACCGAGGCGGCCGCCGAGGCGTTCCCGTCGTTCGACGGTCCGGTCCTCGTCGCGTGGGGCGTCGACGACCCCGTCTTCCCCCTCGACGACGCCGAGCGGTTGGTCGAGCGCTTCCCGAACGCCCGACTCGAACGTATCGAGGACTCGTACGCGTTCGTGTCCGAGGACCACCCGGAGCGACTCGTCGAACTGATGACCGAGTTCCTCGGCGCCACGGTCACCGCCTGACCCCTCGTTCGTGTGGAACGGCCGTCCTTCGGGTCGAGCGACGAGCCTCCGCTACGCGCCGCCGCGCTTCTCCACCCGATACACGCGCCCCTCGGGGATGTAGACGGAGACGGGCTTTTCTCCCTCCTGTCGAATCACCCACGCGCGCCGGGTCTTGTCGTACTCGATGGTCTGCGCTTCGTACTCGACGGTTCCCGTCCCGTCGTCGTAGACGATTTTCGCCATAGGAGAGAGACGGCGAGCGAGGGCAAAACCGTTCGGTCGGCGGTGGAGGCGGGACACGATGGACCGGATGGACGGTCCGAACCGAGAGACTGACCGCCCCCAACCGGCCGCCCGGGTGGACACAATCATAATCCCCTTAACCCATGACTCCGTAGCCGCCGACATGGTCGAAATCAACCTCGTGGGGCTGGGTCTAGGTCTGACCCTGACGGTCATCGCCGTCGCCCTGCACTTCTCGCGGGGGACCGAGTGGAAGGCCACCGGGGACATCTCGCAGGACGTCCTCGAACGCCGGGCGAGCACGGTCCCCGAGACGGACTTCCCCGAACCGATGAACCGGTCTATCGGTGGCGGCGGCGTCGCCGCAGGGGCCGTCGCCGGCGGCGAAGAGGGCGCCGAACTCGAGGGCGACGCCGAAGACGAGTCGACGAGTCCCGCCGACATCCCCGAAGACGAAGTCGAGTACTTCGAGGTGGAGTACACGAAGCAGGGCGACACCATCGAAGTCGCCAACAACGAGACGGTCCTCGAAGCCGGCGAGGACGAGGGCTGGGACCTGCCGTACGCCTGCCGACAGGGCCAGTGCGTCTCCTGTGCCGGACAGATCACCTCCGGCGGTAACTCCGAGGACTACGTCACCCACGACAACCAGCAGATGCTGGACGACGCCGAACTCGACGAGGGGTACACCCTCACCTGCGTCGCCTACCCGAAGGCCGACTTCACCATCGAGACGGGCGAAGCGCCGTAACGCGACTCGCGACCACGACGCATCCGCGTCCCCCCGAGGCTCGTTTCTCTGGCCGCGTCCGACGTTCGAGTCGCGCGTCGACCGGACACCCTATTTCGGTTCGAAACATCCGGCGACTCGTTCCCGTTTCGACGGCTTGAAACCGGGACGCGTCCATCCTACCGTTCTGTGCCCGCCTCAGCCCCTCCAGACGGCGGTTCGCTCACGGAGGGCGACCTGCGACGCCCCATGTTCGCCCTCGCGTGGCCCATCATCGTCACCGAGTTGCTCCAGGTCGCCTACAACCTCGCGGACACCGTCTGGCTCGGCCGCCTCTCGACGGACGCCGTCGCCGCCATCAGCCTCGCGTTTCCGCTCATCTTCCTCCTCATCTCCGTCGGCGGCGGCTTCACCGTCGCCGGCACCATCCTCGTCGCGCAGTACACCGGCGCGAAAGAGGAGGGGTCCGCCGGCACCGTCGCCGGGCAGACGTTCTCGTTCATCGGCGTCATCGCCGTCGTCGTCGGTCTCGTCGGGTTCGCCGCGACGGATCTGATGCTCGGCGTCCTCCCGAGTTCCGCGGCGACGGCGGGGCAGGTCATCCCCCTTGCGGGTGACTACATGCGCGTGTTCTTCCTCGGTCTGCCGTTCCTGTTCGGGTTCTTCGTCTTCTCGTCGCTCATGCGCGGGTACGGCAACACGCGCGCCCCGATGGTCGTGATGTTCGTCAGCGTCGCCATCAACGTCGTCGTCGACCCCATCTTCATCTTCGGCTTCGAGTCGAACCCGCTGTTCGGGATGCTCGGCCTCCGCGGCGTCGAAACCGCGCTGTTCGCCGCGACCGGATTCGAGGGCTACGGCGTGACCGGCGCCGCCGTCGCGACGGTGCTCTCGCGCGCCGTCGCGACGGTCATCGGCCTCTACGTCATCTTCGGGACGAGCGCCGGGCCGGACGTGGAACTGGCAGACTTCGTCCCCGAACGCGAGTACATCGAACAGATCGTCCGACTGGGCGTCCCGAGCGCCCTCGAACAGTCCGCCAGCGCGCTCGGCTTCATCACGCTCACCGCGATGGTCGTCACGTTCTCCCCCGAAGTCGTCGCCGCGTACGGCCTCGGAAACCGGCTCACCTCGCTGGTGTTCCTCCCCGCTCTCGGCTTGGGCCGGGCGACGGACACCATCGTCGGGCAGAACCTCGGCGCGCAGAAACCGGACCGGGCCGAGCGCGCCGTCTGGTTGGCCGCGAAAGTCGGAGCGGGCGTCATGGTCGTCATCGGCGTCGTCGCCTACGTCTTCGCCGAACCCATCGTCGGCGTGTTCATCGGCACCGGGACGGACTCGGCGGCGAAAACCATCGAACTCGGCGCGGCGTACATCCGAATCCGCGCCTTCGAGTTCGGCTTCATCGGCGTCCTCCAGACCGTCCTCGGCGCCTACCGCGGCGCGGGCAACACGAAGACGGCGCTGGCGTTCTCGCTGTTCGCGCTCTGGTTCGGCCGCATCCCAATCGTGTACTACCTGTCGTTCGTGCAGGGGTTCGGCGAGACGGGCATCTGGATCGGGATGGCCGTCGGACAGATTCTCGGTGCTATCGCGGCGGCCGCGTGGTTCACCCGCGGCACGTGGAAGCGAGCCGTCATCGACCAGTCCGACGCGGCCGCGGAGTGAGACGGGTCACGGTTCACAACCGTTAAGCGCCGGCGGTCGGTATCTGTGTTCGAGGGCCCGTAGCTCAGTGGACAGAGTGCTTGGTTCCGGACCAAGATGTCGCGGGTTCAAATCCCGTCGGGTCCGTTTCTCCGCTCAACGCTCCGCATTGACCGTATAGCGACATCGTTAGTCCGGAACCAACCACTCAGTCCACTTCGATTTGAACACGTGGCGTGACGCGCCTCGCCGTCGTCGTGGCTTCCGCTAGCGCCGTTGGGTATGACCCACAAGTAGATTTCTCAGTCGACCGTGACCCTCACCGTTCGAAGACACAGACGCCTCAGATTGGCTTCTGCGGGCATCCATCAACTGCCCTCCGTTATCACATGTATAGCTACCTCTCCCCTCATGACTCGAGTCAGGCTGTCTCACGGCATGGTTAGTCAGTCCCCGTCTTGTAGGCCGATTACCCCACCGCCTCCGATGGGGATATCTATCTGCCCGTCTTCAGCGGTCGCCGTCTGGGTCATTGTGAAGGTCTCCGTCGTACCGTCGTCATCTGAACCGAGTACCTTCGAAGCCACGTACAACGCAACCACGCCAGCGATAGCATATTCCCAGCGGATGCTGTGCTCGACGGAGTGAACGTGTTTTACCTCGCCCGACAGGTTCTCCGTAGGTGGATTCATACCTCTGTCACCTCCGTAGGGCACGGGCTATCGTGTCGGCTATGACGCCCAACGCAACGACCGCAGCGACGTTCCGTTGAGTGGACCGTGAATCGTCCTCAGACTCTTTCTCAGCGTCATCTCCGCCGTCTGAGGCCTTCACTAATTGGGCCATTAGAGGTTCACCCGCAGTTCTTCGCCGCACTCTGGGCACTCGAAATTGCCTTCACAGCAATCTCGGTAGTACTCGAATACTCGACGGAGTAGTTCCGACTGGGACACTCCGAGATGGGTAGCCTCTTCTCGGAGGAATTCGGCCATCTGACGGTCGGTATGCGCCCCGACCGGAACGTCGCCCATGCACTGGGACATAGCTTAACAAACACGCTTGTCTCTAATACAACTTTCGTTGTGTAAGGTATGGAAACGGTTCTATTGCCACTTAGCGAAGGGTTGGCACCGGTTCCTTTTTCATGTTCGAAGGATTACAGCCTGTAAGCAGGCGATAGGATGTACCATGACACGGGTCATGTGACTATCGCCCTCATCGGGAGTTCATCCCGGTCCGCGTGAACCCCAGCCACCGTTGCTGTCTAAAGGGATAGCGTGCTACGCCTGCCTACTAGGCGTTGGTCTCGTCCGCCCACGAGGACCGCCGGAGACGAAGGCGGTGACCGACGGCGGTAGTGGGCGGATACGTGAGGACAACCGCAACGTACCTGTCGACAGACAGGCGAGAGGACCGACCAACCGGTAAGCATTCCCGGTGAATAAACCGCAACTGCGGGTATCAGCCATGGAATCCAGATACCGAACTGCGGACGGAAACGTGGTCGTTGCTTTCGAGAGCGGTACGTATCCCGGTGAGGACACCCGCCGGTTCTGGTTTCGGACGCCGGAGGGAGACGACGCGTTCACCGTGGAAGTGCGAGAGGTGAAGCGACGCGTAGCAACGGGTGAGTGGACGCCGCTCGACTGATTACCGCGGTGCCCATCCTGACGACTTGCTATGGTTGGTATGTTTGGTTTGCATTCCATCGTTAGCAGGGCTGTTAGAAGGTTTTACGGCGGTTTAGCGATTCAGTCTAACTGCGATGATGCGAGAGAATACCAAAGTGGTTGAGCAGTTCGTTGACGGATGGGCAACAGATTACGAGATTCGGGAGGTAGACGGCGAGACGATCGTTGTGGACGTTGATTCGAGGAAACACAGTTATCGCATCGACTATGAGCGTCTCGACGACTGGAAGTTAGTCAGCGAGGAGTCTGTCGGAGAGATGCCGTGGATGCGGTACGTGTTCGAGAGAGCGACGTGAAGGCGACTGACAGCCTGTGAGAGGCCGTCTCTCGTCTCCCGTTCGTCGCACAGTCACCTACCGAAATAAAGCCCGTGAGACTCGCACAGTCCGTGCGAACTCCCTCGTTGTTGCCCTAAGATTGTGTCTCGGTACCAACACTCTCAACTCTCGTAGCGCGCCACTTCCGACATTATATATGCTGAGACATTGACAGTCAAATAGAATGACAGAGATTGTGGAACAGGTAACCAAGTCACTCATCGTCGCCGCAGTAGTCGCTGCCGTACTCGTCACACTTGCCAATCACTACCCAGTCGTAGCTCCGACGGTCGGGACATTGCTCATCGGACTGGGCATCCTTGTTCCTGGGGCAGGGGTTGCGATCTATGTACTGGATTTACTATGACTAACCGAGCAGAGGTGGAGATACTTGTTCTCAGTGCGGTTATCACAGGACTCGTTATTTTCTTGGACATCTTCGTTCTCTCAAATACAGCTTCATTGGCTCCAGAAGCCGGCGATCATCTCTATCGTGCAGGAGAGTCGTTCAATGATGGGTTGGTAGCTGGTTTCATCCTGTTGGTGATTGGTACACCTCCGGCGTTTCTGTATCTCCTAAGTGGTCGGTGAAGGGGATATAGTCAACTTCACTGGAGTACCGATAATAGCCGATACTCGGAATGAAACACCCCTGGAATCGTGACCCAACCGGCGAATGAAGGGCAAAGATAGTGTCGACGAGCGTTTAGCATTCCGCGTTGCTAGAAGAATCCACCCGATTCGGAACTCTCTGGCTATGGAACTCAGAGACATCCACCCATTTAGGCAGAGAAATACGTTATGTCTATCCGTTTCTGCTCCGTAGAAGTGACGACCCGGGTGGTATTTCTTCGTCGTATTCTTCAATCACTACCTGACGAGCAACACCTCTTACATAATCTGCCGTTGGATGTCGATTATTTTCTGCATGTTCGACCGCCGTACTTGCCACCCTCTCAACTCCTCTCGGTCCTAGAATACTCTCGACTTCTTCGAGTGTCTCTCGTAGAGATTCTTTGTGAGCATGATTAGATGTGAAATTCTCGAAGTCACTTACCTTCTCATCAATTTCCTCAATCCATTCTTCTATTGTTGGAATGCGCGACATACGTACGTCTGGTACGTCGGGTAGTAAATGTCATTCGCCTATATGAAAGTGGCTGGTGTGCTATCCTCTAGTCACAGAAAACGGTATGTGATTCAGATATTCGTGAGATACCCCCTTCGTTGCTCTACCTTCTGCTCCTCCGTCCGTTGGTCGTAGTGCTTCCCGAGGACTTGCTGGCCGACGTTCATGCGGTCACTGACGACTTTCTCGGGTACGTCGCGAGTGAGGAAGTACGTGATGCTGCCGCGCCTCACGTCGTGCGGAGAGACCGACGACGGGCACTTACTCGCCGTCTTCTGTGCATCGTTCGTCGCCTCACAGTCGGCTATCTCTCGACCGTGCGGACAGTCGCCCGTGAACTCGCAGGGCCGCGTGAGGCGGTACACAGTCTCCCGTACCGTCGTTCGGGACGCTCGGCCCTGCGTCGTGCTGAATAGCGGCTCACGGCCGTATGCGTCCGTCACGTCGGGCCGTCGATGGGCTATCCAGTCGTCGAGAACGTCGCATATCTCCTGCCGCAGGGCTATCAGTCGCTCTCCCTCGTTCCCGTTCTTCAACGGCGTATCCTCGGCGGGACGGTGCCGGAGGCGGACCCGCGACTGCGTTGGGTCATAGTCGTTCACGTCGATGCTGCGAATCGCCCCGAGACGCATCCCCGTGTGCCACAGAAGCGTAAACATCGCGTGCTGGAAGGACGCGTATTCGAACCGTTCTAAGTGGGCTAACAGTTCCTCTGCGTCGTCGCTTTCCAGCATCACCTCTTTGTGGTCCTCGCCGGGGGACAACGAGGGCGAGACGACAGCCTCGTGCAGATTCCGCGTGACAGCGTCAATGCGCTCGCAGAAGCGGACGAACACCCGTAGCGTGTCCATCTGCGTCTTGAGACTGACGTTCGATAAGTCGCCGTCCTCACGTCTCCACAGCCGGTACTGGTGGAGTTTCCGGCCCGTGAGTTCGTTCAGGTTGTCGACGTGCTCGACTTCCTCGCACCACCGGAGGAAGTGATTCAGTCGGTATCTGTGCGCTTGATGACTCGCATCTGCGAGTTCTTGGCTTCGTTCTTGGAGGTACATCTCCACCGCGGTCGGCGGGTCGATGGGTTCCAAGTCGTTCGTGTCTGACATGGGTTTTCTCCGTAGAAGCCAGACTGTCCGGCGCAGGCCGCCGTGAGAGGGGTCAGAGTGGCCTGTGTTCGGTTTCTGGGTGGAGCGTGGTTCCAAATCCCGTCGGGTCCGCTATTCTATCGCGAACGAAGTGAGCGTAGAATAGCGACAGCCGCGGGATTTGAATCAGGGAGTGACGTGAGCGAAGCGAACGGAACGACCTGGGTTCAAATCCCGTCAGGTCCGTTGGTTCTTTGAGGCAGTTATGCTCTTTTCCAGGGCCTGTAGTGCTGTTTTTCAACCTGATAAACGAACTGTCGGAGCATTCGTTCAGCAAGCAGGTCTCTGTTCTCACGCTGATCGAGGAAACGTTTATTATATCTCGTTGCACAGAATCAGACAGTGTCCGGCGAGACGAAACAAGGTATAAGTGTCTGCCTCCGAATCGCCCCCGGCGACGATACGAGAGTGTTCAGACTCCGTGCGGCCGACGCGGTGTTGCGGCACATCGTCGACGCCCACGAGTCGGAGTTCACGCTGAGAGAACTCGCCGACGTCACGGACCATAGTCGGTCGACGGTCTGGCGAGCAGTCGAGTTTCTCGAAAACCTCGGCGTGGTACAGGTACGCGAAACCGCGCAGCGAAAGTACGTCGCTATCGATCCCGCGCAGTTACAGAAAGACGACCCGATACTCGGCATCGAACAGACAGAGTACCACGCTCCGATTCGGGCGTTCGTCGAACGAATCGAGACGGCAATCGGAGACGCCGACGACGTCGACCAGTTGCTCGGCGTCCTCGTGTTCGGAAGCGTCGCTCGCGGCGAAGCCGACAGGAAGAGCGACATCGACGCGTTCGTCCTCGTCGACGGCGACCGAACCGTCGCACGTCGTCTCGTCTCCGACGTAGCGAACGAACTGGGCGAGGAACGATTCGACGGCGACCGATACACGGTCGAACCGTTCGTCGAGTCCGGCGAGAGCGCTCGCCGTGCAGGGGAGAAGCTACGCGAGATATTCCGAGAAGGGGTCACCGTCTACGGCGGCGACGAGTTCCAACAGATCCGAACAGAGGTGGTGAGTAGTGAGTAGCAACCGAATCGAGACGCTCGTAGACGAAGTGCAGGCCGCCTTCGACCGACGACCCGACGAGGTCGAGGATGGCTTGGAGACGAACGAGGCGGACGTGCTTCAACTCCGTAAGTCGTGCCGAATGCTCGCAGGTGCAGAGGCACTGCTGGAGCAGGGATTCTACACCTTGGTCATCGAGGCGTCGTTCGTCGCCGTCGAGCGAGTCGTCGAGTTCAAACTGCTCGAAGGTGGCGTCGAACCACGAGACCTGCCCGGAACGCATCCGGGCGTGTACACCGAAGCGGCGAGACGCGGCATACTCTCGGAACACGTCGCCGAAAATCTTCAGGACCTCTGGCGAAACCATCGAGCCAAGACGTACTATCAGGATGGACTCGCTGCCAGAGAGCGTGCGGAGAGGATGTACGGACTCGGGTCGGAGACACACGAGTACGTCGTGAACCAGTCCGCGAAAAAGCACGAGTGTATCTGCGAATAAGCATCGTTCAGCGAGTGAACCAAATGTTTGGCTCCGTGGCGAACCATGCTGGTGTCTTACGCAAGCTTCAGAGCGCCTGAGACATTCGAAATATCGACTCGTCCATCCGTTGACCGAACTCCCGTCGGGTCCGTCATCTTCTAAAGCCGCACGTTCAGCCCAAAGAGGCTCCAGAAAGCCCATCTTCGATTCAACGAACGAACTGCCGAAGATTTCGTTCGTTTCCAACTCTACCTATTCCATCGTGAGTTCCGGAAGCTGCTCTTGAAACAATCTGTCCAGAACCGTCCACAGAATCTCCGTCGGAATCTGCTTCTCGAACTCCACAGCCTTGTGGTTGGTCTCAGCCGATACCGGGTGGTAATACTGGAAGTGAACGTCCCCCAGTTCTGGATGATCGTCGTCACGATGCCATCCACAGTTGAACCCTGTGTTTGGGTCTCCGTAATGTATCCGAAACTGTGACTCGTCTCCAACGAAGCGCCACTCAACGTCGAGTGTCGGTGACTCTGGACCAGTCGTCGGCACGACTCGATTCGGATCGACTTGAGCTTGGATGAATTTCTTGACGATGCTGTTCGGTTCGTAGGATACCGAGGTGACCGCAGGGTGTCGCTGCAGGACATCTTTCAACCCCTCGTAGACCGAGCTGTCGACAGTTCCTGATAGCCCCATCTGGTCAGGCGGAGATGGAGTCTCGGTCGGTCGCCCAGTCGTACTCGTTGAGCGCCGCCCGAACGATCGGTATGCGGTCGTCGAGGTGCTCCCACTCGCTGGCGACCTTCCGGCGCTTCTCGACTTCGTCGGCGTCGTCAAGGTCGGCGATACTGGCTCGAAGTTCGCCCGGCGTCTCGGCGTCGTACGATCGCTTCCAGTCCGTGATTGTGCTCCGCATCGAGTCGAGGGCACTCGTCAGCTCTTCGCGGCTGTGCTCCCGCTGGAGTGTCGCGACCTCGCGATAGGTCGCCATGAGTTGGTCGACGCAGTAGAGCGTCTGGCCACCCTGCTCGATTTTCCGGAGGACGTTGTCCTCGACCAGTTGGTCAAGGTACTTCTGTGCCGTCTTGACAGAGGCTTCTGTCTCGTTTGCGACCCACGACGCGGTTCGAGGCGTTCGGAGCGTCCGAGCGGCGGCGCGGATTCGCTCACCCCGGGTCATCGAAGCGCGAGAGTCGTTCCGGGTTTCGTCGGGCATACTCGAATCTACGAAGCGGTGGAGCATATATCCACTAGGTTGGAAATATGAGGAGAAGGAATGAACAACGTTCGTCTGGTGAACGAAATGAATCCAAAAATACGGTTGACTGGCCACGCTAGAACTGCGCCGTACAGTCCCGTATTCCCATGAAATTTAGACCTCGTTCATCCAACGAACGAAAGCCCGTCGGGTCTGTTCGCTTCGCTCATTTCCCCGACGTAGTCACGCTCGCTGACGCTCGCGTGACGCCCGTCGGGTCCGTTCGGATCTACTCCACTCTCAGCGCGTCTGAGGTGCACACATCAGTAACCAGTCGCCAGAGACGACGCACAGTGAGACGTCACTCGACGGACCGGGCAGCGTATCTCGTCTCAATCGGAGAGCGAGTACGGATACCTCAGATGGCACCCACGTCGCGCAGGTGTTCGATGTCCTCGGGTCGGTACCCGTACTCCCGGAGGACCTCCTCCGTGTGTTCGCCGAGGAGCGGTGGATGGCGGCGAATCGACGACGGCGTCTCCGAGAAGTGCATGGGGCACCCGGCCATCTCGACGGTGCCGGCCGTGGGATGCTCGACAGTCTGGTGCATGCGGCGAGCGTCGACCTGTGGGTGGGAAAACACGTCTTCCATGTCGTTGACGGGGCTGACCGGAACGTCGTGGCCGCGACAGCGCGAGACGACTTCGTCGGTCGTGTACGTCGCGAGTTCCGCGTCGAGGATCGAATCGAGGGCGTCTCGGTTCTCGACGCGGTCGGCGTTCGTCGCGAAGCGCTCGTCGTCCACGAGGTGCGGCAGGTCGAACGCGGCACAGAACCGCGGCCAGATGTGTTCGGACGCGCAGGCGACGACGACGTAGTCGTCGCGGGTCTCGAAGGCCTGGTAGGGCGTGATAGTCGGATGTTTGCTTCCCATCCGCCCCGGCGGGGTGCCCGTCGCGAAGTAGTTCGAGGCCATGTAGCTCGTCCACGCGACTTGGCCGTCGAGGAGGCTGACGTCGACTTTCTGTCCGGTCCCGTCGCCGAGTTCGCGGTGCAGTAGGGCGGCGAGAATCGCTTGCGTGGCGTACATCCCCGCCCCGATGTCGGCGATGGCGACGCCGACTCGAACGGGGGGGCCGTCCGCTTCGCCGGTGATGCTCATCAGACCGCCTTCCGCCTGCATCATGATGTCGTACGCGGGGCGGTCTCTGTGCGGTCCCCACTCACCGTAACCGGACAGCGAACAGTAGACCAGTTCGGGATTCTCCGCGCGGAGGTCCTCGTAGTCGAGTCCCCACTCTTCCATCGTCCCGACGCGGAAGTTCTCGACGAGGACGTCGGCCTCGCTCACGAGGTCACGAAACACCTCGCGCCCCGCGTCGGTCGAGAAGTCGAGCGTGACCGACCGCTTGTTGCGGTTGATACTCAGGTAGTAGGCGCTCTCCTCGGAGTCACCGTACGACGGCGGCCGCCAACCGCGGGTCTGGTCGCCGCTCCCGGGGCGCTCTATCTTGACGACGTCCGCGCCGAGGTCACCGAGTTGCATCGTGCAGAACGGCCCCACGAGGACGCGGGAGGCGTCGACGACGGTGAGTCCGTCGAGCGGTCCGGTGTCGCCGTCCGGCGTACGGGCTTCGCCGGTCATCGGTCGGTTCGCGAGCGGAGAACCCCGTCGGTTCGCGTCCGAGAGCGCTCGACCGGTCGCGCGCCGTCGACACGTCGTTTCGTCGCGCCGTCGGACTCCGGGCGGACTTGGCTATCGTTCTCGTCCATGCGTTCGTATCGTACCCGACGAACGCTCGCGCGTCGTTAGTTCTATCGGTGGTCCGAACGGGACGGTGACGGGTCACGGGCGTGAACGCGAGTAATCCGCGGACCTCGTCGGACGATTCGAGAGCAGCAGAGAGGAAGAGAGAAACGGACACCGACCGAACCGAGTCACCGTCCGAATCGAACCGGTGGCCGCTTCGGTCGAGAACTGGCACGGGGGTGGTTCGGCCCCCGACTCGCGACTCAGCTCACTCGAGGTCGAAGCGGTCGAGTTTCATGACCTTCTCCCACGTGTCGACGAAGTCGCGCACGAACTTCTCCTCGGCGTCGGCGCTGCCGTAGACCTCCGCGATGGCGCGGAGCCGGGAGTGCGAGCCGAAGATGAGGTCCACGCGGGAGCCTCTCCACTCGACGTCGCCCGTCTCGCGGTCGTGCGCCTCGAACACCTCTCTGGACTCGGAGGCCGGTTCCCACTCGTAGTCCATGTCGAGCAGGTTCACGAAGAAGTCGTTGGTGAGCGTCTCCGGTTCGTCGGTGAAGACGCCGAGGTCGGACTGGTCGTAGTTGGCGTTCAGCGCGCGCATGCCGCCGACGAGCGCCGTCATCTCGGGTGCCGTCAGGTTGAGCAGTTCCGCCTTGTCGACCAGCGACTCCTCGGCCGGTCGGTCGACGCCGTCGCCGACGTAGTTGCGGAAGCCGTCCGCGTCCGGTTCGAGCGCCTCGAAGGACTCGACGTCGGTCTGCTCCTGAGAGGCGTCCGTCCGACCGGGCTCGAACGGCACGGTCACGTCGTAGCCGGCGTCCCGCGCCGCCTTCTCGACGGCCGCGTTACCGCCCAGCACGATGAGGTCGGCGAGCGAGACTCTCGTCTCGTCGGAGCGCGAGCCGTTGAACTCCTCCTGAATCTCCTCGAGCGTGCTCAGGACCGTCTCGAGCTGGTCGGGCTCGTTCACGTCCCAGCTCCGCTGGGGTTCGAGGCGGATGCGGGCCCCGTTCGCGCCGCCGCGTTTGTCGCTGTCGCGGTACGTCGATGCCGACGCCCACGCGGTCTTGACCAGCTGAGAGACCGACAGGTCCGAGTCGAGAATCTCCTCCTTGAGTTCGGCGGCCGCCTCGTCTCCGATCAGGTCGTAGTCGGCGTCCGGGATGGGGTCCTGCCACAGCATCTCCTCGTTCGGAACCTCCGGACCGAGGAACCGGGACGGCGGGCCCATGTCGCGGTGGATGAGTTTGTACCACGCCTTCGCGAAGGCCTCCTGGAACTCGCGGGGGTTGTCCTGGAAGCGCTCGATTACCTCGCGATACTCCGGGTCTCGCTTGAGGGCGATGTCCGTCGTGAGCATCATGGGGTCGACGCTCTCCGACGGGTCGTGCGCGTCCGGCACGCTGCCGTGAAGCTCCTCGTTCTTGGGCGTCCACTGCCACGCGCCGCCGGGACCCTTCTCGGGTTCCCACTCGTAGTCCAGCAGGTTGTCGAGGTAGCCCATGTCCCAGCTGACCGGCGCACTGGTCCACGGTCCCTCGATGCCGCTCGTAATCGTGTCGGCCCCTTTCCCGGAGTCGTGGTCGCTCTCCCAGCCGAAGCCCTGCGCCTCGATGGGGGCCGCCTCGGGTTCGGGACCGAGGAAGTCGGGGTCGTCCGCGCCGTGGACCTTCCCGAACGTGTGTCCGCCGGCGATGAGTGCGGCCGTCTCCTCGTCGTTCATGGCCATCCGGCCGAACGACTCTCGGATGTTCTCCGCCGACGCTTCGGGGTCCGGCTGACCGTCCGGACCCTCCGGGTTCACGTAGATGAGTCCCATCACGGTGGCGCCGAGCGGTTCTTCCAGTTCTCCGTCGTCACTGAAGCGTTCGGACGCCTCCATCTCGTTCTCGGGGCCCCACCAGACGGACTCGTCGGGTGCGAAGGCGTCCTCGCGGCCGCCGGCGAAGCCGAACGTCTCGAATCCCATCGACTCTAAGGCGACGTTCCCGGCGAGGACCAGCAGGTCGGCCCACGAGAGCTTGCGGCCGTACTTCTGCTTGACGGGCCAGAGCAGTCGGCGCGCCTTGTCGAGGTTCGCGTTGTCGGGCCAACTGTTGAGGGGTGCGAAGCGCTGTGTCCCACCGGACGCGCCGCCGCGGCCGTCGGTCGTGCGGTACGTCCCGGCGCTGTGCCACGCCATCCGGATGATCAGCGGACCGTAGTGGCCGTAGTCGGCCGGCCACCAGTCCTGCGACGTCGTCAGCACCTCTTCGATGTCCGACTTCACGGCCTCGAAGTCGAGTTTCTCGAACTCCTCCGCGTAGTCGAACTCCTCGCCCATCGGGTCGATCTGACGGGCGTTCTGGTCGAGAATCTCCACGTTCAGCTGATTCGGCCACCAGTCCTTGTTGGACCCTTTCATCAGAGGACAGTTGTCGCTTTCGCCTGTTAAGATTGTCTAATTCGGAAACGAATCTTTCTCTGTAGCCCAATATTCTAGCTGTACTATGAAATAATATCAGAGAGGGGTTACGTTCCGGCTGCGGGGCAGGTCGACCCGCCGCTAGTCGACGGTCGGCGGCGGCGGCCCCGTCAGGGGGCGTCTCAGACCGCGGCGTACCGCGACGCTACCGCGGCGTGGCCGAGCCCGGCGGAACGAGTAGGACGTTGTTGTTCCCCTGCGCCACGACGGACTCGGCGGTGTCGCCGAGGAGGAGTCGGCGGAGCCTGCTGGTCCCCCGAGCGCCGACGAGCGTCGTGGTCGCGCCGACGCGTCGCTCCTCGGCGAGAATCTCGTCGAGGACGCCGCCGGTGCGGACGTTCGTCTCGACGTCGATGCCCATCCGGTCGCGGAGTTCGGTGGCCATCGCCTCGAGTCGGTCCCGAGCCTCCTCCTCGGTCAGGTCGCCTCGCTGTTGTTCGCGCCCGCGGACGTGAAGCAGGTACGCCCGTTCGGTCGCACCCGTCAACTCCGGGAAGAAGTCGAACGCCCGGTCGGCGTTCTCCGAGAAGTCGGTCGCGTACAGCGCGTCCTGGAACAGGTGTTCCTTCTTGACGGCGTGGCCCTCCTCGGTCTTCTCGATGCGCTCGACGAGCAGCGGTTTGACGGCCGTCCGCGCGACGTTCCGCACGGTGCCGCCGATGAGTCGGTTGCGGAGCGGCGACTCCCCGCGCGACCCGACGACGATCATGTCGGCGTGGACGCGTTCGGCGAGCCCGTTGATGCGTCGGTGCGGCGTCCCCCGCGCGACGTGCGTCTCCACGTCGAAGCCGGCCTCCTCGAACACCTCCCGCTGAGCGCCGAGCGCCTTGTGGGCGTCCGTCGCCACGTCCATCCCGGGCAGCCCACTGGAGACGTTGTCCGGAACGACCGTTATCAGGTGAACCTCGGTCACGCCGATGTTGTCGAGACACTCCAGACAGGTTCTGGACTCCATCGCCGCCTTGTTCGCGTCGGACAGGTCGGTGGCAAATACGATTCGCATGAACGGAGATACGGTCGCTACCAGTAATATTGTTTTGGTGGAACAATACCAAAAGCGACCCGGCCGCAAATCAGAGAAGTCCGATACCCGTCGTTCACTCCCATCGTAGAGATATTTACCGTGTACGAACCCGTCAGAAGGAGTGTCGCGGGGGATTCATACACGAGTATAGAATTGTCTGTAGAGCGCTATTCTGGCGGCTGCGGGCGGCCTCGTCGGCTCGCCCGTCGGTCGGCGGTCAGTCGGCTAGCTTCCCGTCCAGCACCTTCGCCGCGGTCAGCACCGGGTCCCAGACGGGGCTGAACGGCGGCGCGTACGAGAGGTCGAGCATCGACACGTCTTCGGCGGTGAAGCCGGCGTGAAGAGCCGTCGCGACGGTGTCGATGCGCTTCGCGACGCCCTCGCGGCCCACCATGCTCGCGCCGAGGAGTCGCCCGCTCTCCGCGTCGCCGACGGCGGTTATCTGAATCTCACGGCTCCCCGGGTAGTAGTGGGCGCGCGACCCGGTGGTGACCGTCACCGACACGGGGTCGAACCCGGCCTCGCGTGCGGCGTCCTCGTCCACGAGACCCGTCCGCGCCACTTCGAGGTCGAACGCTTTCAGCGCCGCCGTCCCGGCTATCCCGCCCGTTCGCGTCGGCTCTCCGGCGAGCGTCGCCCCGATGGCGCGGCCGGCCCGGTTCGCCGTCAGCGCGAGGGGGACGTAGTCCGGTTCGTCGGTGACGACGTTGCGCGCCTCGGCCACGTCGCCGGCGGCGTACACGTGGTCCGCGCTCGTCCGACCGAACTCGTCGGTGGCGACGGCGCCGGTCGGACCGAGTTCGATGCCCGCGCGCTCGGCCAGTTCGGCGTTCGGCGCCACGCCGGCCCCGAGCAGGGCCGCGTCGACCGGAACCTCGCCGTCCTCGGTCACGACGGCGGTGACCGACTCGGTGCCGGCGAGTTCCTCGACGGCGGTGTTCAGGTGGAGGCGAACCCCCTCGTCTTCGAGGTGTTCCTCGACCACGGCCGCCGCCTCCGCACCGAACGGCCGGAGCGTGTGGGGGAGCATCTCGAACAGGTGGACGGTGATACCGTGTTCGGCGAACGCCTCGGCCATCTCGACGCCGACGTAGCCGCCGCCGACGACGGCGACGGCGTCCACCTCGCTCACGTCGTCGAACCCGGCCGACTCGCCCGCGCCGTCGTCGACCGGGGGCGCGTCGAGACCGAGGTAGGCTCTGATTCTCGCCGCCGCGTCCATGTCGTGGAGCGTGAACACGCCGTCGAGGTCCGTCCCCGCGACGGGCGGTTCGAGCGCTCGCGCGCCCGTCGCGACGAGGAGGTCCTCGTACGACTGGGTGAACTCCCCGTCGGGGCCGACCACGCGAACCGTCCGTTCGTCCGTGTCGATGGCGACGACTTCGTGACCGGTCCGGAGGTCGATACCACGTTCTTCGAACTCCGCGGCGGAGAGCGACACCAGGTCGTCGAGTTCCTCGACGTCCCCCTTCACGTAGTACGGCAGCCCGCACGCCCCGTAAGAGACCCACTCGCCGCGTTCGAACACGACGACGTCGCGGTCGGGAGCCTCCCGCTTGAACTTGCTCGCGGCACTCATTCCGGCGGCGTCCCCGCCGACGATGACTATCGGGTCCATCACGGCTAGTGCTTCGACCCGCCGTCGAATAAAATTGTGCTTTTTGCACACATCTGCCCGGCACCGAATCGGGTCTGCTAGTCCCCAGTCGGAAGAGCAGACGTGGTAAGACGACACGGTTATCATCATAAGCGTGTTTTGTCCGCTATCTCAGCCGTCGAACGCTGCTGTGGGAGAGCATTCGAACGCTTCGGCGACCATCTGTATTGGTAGATTTACACAATACTTATTCCGGCAGAGCCCGTCGGACGACGTGATGACAACGACTGCGCGAGGGGGAGCGTCGCAGACGGCAGACGCGGCAGCGTCGCGGGGAGACGCGATGGCCGAGGAGGGGTCGCTGGACGTCGGCGTGTTCGGGCCGGTGTGGACCGCCGGCTGGCAGTGGCCGTGGGCGGTGGTGCTGGCGCTCATGCTCGGTCTCAACTTCCTCCTCGCCGCCGACCGCATCTGGCTCGGCGGTGCCATCCTCCTCGGCGGACCGGCGCTGGCGGCCGCCGGCGTTCGAGCCGTGAACCGCCGCGCGGCGGACGCGCTCGAAACCGGTGCGGCCCGCGTCAGACGCGCCGCGGCGGCGGACACCCCCGGCGACGCGACGGTTCACTCGCTGCGCGCCGGTACCGGCTCCGTCCCCGGCCTCGACCCGTCGAAGCGGTACGAACTCACGAACCTGGCGGTGGGAGAGCGTGCGCTCCGGGTCCACGAGGGGGGCGAGGTGGACCTGTTCACCACGAGTTGGACGGTGGCCGACGGCGCGACCGAGTTCCCCTACGACCGTCTCGCGGCGGTCACCCACGAGGACGGCGAACTCCGAATCGACCTCGTCGACGGCAGTAGTCGGACGTACCCCGCCGACCGAGTGCCCCGAGACCTGCTGACCGACGTGACGGAGCGAATCCGCACCGGCGGGCGGACCGCGGCCGACGGGGGGTAGTCGGTCGCCCGTCCGTTCGCGTGTCGCCACCGAGCGTGCGGGTCTAGTATCGTCCTGTCGAGGTCGTCGAGCGGCGAGTCCGAACGCGCCGTACCGGGCGGCGACGACCCCCCGGACGGCCCGGGATTCAATATCGACGCGGGCGTGGTGTCGGCCACCGAGAACCATGACAGACGAGCGCTCGGCGGCGGACGTCTTCGGACTCCTCGCCGACGAGACCCGCGTCGAAATCCTCCGAGCCGTCGCCGTCGCGCAGTACGAACTCGCGGGGGTCGGGTCGGGGCCGGCCGAACTCGCGTTCTCCGAGATATACGAGCACGTGCCGGTCGAGAACACCTCGAAGCTGTCGTACCACCTCGGCGAACTCGTCGGGACGTACCTCCGGAAGGGCGACGACGGCTACTCGCTGTCGCACGCCGGCGAGCGCATCGTCCGGTTCATCCTGTCGGGGAACTACGAGCGACCGGCGTCGGTCGGCCCCGAACCGGTCGCCGGCGTCTGCGTCTTCTGCGGGGCGGAGGCGCTCGAAGCGAGCCTCGACCACCAGTTCTTCCGCGTCGACTGCACCGCGTGTGAGACGCAGGTGGCGGGGCACCCGGTGACGCCCGCGCAGGTCAGACGGCGGGACGCGGACGACCTCGTCCGGAGCGTGACGCTCCGGAGCGCCGAGGACTACCGGCAGATTCGCCGCGGACTGTGTCCGGAGTGCGGGGGCGACCTCTCGACGGAGGTGGTCCACCTCCCCGGCAGTCCGTTGCCCGACGCCGACCCCTTCCTCGCGAAGAGCGACTGCGCGGCGTGCCTCCGGGAGTACAACAGCCCGCTGACCTACAGCGTGGCGTACCACCCCGCGTCGATTGCGTTCCACTGGGACCGGGGAGTCGACGTGACGACGAAGGCCGTCTGGGAGTTCCACGAACACGTCCGCGAGGGGCGCTGGACGTCCGAACGCGTCGCCGACGACCCCCCGGCGTACGAAGCCGTGCTGCGTCGCGGCGACGACGCGGTTCGGCTCCGACTCGACTCGTCGGCGACGGTGACGCGGACCGAGCGCGTGCGACGCGAGAGCGGCGACCTGCCGCGTTCGTGACAGCGTTCTTACGAAAGCGCCGTTGAGCGAGCGGCGGCGCTCGCAGCGGAGTGACGCCGAAACGGCGCGAACGACGCTCGAACCCGTCCCAGTCGCTCAACTGCGGTTTTGAAACGAACCCGACAAATTATCAAATTTCCGATAACTTTATCGGCGTCGCGGAGCCGTGTCTCGGTCGGAGTCTAGGAGGCCGACGAGATGCAATCGAGTAACTCACGCGGACCGACGGACCGGCGGAATCGCACGAACGAAGACAGCACCGAGCGACGGCAGTCGAGCGAGCGAGACTCGATGTCGGCGGCGAAGATAGCCGACGCGTACGACGAGGTGGCCGACGGACTGGCGCGGTGGCGGCGACTCGACCGCTTGTTCGCGGGTCGCTACCGCCGCCGGCAGTTCGGGCGGGCCGACGGCCGGGTACTGGACGTCGCCTGCGGCACCGGCAGGAACTTTCGGTACCTCCGCGCGGCGGACGCCGTCGTCGGCGTCGACGTCAGCGACGGAGTGCTCAGCCACGCCCGCGAGGAACTCGCCCGCCTCGGACTGGACGGCACCGCCCGCCGGATGGACGCACAGGCGCTGGATTTCGACGACGACAACTTCGATACCGTCGTCTCGTCGTTCTCCACCTGTACGTTCCCCGAACCGCGAACGGCGCTGGAAGAGATGGCGCGGGTCTGTAAACCGGACGGTCGGGTGCTGCTCCTCGAACACGGCCGCAGCGACGTCCGCCCCGTCGCGTGGCTTCAGGACCGGCGCGCCGACGCCCACTACGAGAAGACCGGCTGCCGGTTGAACCACGAGCCCCGAGTGACGGTCCGGGAGACGAGCCTCGAAATCGAGCGCGTACGAGACCGGTTCTTCGGCCTCGTCGTCGAAATCGACGCCGTTCCGACGCGCCGGACGGAGGTGGGCCGTGAGTAGCGTCTCCAGGCGCGGGTTTCTCGCCGCCCTCGGCGCTTCGGGCATCGCCGGTCTGGGCCTCGCGAGCGACCGGACGCGAGCGACGGGGGTCGCCCGCCGGAACGCCGAGTCGCTCGGTTCGGCCCCGTTCGAGAGTCGAGACGAACTCGCGGCGTTCGTGGACGAGCGGATGCGCGGGCGAATCGGCGACGCGACGCCCGGCGCGAGCGTCGCCGTCGTCGTCGAGGGCGGGCCCTCCCTCGTCGCGGGGTACGGCTCCGCGAACGTCGAGGCGGGAGTTCCGGCCCGGGGGGACGAGACGCCGTTCCGCATCGGATCGGTCGGCAAGCTAATCACGTGGACCGCGGTCATGCAGGGCGTCGAGCGCGGCGTCCTCTCGCTGGACGAGGACGTGAACGCGTACCTCGACGATTCCGCGGTCACCGTCCCGGAGACGGACGACGACCCGGTGACACTCCGGCACCTCGGCACCCACACCGCCGGCTTCGCGTCGGCTCTGGACCCCGGAATCGTCGCGAACCCGGACGCCCTCGCTCCGTTAGAGACGCTGCTCGCCGAGCAGCGACCGGACCGCGTGCGCCCGCCGGGAGCGCTGGTGGGCTACTCGAACTACGGGGCGGCGCTCGCGGGCCACGTCGTCGCCGAAGCCCACGGGACGACCTTCGAGGAGTACGTCCAGTCCGAAGTTTTCGAGCCGCTGAACATGAGCCACAGCACGTTCGCACAGCCGGTCCCGGAGGACCACCCCGGTGACCCCGCGGCGGGACACGAGCGAGACGGGACGGGGTTCACCACCGCCGACGAGACGTTCGTCAACATGCGCCCCGCGGGGTCGACGACTGCGACGGCGAGCGACGTGGCCGCGTTCGTCCGCGCCCACCTCGGCGACGGCGCGGTCGACGGGGGGCGAGTCCTGAACCCGGAGACGGTCGAGGCGATGCACGACAGACACCACGTGCGCCACCCCGCGGTCACCAACTGGCGGTACGGGTTCCACGAGTACGGCGGTCCGGACGCCGGACTCGTCGGCCACTCGGGGGCGACCGTCGACTTCGCCAGTCGACTCGTGCTGTCCCGCGACCGCGGCGTCGGCGTCTTCGTGAACTACAACGCCAGAGCCGGCGAGTCGCCCGCGGCGGTCGTCGACGAGATACTCGCGGCGTTCGACCTCCTGCCGTCGCCGGCGCGCGCGCCGTCGGCGAAGCCGGGCGGTCGGGCGCGCGCCGAGACCGTCGCCGGCGAGTACAGCCCCACCAACCTCCCGAACGCCGGTCCGCTGCACGTCGCCGACGTGCTCGCACACGTCGCCGTCGAACCCGCGGGCGACGGGCGACTCCGCACGACGACGGCCGGCGGCGACGCCCGCGAGTGGGTCGAAACCGAGCCCTACGTGTACCGGGCGGTCGACGGACGCGACGTGCTCGCGTTCGAAGTCGACGACGGGGCGGTGACCGCGATGAACGCGAACAGCGACCCCACGGGCGTCCACCTCCCGGTGCCGTTCCACGAGCGACGACTCCTCACCGGGAGCGTCGTCGGCGGGACCGCGGCCGGGTTCGGCCTCTCGCTGGCCGGACGGGTCGGATGTCGCGTCCGGCGCGGGTGGCGACGGGTGCGGGGAGCGCGCCGTGACGACGGGGAGAGCGACAGCGGCGGTCGAAACGACGCAGAGAGCGACGGGCGCGGCCGGGACGGTACGGAGACAGACAGACGCGACCGGAACGATACGGAGGCCGACGGATGACGGACCGAGGACGAACGCGGGAGACGGGACGGCCGCGCGAACGCGAGGACGCAGGAACCGGAGAACGACTCCGACGCCGCCTGCCCAGTCTCCCGTGGCTCGCCCGGGCGGCGGGAACCGCACTGAGCGTCGTCGCCGTCGGGTTCGTGCTGGCCTTCCTGTTCGTCGTGGGGCGCGGCGGCAGGCTCACGCTCCTCACGCGGCCGCCAGCGATGCGGGCGGTGCTGGCGCTCCCGTCGCTCGTCGCGTTTCTCGCGCCGAGTGCGGCCCTCGGCGCGGCCCTCGCGTGGCGGAACGGGTACTGGTCGCGCCGCGCTCGCGTCCACCAGACGGTGCTGGCCCTCCTGGGACTCGGACTCTGCTGGCAGCTCTGGGTCCTCGGGTTCCTCCCGCCCTGAATCGACTTCCGACGAACACACCGAGTGAGACACATTTCGAGCGAGACACGCAATGCTACCGAGTTTAGGCTACGTCACGGAGCTAGAACAAGCGGCCGAACGCGAGTCCGCAGAGCGGCGGTCCGAGATGACCGTCGGCGAACCCGAGGCCCGTCGAGCGGCGAGACGGACGTTCCCGGACGCGTCGTCGATAGCGGTTCACGGCGACTCGACGGCCGGCGACGGCGGCGTCACGTTCGCGTTCGCGGTCCGCGACCACGACGCGACGTACGTGCTCAAGTTCGCGCCGGAGGAGAAGGCGGCGCAGTTGCAGCGAGGGGCGGCGGCGTACCGACATCTCGACGCCCGAACGTCGGTGCCGGTTCCGGGTACGGTGACCGTCGAACCCGACGGCTGCGACCTGCCGTACCCGTACTCGGTGGTCGAACACGTCGGCGGGGACGAGCTATCGAGCATCGGTCAGTTCCGGTCGTTCCCGCGGGGACGAAAGCGAGCGGTCGTCCGCGAGATGGGTCGCGCGCTCGGAACGCTCCACGCGCAGACGGCGTTCGAGCGGTACGGGTCGGTGTCGGGACGGTCCGGGGCGTTGACCGTCGACGACCGCGTCGCCGACTGGCGGGCCCACTACCGCCGGCGGTACGAGGAGTACGCCGACGCCGCCCGGGAGTCGCCCGTCTCTGACCTCGCCGACCGGGCGGTCGAGTGCTTCGAACGGATGTCGGACCTCGTCCGCCCGGAGTCGGGGCCGGTCCTGCTCCACGGCGACTTCACCCCCGACAACCTGATCACCCGCGACGGCACCGTCCGCGCCGTCCTCGACTGGGAACACGCCGAGGCGGGGTGCGGCGCGAAGGAGTTGCGCGAAGTCGAGGAGAACGTCGTCGAAATCGCCCGACGCGACGAGGTGCGGAGCGACCTTCGAGACGCCCTCCTCGACGGGTACGCGGCGGCGCGGCCGGTCTCGGACG
The DNA here is from genome assembly GCF_900112175.1 of Halogeometricum rufum. Lineage (NCBI taxonomy): Archaea > Methanobacteriati > Methanobacteriota > Halobacteria > Halobacteriales > Haloferacaceae > Halogeometricum > Halogeometricum rufum. Next base: position 26,829 of record NZ_FOYT01000007.1, on the reverse strand, counting down.
CGTTTCTCGCGACGAAGGCCGTGTTCGGCGTCGGCGAGTTCGCCAGAGTGGGGGCCGTCCGCTCGTTCCTCGCGGCCGGCGACGAGTTCGACGACGCGGCGTTCAGAACCCGCGCCGAGCGAGAACTCGACGCCCGTATCGAAGCCGCCGAGTCCCGTCTCGACCGCCTGTGAACGGCGACGACGGGTAACCGCGCGTGCGGACCAGTAGAACTAATCGACGCCGTGGGGACGTATCCCGCATGGACGCCCTCCCCGCGGACGCGGCCACGGTGCTGTCGGGCCGCGCCGACTGGATCGACCCCGAACTGCAGAGCGAACTCGCGGCGTACCCGCTGGACTCCATCGACACGGAGTACCCCCACTTCGCGCGGACCGTCGAGGGGCCGGACGACGCGGTTCGGCCGAGCGAGGACCACCCCGTCTTCTACGGCAGTTTCGACTGGCACTCGGCCGTCCACAACCACTGGTCGCTCGTCCGCCAACTCCGACTGTTCGAGGACCACCCGGACGCGTCCGACGTCGTCTCGACGCTCGACGAGCGAATCACTCGCGAGAAGGTCGAGCGAGAGGCGTCGTACCTCGTCGACCACGAGTCCTTCGAGAAGCCGTACGGCTGGGCGTGGTTCCTGCGCCTCGCCGCGGAACTGCACCTCTGGGACGCCGACCGGGCGGCGGCGTGGCGCGAGCGGTTCGAACCGCTGGAGCGACGGGTCGTCGAACTCGTCGAACGCGAGTTCCTCGCGCAGGACCGGCCGTTCCGCGTCGGCACGCACGACAACACCGCCTTCGCGCTCCAGTTCGTCCTCGACTACGCGCGGGTCGTCGGCGACGACGCCCTCGCGGCGGCGGCCGCGGAGACGGCCCGCGAGTTCTATCTGGCCGACCGCGACTACCCCGTCGAGTACGAACCGCTGGGCTGGGACTTCCTCTCGCCGGCGTTCGCCGAGGCCGACCTGATGCGACGCGTGCTCGACCCCGAGGCGTTCCGAGAGTGGTTCGACGGGTTCGCCCCCGCCCTCACCGAGTCGCCGTCGGACGCCATCCTCCGCCCCGTCGACGTCGACGCCGACGGCGGCGGACTCGAACTCCACCTCGTGGGGCTGAACCTCTCGAAGGCGTGGGCGATGGCCGACGTCGCGGACGCCCTCGGCGACCACCCGGCCGCCGACGCACTCGTCGCGAGCGCCCGGCGACACGTGGACCACAGCCTCGAACCGGCGTTCACCGAGGACTACGCGGGCGCACACTGGCTCACCTCGTTCGTGCTGTACCTCCTGACGAGAGACGAGGGCGGCGTCGCCCCCGAGCGCTGACGGGCGGCGTCGACGCGACGCGACTCGACTTGGCTCGACTCGACGTCCGCCGAGCGACGGCGTTCGCGGCCGCTACCGACTGTGCAGGAAGGAGTCGACCGCGGCCGCCACCAGTGCCGGCGCTTCGGCGGGACCGCTGTGGCTGACGCCGTCGAACTCGACGAGACGGCTGTGCGGGAGCGACTCGTGGACGGCGCGGGCGCTCTCGCGGAGGAAGTCCGGGCCGTCGGTGCCGGTCAGGACGAGGACGGGGGCGGCGACGTCGAGTCGGTCGGGGAGTCGGTAGCCCTCGACCGAACGGTTCATCCGGACGACTTCCTCGGCGAGGTCCACGCAGTCGGGCCAGACCGGCCACTCCGCGAGCCACGCGTCCAGGTCGTCGACGCCGTCGGGGTGGAGGACCTGCTCGACGTAGCGTTTCACCGCCTCGCGGCGGTCACCGTTCTCGACGAGCGTCGCCATGCGGTCGGCGAGGTCGGCCTCCGCCCGGAAGCCCTCGGGGAGGACCGCCGGTTCGTAGGCGACGACCGCCTCGACGTCGGCGTCGGTCGCGGCCGTTATCGCGGTGAGCGCGCCGTAGGAGTGCCCGAACAGGACCGGGCGGCCCTCGACGGCGTCGACGAGCGCTCGGACGTACTCGGCCTCCCGTTCCAGCACCTCGTCTGCGCTCGTCTCCGCGGGGTCGTCGAGGCAGGTGCCGAACCCCGGTCGCTGGGGGACGACGGCGGCGAACTCCTCGAAGTGGGGGACGACCGGGTTCCAGTACTCCCGGGGGGCCATCCCACCGTGGAGCAGAATCAGCGGTCGGCCGTCGCCGTGTCGTTCGTACGTTACCTCCGTTCCGTCTGCGGACGTGGTCGTCTGCATGCGTCTCTCCGTTGGCGGTCGACGGGGCTAAGCCACACTCTCAGTCGTTCGGTCTTTTAAATCGGGGGAGGAGTTCTGCGGCGGCGTCCCGCCGCGCGGTCCGACACGCACATGGGCGTCGACGGAGACGGGAGCGTATGGGTCTCGTCGCCGAATTCGACATCGACTGCGAGGCGCTCCCGCTGACCGGCGTGGCGGCGGCCGTGCCGGAGGTGACGACGACGCTCGAACTGCAGTACAACCACGGCAAGCGGCCCGTGTTCCTCGTCACCGTGACCGGCGACGCGCACGCGGCCGTCGAGGAGGCGTTCGACGACGCGTACGACGTGGGGGCGTGGACGCGTATCGGGGCGGCGGGCGACACCCGTCGCTATCAGATTCGACCGGCGCTGAGCTTCGAGGAACAACTCGGGGACCACCTCGACGACCTGACGGGACTGGAAGCGCTCGCCACGGCCGACGCCATCGTCGAGCGAATCGAGGTGTTGCCGGGCGGGTGGCGGCAGACGGGCTGGTTCGCCGACCGGGCGACGTTCGGCGAGTTCTCGTCGTTCTGGCAGCGCAACGCCGGCTTTCGACTGTCCCGTCTGACCCGCGACGGCGAGCCGGCACCGCCGGGCGACGGGCTGACCGACCGTCAGCGCGAAGCGCTCCGGACGGCCTACGAACTCGGTCACTTCGACATCCCGCGGCGGGCGTCGCTGGAAACCGTCGCCGAGGAACTCGGCATCGCCGCCTCCTCGGCCTCCGAGCGACTGCGGCGCGCCCAGACCCAACTCGTCGAGGAGACGGTGGCGACGACGTGGCCGCCCCTGCCCGACTGAGCGACCGGTCCGAGCGGGTCGGTGACTCGTCCGCCCGTCAGTCGCGACGGGCGGCACCGGTGGGCGTGCGGTCGGCGTAGAGCGCGACCAGCCGAGCCTCCGCCTTCCGGAGGTGGTCGGCGGCCGTGCTCTTCGAGCAGCCCAGTTCGTCGGCTATCTCTCGAACCCCGGTCCGCCGCGGAACCTCGTAGTACCCGAGTTCCCGCGCGACGTCCAGCACCGCTCGCTGGCGGTCGGTCAGCGCCGTCGCCCGCGACTCGCGGTGGGCGTCGTACTCGCCGAGTCGGTCGACCGAGACCGAGAGTTCGTCGGGCAGGCCGGCGACCAGCGCCCGAAGTTCCGCCGGTTCGCCGGCGACTTCGAACACCGTCTCGCCGTCGGTGCCGTACTCGATGGGCGGGACGACGAGCAGGTCCGTGTCGGCCAGCAGTTCGCGGAGGCGGCGCGCGTGCGCGTCTGCGGCCTCGCGGACGTAGACGTAGAAACTGCGGTCGTCCACCGGCGTCGTGTCGTACTCGCGGACCGTCGGCACGTCGTCGAGTGCCGCGAGGTAGTCCTCGCGTCCCGTCGCGACGTCGCCGACGACGTGGAACAGCGTGGTGACGGAGTCGGGGTTCGAGAAGTTCCAGTGGCGCAGGTACGCGCGCCGAATCGACTCCTGCTCGACGAGGAACTGCTGCATCGGATGCCGCGCCTCGGGCGGGTACCGAATCCGCAACTGGAGATACCGCATCGCCCGGCAGGTCACCGCCGTGACACAAAAAAGGACGGACGTGTCCGACAGAACGCTGTCGTCCGAGCGCCGAATACGTGCTCGTATGAGCGCAAACGCGAGCTATCCGCCCGGTCCGGACGGGGTACCGGTCGTCGGCAACACGTTCGCACTGAGCCGCGACATCTTCGAGTTCTACGAACGGTTGCGCGAGGAGTACGGCCCGATAGCGAGCTATCGGGTGTTCGGGACGGACGCCTGCATGGTCGCCCACCCGGACGCGGTTCGGCGCGTCCTCCTCGACGACCACGACGCGTTCGTGAAGGGCGACGTCCTCACCCGGAACCTCGAAGACGCCATGGGAGAGGGACTGTTCGTCACCGAGGGCGAGCAGTGGAGACAGCAACGGACGCGCGTCCAGCCGTCGTTCTACCGCGAGCGACTGAACACGTACGTCCCCGAGATGCGGGCCACCGCGAGGGAGACGGTCGAGGAGTGGCGCGACGGCGCGGTCGTCGAGGCGAACGAGGCGATGACGGCGACGACGATGAAGGTGCTCGGTCGGACGCTGTTCGGCGTGGACGTGACGGACGAACCCGTTGTGGCCGACGCGTCGGCGGCCATCCTCGCGCGGTTCGACACGAGTCGGTTCTGGTCGTTCCTGCCGGACACCGTCCCGACGCCGACGAACCGGCGGTACAGGCGGGAACTCGACCGACTCCGGGAGTTCGTGGACGAGTTGGCGGCGCGACGACGTGCCCAGTCGCCGGCGGAACGCGGCGACGACCTGCTGTCGACGCTCGTCGGGTTCGTCGAGGCGAGCGACCTGAGCCGCGAGGAGTTCCGCGACAACATGATAACGTTCCTGTTCGCCGGTCACGAGACGACGGCGCTCGGGTTGACGTACGCGTTGCTCTGTCTCGCCCGGAACCCCGACGAACAGACCCGCCTCCGCGAGGAGGTCGATTCGGTCTGCGAGGGGGCGGTCGAGGCCGACCACCTCCCCGAACTCGAACGGACGGGCCGGGCCATCGACGAAGCGCTCCGGCTCTACCCGCCGGTCTACATGTTCTTCAGAGAGGCCGCGCGGGACGTCGAGTTGGGCGGGTACGAGATTCCCGCCGGGACGACGCTGGTGCTGCCCCAGTGGGTCGTCCACCGCGACGCGGCCTGGTGGGACGACCCGGCGACGTTCCGACCGGAGCGGTTCGCCGGCGACGCGGACCGCCCGGAGTACGCGCACTTCCCGTTCGGCGGCGGGCCGCGCCACTGCATCGGGATGCGGTTCGCGCGGATGGAGATGAAGACGGTGCTGGCGACGATACTTCGCGACTACCGGTTCGAACTCGTCTCGGCCGCGGAGCCGGAACTGGTCGCGAGTTCGAACCTCAAACCCGGCGAGCCGATAGAGCTACGGATACACGAGCGGGGATAACTCGACCGGCCGCGGTCGATGCCGGAACGGTGGGTTCCGTGCCGCCCGCCTGTGAGGGCGTGGCCGCCCGTCGAAGCGGTCCGACACGCCGTCCCCCGTCGTTTTACCTGCGCCGCCGCGTAGCACGAGCGATGACGGACTGGGACGAGCGGTTTCGAAGCGGCGACTACCCACAGGACCCGGAGCCGGCACCGCTTCTGAAGCGGTACGTCGAGGCGCTCCCGTCGGGGCGCGCGCTGGACGTCGCGGCCGGCACCGGACGAAACGCCGTCTTCCTCGCGGAGGCGGGCTACGACGTGGAGGCGGTCGACCAGTCCCGCGAGGGGCTTCGAATCACGCGCGAACGCGCCCGTGACCGCGGCGTCGCCGACCGACTGGACTGCCTGCAGGTCGACGTCGGCTCCCACGATTTCACGCGGGACCGGTACGACCTGATCACGGTCAGTTTCTTCCGTGCGGTCGACAGGCTCCCCGACATCGTCGAAGCGCTGGCCGACGACGGGGTGCTGTTCTACGAGCACCACCTCCGCTCGACCGACGAGTACGAGGCGGGACCGAGCGGCGACCGGTATCGGTTCGGAGCGAACGAACTGCTCCACGCCGCGTTGGACCTCACCGTCCTCGCGTTCGACGCGAAGACCGAACGCCGAGACGACGGCCGGACGGCGATGCGGACCCAACTGGTCGCCCGCAACTCGACCGGACAGGCGCAGTCGTACCCCGAAGGCGGCCTCGACGGTCGGTGAGGGCGGCGGCCGGCCGCACGCGCCGCGCGCCGACACCGGTGGGTGCCGACGGCCGACGCGGGGTCGTCACCTCCACCGAAGTTATGCCGCTCACCGACCGACGGACGAGTATGGGGCTCACGGAGTACCGGTGTACGTGCGGGGCGACGCTTCGGTACAAGCAGGACCTCCGGCGGGAGCGAGGGACCGTCTACCCGGCGTGGAAGTGCAGGGAGTGCGGCACCCCGGTGCCGGGGCAGGTCGGCGAGAAACTCAGCCACCAGCACCCGTCGTAACCCGAGGCGGCCGGGCGACGGCCGCAGCGCGGGTCGGACGGCACAGAATCGCTCGCCCTCGGAGCCTCGGGGCCCTCGTCGGAGGCGGGAACGCCCGTGGATTGCGGGCGAGATGTGTGCGGCGATTGGCTATCAAGACTGATTTTCAGTCCATCATGTATTTTACCGGCAACGAGTACTAGAGTTCCATGTCGAATCGGAGCGCGGGTGGGGGGGCCGGAGGTTCACGGGTGAATCGGATGCAACGAGCGGTGCGGGATTTCTTCAGATACATCCCTCGGGGGGACTCCATCCCCGAGGAATCGTGGCGGGCGCGTCACCGGAACATCGTGCTACTGCTCGCGGCCCACGCGCCGTTGCTGTACGCGCTCGGAAGCTTCACCGGGACCGAACCGTACGTCACGGGTGCGACGTTCACCGCCGTGCCGTTCGAGCATCTGGTCGCCGGCGTCGGCGTCATCGTCGCGTTGGCGGCGGTTGCGAGCGTGCCGCAACTCCCGCGGCGCGTTCGGACCGGCGTCGTCTCCATCGGACTGATGACGGCGTCGGCCGTCCTGGTCTACTTCTCGGGCGGCTACATCGAGGCGCATTTCCACTTCTTCGTCGTGGTCGGCGTCATCGCCGTCTACGAGGACTGGCTCCCGTTCGCCACCGGCGTGCTGTACGTGGCCGTCGAACACAGCATCTTCGGCATGTCGTACCCGGAGGCGGTGTACAACCACCCGGACGCCGTCGCGCGACCCATGGGGTGGGGACTCGTCCACGCGACGTTCCTCCTCGGCCTCTCCGCGGCGCTGGTGGCGAACTGGTTCTCCATCGAACGCTCCCGCGAGGAGACGAGAGAGCAGATGCAGAACGCGAGGGACAGCGAGGAGGCCAAGGCCGAAGTCGAGCAACTGAACGAGCAACTGCTCGTTCGCGCCGACGAACTCGCCGGCGCGATGGAGTCGGTGGCGGAGGGCGACTTCACCGCCGAGGCGCCCCGAGAGACCGACATCACGGCCATCGCCGAGATAAGCGACGCGTTCGGCGAGATGAAGCGAGAGCTCTCCTCGACCATCGTGGACCTGCGGGCGTTCGCGGAGAACGTCGAGCGGACCACCGAGTCGGTCCACGACGACGCCGAGACGCTCGAACGGACGCAGCAGCGACTGGCCGAGGACATCCGCGAGTTCGCCACCGACCTCCGGACGCAGGCGGGCAACCTCGAGTCCACGACGGACGACCTCGGGTCGCTGTCGGCGACCATCGAGGAGATAGCCGCGAACGCCGACCAGGTCTCCAAGGAGGCCAGCAGCGCGGCGAACAGCGCCGAGTCGGGAACGCAGACCGCGGCCGAGGCCATCGAGGCCATCGAAGCCATCGAGGGGAGCGTCGCGGAACTGGCGGACCTCGTCGAGTCGCTCGACAGCCGGATGGACGGCGTCGCCGAGAGCACCGACCTCATCGAGGACATCGCCGAGCAGACGAACATGCTGGCGCTGAACGCCAACATCGAGGCGGCGCGGGCGCAGAACGGCAGCGACGGGTTCGCCGTCGTCGCCGACGAGGTGAAGACGCTCGCCGACGAGACGCGGACCCAGTCGGCGGAGATAGAGCAGACGGTCGCGCGGACGATACAGGACGTCGACCGGGTGCAGGCGGAGATGAAGCAGACCAAAGCGCAACTGCAGACCGGCAAGGCGACGATGACCGACGCCGGCGAGGCGTTCGAGAATCTGACCGAGACCGTCGAGAGCGTCGACGCCTCGGTCAACACGGTGGCGACGGCGACGGGCGACGGCGCTCGGACGACCGAAGAGGTCGTCGGCGCGATAGAGCGCGTCGCCGAACTGTCGCGGGACGTGGCGTCGCAGAGCGAGTCGCTCGCGGACCGCGCGGAGACCAGCGCGGCGACCATCTCCGAGGTCCGGGCGCAACTGGACAGCCTCACCGGGCAGACGACGACGCTCATCGACCAACTCGACGCGTTCACGTGCGAGACCGACGCTCGGACCGACGCCGCCGAACCGACGTCGCGGGCCGACGCCGTCGAACCGCCGGAACCGACGTCCCGACAGCGCTGAACGCCGACCGGGGCGTTCGATGTCACGCCGGTCCGCGGGGGCCGGACGGGTGCGCCGTTTTCCGAGTCACAGCGCGTCTCACGCGGCGCGGGAACCACAGCTATGGCGTCCGGGTGTGAACCCACGGACAGAATGACGACGCGTCGACACGGTCGAGTGGCGCCGACGCATCACGAACTCGTCGAGGTTCAGCGGCAGTTGAGAATCGCACAGAAGGGAGAACACGTCCTCGAACGGCGCCGAGACGGCCTCGTCTTCGCCCTCCTCGACCTGCTCGACCGGTGGCGTGCGGTTCGAGAGCGCGCCGACGGCGAGTACCGTCGGGCCGCCCGCCTCCACGCCCTCGGGGCCGCACGGGAGGGCGACATCGCGCTCAGAGCGCTCGCCGAGGCGCGGGCCACGCGCCCCGAACTCCTCCTCGACGAGACGAAGCTGTTCGGTCTCCGCGTCCCCATCTTTCTGAGCCGGAACGTCTCGACGTGGTTCGAAGAGCGGGGGTACGGCGTCGTCGGGACGAGCGCGCTCGACGACGAACTCGCCGCGGCGTACGAGAGCCTCCTCGAGTCCGTCGTCACGCTCGCGGAGCTGAGAGCCGTCCTCGCGGTTGTTCTCGCCGAGGTTCGCCGACTCCGAATCCGCGTCAACTACCTCACCCACCGGCTCATCCCGGAACTGGAGTCCGAGAGGCGGTACATCAGACGGTACCTCGAGGAGCGAGAACAGGAGGAGCGCTACCGCTATCTGTGGCTGAAGCGGCGCAGAGAGGAGCGACGAGACGCGTAGCGCGCTGGGGTTCAGACGACGCGGAAGACGCGAACCGTGTCGCGCTTGCCGGACTCCGAGAGGAGTTGCGCGAGGCCGAGGTCCGAGAACACCCGCTTCCAGTTGCGGTGGTACAGCGGGAACTCGTCGTTGACGTAGCTCACGTCGCGCTCCCCCCGGCCGCGCGTCGGGCCGTTGCCCTCGTTCTCCGCGGTGACGAGCAGGTCCGCCGTGACGCGGGCGAGTTCCTCGAACACGGCGACGTCGTCGGGATGGACGTGCTGGAGCGTCTCCACCGAGTAGACGACGTCGAACGCGTCGTCGGGGACGGTCGGGAGGTACTCCTCGAGGGCGACGGTGTGAAACGTCCCCGTCTCGGCGAGTTCGGGGTAGCGCTCGGCCATCACCTCGAACGACTCGTCGTTGATGTCGATGCCGGTGAGGTCCTCGTAGCCGTGGTCGCGAAGGTGCGCGAGGTGGCGACCGGAGCTACAGCCGAGTTCGAGAATCGCGGCGTCCTCGTCGACGTAGTGCTCGAAGACGGTCGCGAGCGTCTCGCTGACCTCGTTCGGTCCGATGTCGGCGTAGTAGCCGGGCGAGAACTGCCCGGAGCGTTCGGCCCAGCCACGGCGGTTGTCGTCCGGTTCCACACGCGAGCGGACGGGACCGAGCACTAAAGACTCCGCGGAGTCGTCGCGCTCGCCGCCCGAACGCGGAGCGGACGGCGCGTTCGACGCGACGCACGAGCATCAGCCGTCCGGGAACGTCAGAACCGAGCAGTCGTTCGTCCGAGCGACCGGAGACGGGCGCGCGAAGAAGGTGCCTCTGACACCGTCTATTCGGGCTCAGAGGCCATAAACCGGCCGTTGTCTGGAGGTGATACAGCGAAATCGGTTGGGGGTACTCGTCCCCGAACTCGGAGTGCCACCGTAGGCGGCATCCCCCCGGCCGCCGGGTCACGGTGCGCCGCGGCGGGTCGGGCCTCCCGAAGCTTGATACCCGCGGTCCCGATACGGAGAGACATGCCGAACTCCCGACTCCGACGGAACGGGTGGGCGACGGTCGGACTCGGTCTCTCCATCGCGTTCGCCGTCGCCGCGTTCGCCTACTTCGCACTCGCGGGGACGCCCCTGCGCGGCGCGGTACTGGGCGTCGTCGTCCTCGCGGCCGGCGTCTGGGAGTACCGCCGGAAACTGCAGGACACCGCCGTCGCAGAGTCCTACGAGGCCGAAGCGGAAGAGCAGCGTCGAAAGCGCGAGGGGCGACGGTAACCGCCCGCCCGTTCGGGGCCGACACCGCCGAGGAGGGGGATTCATGCCGTGCGGGTCGGTATCTCCCGGCATGGACGAAGCGAGACGCGCGGCGCGGCCGCGGCGCACGGCGACGAGACGGCGAATCGCGGACGAACGGGACGGCGCGGGGTGGAGGCAGACCGGCGAATGAAGGTCGGTAGCGCCGACGCCGCCTCCGGCACGCGTGCCACCGGCTACCTGTCGGTGACGGACCTCCCGACCGGACAGTCCGAACGACTCCCGGTCGTCGTCGTCGAGGGGTCGGAGTCCGGGCCGACGGTCTGGGTGACCGGCACCATCCACGGCGACGAACCGACCGGGATGGCGGCCACCCACGAGTTCGCGAACCGACTCCGCCCGGAGGCACTCGCGGGGACCGTCGTCTGCGTCCCGGTGATGAATCCCGCCGGCCTCCGGACGAACGAGCGAACGTCGTACTATCACGGCGACGACCCGAACCGATACTTCGGGCGGGGCGACGGCGGCGAGACGCCGCCCCGGACCCAGCAGTTGGTCTGCGAACGGGTGTACGACGAGATTCGCGAGAGCGCGGACGTGGTGGTGTCGCTCCACACGTCGTGGATTCAGACGCACCCGTACACGATTCGGCCGCGAGTGGGGTACGGCCGCGACAGGGACGAAGCCGAGGCCGCCGCGTTGCGCGACCGCATCGTCGAACTCACCGAGGCGTTCGGTCTGCCCGTCGTCAACCAGTTCGGGCGCGAGGAGACCGAACGGCGGTCGCTGAGTCACACGCTGACCGGCGCGGCCGTCTCCGACGGAATCGCGGCGTTCACGCCGGAACTCGGCGGTCGGTTCGTCGTCGAAGCGGACGCCCGGGCGGCGGCCGTCGCCGGACTGCGGAACGTCCTCGTCACGTCCGACATGCTCGACGAACCGGCGTCGCCCCCGACCGAGTTCGGTTTCTCCGCCGACGGCCCCCTCAAGCGGCGCGTCCACCCCCACACCGACGCCGCGGGAATCGTCCGGTATCGGGTCCGAGAGGGCGACCGGATAGCGGCCGGCGAGACGGTCGCGGAGGTGGTGGACCCGCACGGGGAGACGAAGACCGAGGTGGCGACGGAGTACCCGGGGTACGTCCTCAGCCGACACGAGGGCGCCGCCGTCTACGAGAACGACCCCATCCTCGACGTCGCCGTCCCGGACGACGAACCCCTCCTGTGGGACCGGTCAGACTGATTCCGCTCGCGGCGAGCGACCGCCCCCGACCGGCCGAGAAGCGGACGCGAGGCCGTCGCTCGCGAACGTCGCTGCAAGCGATTCGTCGGGGTTTCATGTGGGGCGGTCGCGTACGACACGTCGATGACCGAGGAACGAGAGGACGTCGTGGACGCGATGGACTGGTTGCTGGAGCGATTCGAGACCGACGACGCGGTGGCGTACGCCGAGGTCGGCGGCGTCTACAAGGAGAAGACCGACGCCGTCGTGACCCACGAGGGGCCGCGAGAGACAGTCGCGTTCACCGAGACGGGAGTGTGGCTGCGCGTGTTCGCCGACGGCGCGGCCGACTACCGGTACACCACCGACCTCGACGAGGAGAGCCTCGAAGACGAGGCCGAGCGCGCGATACGGAGCGGACAGGTGCTCGCACAGGACGAACCGGCGAGGTTCGACGCCCAGACGGCCCACAGAGCGGTGCACGACGGCTGGGCGACCGAACCGATCGACGCGGTCGGCCTCGACGACAAGGTGGCCGCGGTCGAGGACGGACTCGCCGCCGCGGACGACCTGGACCTCCGCCGAATCTGGGTCAACTACGCCGACGCGCACATCGAGGAGTGGATCGGCACCACCACCGGGAGTACGGTCCGCACGACCCTCGACAGAGCGAACGTGACGTGCAGTCTCGACCTCGAAGACGGACCGACGGTGCGCCGACACGACGGGTCGACGGAGGGGGCGGCGTTCCTCGACGACCTCCCCGAACTGTTCGGGGAGGCTGCCGCCGACGCGCGGGCGCTTTCTGACGCCCCGGACGCCGACGCCCCGACGGGGGAGACGGTCGTCGCGTTGAGTCCGCGGGCGGCCGGCCAACTGTTCCACTTCGTCTCGCACTACCTCGAAGCCGACACCATCTATATGGGGATGAGTCCGTACTCGCTCGGCGACCGAATCGGCCCCGATGCGCTCTCGATGGAGGACACCGTCCACGCCGGGTCGTGGGGCGCCCGCGCCTACGACGCCGAGGCCCGGCCGTCGACGCCGACCCGACTGGTCTCGGACGGCCGGATAACGACGCTGTTGCACAACACGGCGAGCGCGGCCGACTCGGACGCGTTCCCCGCCGGGAACGCCGTCCCGAGCCTCGGCCACGGGCAACCGCCGCGCATCCACGCCCGCCACCTCGACGTCGAACCCGGCGACGCCACTCGCGCGGCGGTCCGCGAGGAGGCGGACGTCTACGTCGAACGGTTCGGCAACCCGTGGTTCCGCGACGAGTTCGAACGCGTCCAGCGGTCGGGCGTCTTCCCGGCGAGCGTGCTCTACGCGAAGGACATCGACGAGAAGACCGAAGAACGCCCCGACTGCGGGTCCGCCGAGTTCCCCGTCGAAGAGGCGTACCGCCTCGACGACGGCGAACGCGCCGGGCGCGTCGAGGGCCTCGCGTTGGACTACGAACCCGAGGTACTGCAGACGATGTCGGCGCTGAGCGCCGCGCGTCGAACGGTGACAGGCGTCTGCGAGAAACACAAGTCGCAACTCCCGTTCGCGGTGACCGCGCCGGCCGTCCGACTGCGCGCCCCGCTGAAAGAACAGGCGTAGGGAGTCAGTCGTCCGCCGGCGTCGAGGCGGTGTCGTCGCCCGCGTCGGTCGAGGGCCCGGACTGCCCCATCTCCGCGTAGGGGTCGTACCCCTCGGCGCTCTCGTAGAGGTGGCAGGCGATGTCCTGGTCCGCGTCGACGTCCGCCTTCTGCTCTAACGGCGGGACGACCGAGTCGCAGACGTCGCCGATGTAGTCCGGGCACCGGTCTTTGAACCGACAGCCGGAGGGTACGTCGATGATGTCGCCGACCTCACCCTGTAGCTCGACGCGTTCGCGCCCCACGTCCGGGTCGGGGACGGGAACCGCGTTGATGAGAGAGCGCGTGTAGGGGTGCTGGGGGTTCTCGATTATCTGGTCGGTCGGCCCCTTCTCGACTATCTTCCCCATGTACATGATGGCGAGTCGGTCGCACATGTGCCGGAGGAGCGAGAGGTCGTGGCTGATGTAGACGACGGACAGCCCGAACTCGTCGGTCATCCGGTCCAGAAGCGACAGCACGCCGGCCCGGAGGCTCACGTCCAGCATCGACACGGGTTCGTCGGCGACGATGAAGTCCGGGTCGAGGACCAACGCGCGGGCGATTGCGACCCGCTGTCGCTGGCCGCCCGACAGTTCGTGCGGGTACTGGTCGAAGTACTGCTCTGCGGGCAGCAGTTCGGCGAACTCCAGCGCGCGCTGGACCCGCGCCGTCTCGTTGGTGATGTTGTGGATGCGGAGCGGTTCGGCGACCGTGTCGTACACCGTCATCCGGGGGTTCAGGCTCTCGAAGGGGTCCTGAAAGATCATCTGCGCGTTCTGCCGGAACTGCTTCAGTTCGGCGTCGCTCGCCTCCGAGAGCTGTTGGCCGTCGTAGACGATGTCGCCGCCCGTCGGTTCGTGGAGTTTCACGAGCGACATCCCCGTCGTCGTCTTGCCGCACCCGGACTCGCCGGCCAGTCCGAGCGTCTCGCCCTCTCGGAGTTCGAAGCTGACCCCGTCGACGGCGTGGACGTAGTCCGCGTCGCCGCCGGACACCGACTGCATCAGGCTCGCTATCCAGCCCTGGTTGACCTTGAAGTGTTTCTTCAGGTCGTCCACTTCGAGGAGAACGTCGTTGGCCATCTCAGTCACCTCCGACGTTCCGCGCGGCCGCCGTCTGCTTCCACGTCTCGGGGCTGTCGGCGTACGGCCGCAGTTCCGAGTCGATGTCCTCCGCGTAGTGGCAGTACGAACGTAGGCCGTTCATGTAGTGCGCCTCGGGTTCTTCCTCGCGGCACCGGTCGGTCGCCATCGGGCATCGCTCGGCGAATCGACAGCCCTGCGGCGGGTCGACCAGTTCCGGCGGGTAGCCCTTGATGGAGAGGAGGTTCTGGTCCGTCTTGCGGATGTTCGGGAACGCGCGCTTCAGACCGATGGTGTAGGGGTGGTACGGCTGGTCGAATATCTCCTCGACCGGCCCCTCCTCGGCGACCTTCCCGGCGTACATCACGAGGACGCGGTCGCACGTCTCCGCGACGACGCTCACGTCGTGCGTGATGACGAGCATCGAGGACCGTATCTCGTCTTGAATCTGGCTGATGCGTTTGAGAATCTGGTCCTGCATGATGACGTCCAGCGCCGTCGTCGGCTCGTCGGCCAGCATCAGCGACGGCTCCAGCGCCAACGCCATCGCGATCATGGCGCGCTGGCGCATCCCGCCGGAGAACTGGTGCGGGTAGTCGTCGGCGCGGTCGGGGTCCAGCCCGACGAGTTCGAACATCTCGGTGACTATCTCGTTCGACTCGGTTCGACCGGTCCCCGGCCGGTGCGTCTCGATGGCCTCGACGATCTGTTCTCGGATGGTGTACACCGGGTCCATCGAGTTCATCGCCGACTGGGCGATGAGGGATATCTCCTCCCACTTGAGCCGACGCCGTTTGGGCTCGGGCAACTGGGTGAGGTCGTCACCCTTGAAGTTGATGCTACCCGCGTTGACGTACCCGGCGTCGGGGAGGATGCCGATGATCGCCTTCGCGAGCGTGGTCTTTCCACACCCGGACTCGCCGACGATGCCGAGGTTCTCGCCCTCTTCGAGTTCGAACGAGACGCCGTCGACAGCCTGTGCCGGTCCGTCTTCGGTTTCGTAGTAGACTTCGAGGTCTTCGACTTCGAGTAGACTCATTGTAGCTTGGGGTTGGTTATCTCTTCGTAGCCGCGGCCGATGAGGAAGCCGCTGATGACCAGCAGCCCGATGCAGATGCCCGGCGGGACGAACCACCACCACGCCCCGAACTGGAGCGCGGAGTACGCTCGCGAGGCCTGCAGCATCGTCCCCCACGAGACGGTGTTCGGGTCGCCGAGGCCGATGAACGAGACGCCGGCCTCCGCGAGAATCGCCCACGCGATACCGAACGAACCGTACAGGAACGTCAGCGGGAGGACGTTCGGCGCGAGGTGTCTGCTGATGATGTGCCAGTCGCCCGCGCCCGCCACCTCGGCGGCCTTCACGAACGGTCGTTCGCGGAGCGAGAGCGACTGCGACCGGATGACGCGGGCCGTAGAGCGCCACTGGAGGATGATCAGCGCGAGGATGATGTTCCAGAGGTTCGGCCCGAGCACCGCGACCAGGACGATGACCGTCGGCAGGAGCGGCATCCCGTACAGGAAGTCGACGACCCGCATCAGCGCGTCGTCGATCCAGCCGCCGTAGTATCCGGCGACGAGACCGACGAGCGTGCCGATGCCGGCGGTGAACACCGCCGCGATGAGACCGACCATCAGCGCCGCTCGCGTCCCGTACACGAGTTGACTGAAGATGTCGTACCCCGCGGCCGTCGTCCCGAGGAGGTACTCGGGGTTACCGCCGAGCAGCCCCGGTTCCGCCCACTTCTCGATGAGTATCCCCGCATCGCCCTGGAACTGTCGCTGGAGGGGGTCGTGGGTGGCGATGACGGGCGCGAAGATGCCGATGAGCACGAACGCCGCCACCGTTATCAGGGACAGCCTGACCGATAACTCGTCGGTCAGTTTTCCCCAGTGGTCGCGTAGCGTCTCCCGCCAGAGGCGAACCGTGCGCTGCCACTTGTCTATCTGCTCGTCGGACGAACTGTCGTCGAGGTCGGTGAATATCGACCGACCGGTTGGTTCTTCTTGTGCCATCGTTCTAGTCGTAGGTCACCCGTGGGTCGAGGTACCCGTACGCGAGGTCCGCGAGGAAGTTCAGGACGATGATGGTCCCCGCGAGGACGATGAACGTCCCCTGCGCGACGGGGAAGTCCCGTCGCAGGACCGCGCGAACCATCTCGCGACCGATTCCGGGCCACGCGAACACCGTCTCGATGAGGACGCTCCCGCCGACGGCGTAGCCGAGTGCGATGGCCGCCGCCGTGACGATGGGGAGCAGCGCGTTGCGCGCGGCGTGTTTGAACATTATCGTCCGCTCTTTGAGTCCCTTCGCGCGGCAGACGTCGATGAAGTCCTCGGAGAGCACCTCAAGCATGCTCGACCGCATGATGAGGAGCGGATAGCCCATGTAGTAGAACGCCAGCACGGCCGCCGGCGCGGCGAGGTGGTGGAGGAAGTCCACGGAGAACACCATCTCCCAGAAGCCCGCGTTCTGCGTGCCGAGGCTGGTCATCCCGCTCATCGGGATGACGCCGAGGCCGGCGCCGAATATCCACAGCACGATGAGGCCGACGTAGAACGTCGGGACGCTCCGGGCGGTCAGTGCCGTGATGACCGTACTCCGCTCGAACCGGGAGCCACGGTACCACCCCGACAGTACGCCGAGCGTGATGCCCGTGATGTAGGCGGCGACGAACGCCGTCAGCATCAACACGAGCGTGTTCGGCAGGTAGGTAGCGATGACGTCCGTGACCGGTTGGTTCGAGTGGAACGACTGGCCGAAGTTCAGGACGACCAAGTTCTCGAGGAACTTGATGTACTGGACGTGTAACGGCTCGTTGAGTCCGTAACTCGCGATTATCTGCTGGCGCGCCTCCTGCGTCATCTGCGAGGAGACGACGTAGGAAGTCGGGTCGCCGGGCATGAGGCGGAACAGTCCGAACAGCACCGTTCCAACCGCCCACAGCGTTACGACGAGCTGGAGCGAGCGTCTCACGACGAAGCTAGCTTTTCCCATGTTTGTTGATTATGTATTTCTCGGGGTTTCGTTCTAAAAATCTATTGGCAACGAGCCGACGTTCTAGGTGGCGTTATTCGCTGGGCGCTCGAATCGTCCCGTCGTCACCCCACGAGTAACCGGCCTCTTCGAGGCGGCTCCGTGCGGATTCGATGCTCTCGTCGTAGGTGGTCACGTCCGAGGTGTGGAGCGGACCGAACGCCGAGGAGACGATGTTGAAGCCGACTTCGGGGAAGCCGAACAGGATCTGTTCGACGACGGGCGTCCGCGGGATGGTCTCGACCAGCGCCTTCCGCATCTGCGGGTCGTCGAGCCCCTCCTGTCGCTCGTTCGGCGTGAACATCCAGAACGTCGGCGCCGTCTGGAACCGCGTGCCGATGTTCTCGTTGTCCTGGTTCTCGTTGAGCGACCGGTCGATGCGGCCGAACGGCTCGTAGTTCAGGTCGCCGTTGATGAGGTTCTCCCAGACGGTCGACGCCTCGGGGATGATGCGCCAGAAGCGCCGCTCGAAGCTGACCGGCGCGAAGTGGTCCTCGTTGCGCACCATCGCGAACTCGCTGCCCTGCTCCCAGTAGTCGAACTCCATCGGACCGCTGCCGACCGGTTCCTGGATGTTCGCCTGACTCGGGTTGCTCCGGCCCTCCCACTTGTGCTGCGGGATGATGGGGATGAGGTTCGCCACCGAGAGGTGGAACGGCCCCAGCGGCTGGGACATGTTGATGCGAACCGTCTCCTCGTCGACGACTTCGGCGTTGTCGATGTACTGCGCCTGCGTGGAGTACAGCGGCACCTCGTTCTCGACGATGTAGTTGTACGTGAACGCGACGTCCTCGGCGGTGAGGTCCTCGCCGTCGTGCCACGAGTGGTCGGTGCGGATGGTGTACTCCATCGTCGTCTCGTCCACGCGGTCCCAGTCGGTGGCGAGGCTGACTTCCGGGTCGGGTTCGGCGTTGTCGTTGAGCTGAACCAGGAAGTCGTACAGCATGTTGAACTGGTAGACGTGCTTGGACTCGTCGTTGTGGCCCAGCACGTTCATCGTCGACAGCGTCTCGGGCCAGTAGCCCTTCAGCTCGGTGTTGTCGCCGACCATCTCCAGGTTGATCATCGTCCAGTAGGAGTTGAACCCGTTCGCGAGGTCGGCCTGCCAGTTGGTCACCTGGTTGCTGTTGTAGATGGCCGCCTGCGGCATCTGCGTGATGGGCATCGTCGGCACGTCGTCCATCAGCGTCTTCTGGATCTCGTGGCACTGGTCGATCCGGGTGTCCGGGTCCGGTTCGGCCAGGTAGTTCGTCATCAGTTCGTCGAGGTCCTCGTTCTGATAGCCGGAGTAGTTACCCTGCCCCGGGTCGGTGTTCTCGGAGTTGAACAGGTTGTTCAGCTCCGTCACCGGTTCGGAGACGAAGAACGTGTGCCACGTCGCGAAGCTGTAGTCGTACTCCTGCGACACGCGGCTGAACAGCGTCCCCCACTCCAGCACCTCGACCTCCATGTCCAGTCCGAGTTCGCCGAACTGGCTCGCGATGAGGTTGATCGCGTCGTGTCTCGGCGGGTTGTACGACTGCGCGTTGTTCAGGTAGGTGTACGTCGGGAGACTCGCACCGGAACCACCGGAGTCGGTCTCACCGTCGGTCTCCTCGGTCGTGGCGCCGCCACCGCCCTCGCCAGTCTCGCCGCCAGTGTCGGTTCCCTCTCCGTCGCCACCAGCACACCCAGCTAGGGCGGTCATGCCGGCCAGACCGCCAGCCGTCGTTGCTTTGAGGAAACTTCGACGCCTCATCCGCTCGCTATCTTCAGCCATGTCATAGGGTATCAACAACCTACGTATAAAGTTCTTTCCAACTGCTGTGTCGCAATGACAAGGTCGTAGTGGAATACGCCTCCCACATTTATTCTACTGACAGATTAATCCGAACGTGCGTTAATATTAACCCGCATTTCGAAGTCGATTCGTCATGGAAATCGCAACACTATTGGCAAATGATGCCACATCCCACGTAGATGACTGAACTACCGAACGACGTCGTCGGCGACGCGTACCGGAGCACGACTGGATGGGACCTCATCGCGGACCTCGAGGACTTAGACGACCGGATGCCGGGGCACGAGGGCGAACTCGAAGGTGCCGAACTCGTCGCCGAGGCGTTCGAGGCAGTCGGCGTCGACGACGTGACGCTGGACCCGTTTCCCATCCCGGCGTGGTGGCGCGGCGACGCCAGCCTCTCGGTGACGCACGACGACCGAGAGACGACGTTCGGACGGTCCCACGAACTCGTGGAGTTGCCGGGGACGCCCGCGGGCGAGGTGTCGGGCGAACTCGTCGACATGGGCCACGGCCTCCCCGAGGACTTCGAGGGGGAGGACCTCTCCGGCGACGTCGTGATGGCGTCCAGTCTGACACCGGACGACTACGGTCGGTGGGTCCACCGGTCGGAGAAGTACCACTACGCCATCGACGCCGGCGCGGCGGGGTTCGTCTTCTACAACCACATCGAGGGCGCCCTCCCGCCGACCGGGAACATCGGCGGCGTGAACGGACCCGGGCCGATTCCGGCCATCGGCGCGAGCAAGGAAGTCGGCGCGCGCCTCCAGCGGTACTGTGCGGACGGAACCGTAGAGGCCGACCTCTCGGTCGACGCCGAGGTGGGGCGCGGCACCTCGCACAACGTCGAGGCGACGGTCGGCCCGGACACCGACGAGGAGGTCCTGTTCACCGCGCACGTCGACGGCCACGACGTGGGGACGGCGGCCAACGACAACGGCTTCGGCACCGCGATGGTCGTCGAAGTCGGGAAGATACTCGCGCAGGTGGCCGACGAGTTGGAGACGAAGGTGAGACTCGTCGTCTTCGGGGCCGAGGAGACGGGGTTGTACGGGTCGTACTACTGGAGCCACACGCACGACTTAGACGACGTGAAGTGCATCCTCAACGTCGACGGCGCGGGCTACTCGCGGAACCTGGAGATTCACGACCACGGCTTCTCCGGCATCGCGGACGCCTTCGAGGCCGTCTCCGAGGAGTACGAGGTACCCGTCCACACCGAGAGTCAGGTCCGGCCGAACAGCGACCACTGGCCGTTCGTGCAACGCGGCGTCGCCGGGGCGCAGGGGCGGTCATCCTCGGGCGAGAGCGGACGCGGGTGGGGCCACACTCACGGCGACACGATGGACAAACTCGACGTGCGCGACCTGCGGGACATGTCCATCCTCTGTGCGGCGGGCGTCGCTCGACTCGCCCGGGAGGACGTGGCGACACCCCACGTGGACGAAGACGAGATTCGGCAGGCCTGTCTGGACGACAACTTCGACGTGGGACTGAAGGCGACGGGGGCGTGGCCGTGGACGGAGAAAGACTGGCCGTGGAAGGACGAACTGTGACGGCCGCCTGACTGCGCGGACGCAGCAACGACGCCGTCGTCGGCGCGAACGGAGTCGTCGCGAACACACGACGGGACACCGTCGCCGACGCACCGACGAGCGCACGTCGGACGACGAGGCTTTACGGGGCGGCCGCGAACGACCGCCTAGTGGATTCTGACGACGTTCACCGACGGTGGACGGCGCGTTCGGGTGCGTACTCGCCGGAGTACTACGCCTACTACGGGCCGAACGAGACGAGCGAGTTGCTCAGAGAGACGATTGCCCGGCACGCCGACGCGGACGCCGAGATTCTGGAACTCGGCTGCAGTTCGGGGCGGCATCTCGCGCACCTGTACGACCACGGCTACGAGAACGTCTCGGGCGTCGAGATAAACGCCGACGCGTTCGACGTGATGGACGAACAGTACCCCGAACTCGCCGCCGGCGGGACGTTCCACCACGGCGCCATCGAGGACGTCGTCCCCGAGTTCGACGAGGACGCCTTCGACGTGGTCTACTCGGTGGAGACGCTCCAGCATCTCCACCCCGACGCCGAATGGGTGTTCGCCGAACTGGCGCGCGTCACGGGAACGTTGCTCGTCACCGTCGAGAACGAGGGGCACGACGGCGACGGTGGCGACGACAGCGGTGAGAACGGCGCCGACGGAGACGACAGCGTCGGTGGGGGGAGCGACTCCGACGACGAACGCGGAGCGAACGGCGCCGACAGAGGCGAGGACGGCGAGACGCCCGCCGTCAACTACATCGAAGACGACTTTCCGCTCTACTACCGCGACTGGAACGACATCTTCACCGACGTCGGCCTCACCGAGGTGGCGTCGGAATCGCTCGACCGCGACACGTTCAGAGCGTTCACACCGGCGTAGCTGACCCGCGCGTCGGCCCGCGTGGCCACCCGTGTCACGCGAGACCACGCATCACCAATGGCTTAAACGTGCGACGCCTGTAGGTAACCCATGAGCGAAGAATCCAGCGGGCGTCGGAACCTCCGAATGCCCGACGACGACGAACTGTTCGCAGTCGTGACACAGCACAACGGCGGAAACCACGTCAGCGTCCGGTGTCAGGACGGCAAAGAGCGCATGGGTCGCATCCCCGGCCGCATGAAGTACCGCACGTGGATCAACGAGGGCGACGTCGTCCTCGTCGAACCGTGGGACTGGCAGGACGAGAAGGCGAACATCGAGTGGCGGTACAGCGAACAGGACGCAGAGCAGCTCCGCGCGGAAGGCCACATCGACTGATGCCTCTCTCCCGCCCTCGGGAGACGACTTCGACTGTTCGTATCACCCCGAGCGGATAGTCCGCGCACGTCCGCTCAGTCGGGCGCGACCACCTTCGTCTCCTCGTCGACGTGTTCGATTTCGACCGTGTGCCGCGTGTGGCGGGCGTGCGTCTCGGCCCACCGGCGCGCCGGATGCGACGACAGGAACTCGTCTCCTTCCGGGCAGCGACGGCAGGAGACGACCCACGGCGAGACGCCGTCCGGGAAGTGTCCCGTGTGGCGCATGTGGTCGATGGCGAACTGTTCGAACGACTGGTTGCCCACCTCCAGGTCGTCGAGTTCGTACGCGAGGTCCCACTCGTGGTCACACCGCGAGCAGGTGACCGTCGGCGTGTCGTCGACGTCGTGCGGGTGCGTCTCGTCGGCGTCGTCGGTGCGGTCGGACACGGCGGGTCGTACGGACGCCGCCCCCTTCTATCTGCCACCTCGCGGACGAGGTGCACGCGACGGCGAGCGTGAACGACCGCGGACGCGGGGTTGGTCGTGCGGGCAGGTCGCACAACTCCGAAGCACTTGGTCGGGTCCGCCTCGTCGAATCAGACGATGACCTACGAGGTACCGGACAGCCTCCGGGAGATGCCGCCGAGTTCGAAGCTCGTCTACAAGGTGTTGGAGCACGACGGTCCGCTGACGCAGCGTCAGTTGGCCGACCACTCACTCTTGCCCACACGAACGGTCCGCTACGCGCTCGACAGACTGCGGGACGAGGACATCGTGCAGGAACGACTCTACATCCAGGACGCGCGAAAACGACTGTACCACCTGACCGCGGACGAACGAGTCCCCGGCATCGACCCCGTCCCCGCGTCGAACTGACGCGGGTCGGAGTCCCGCCGGCGAGGCGCGCGCCGCTCTCCGTTTCGACGCCTCGGACGGGTCAGAGACGCTCGGTCGCCGACGGACGCCACCGCCGGCGACGAACTCGCTTCTCGAATCCGCTCGACCGACCGCACAGTGACGACTCCGAAGCGGACAGTGACCCACAGCCACGCGGCGAGAGACGCCACACTCGGCGTCTCGTGACTCGGGGCGAAGACGACGACAGCGGCGGAAGGCCCGCGCCACGCCGAGGCGCTACCGCTTCAGTAGCGCGAGGGCATGTACGCGAGGCCGATGAGGAAGACGGCCGTCAGGAACGAGAGGATGCTGACGCCCCACAGCCCGCTCTCGTGGGTGTGGAACGTGTCTATCTCCTCGGTCTGGGCGCGGTAGCTCTCGAAGTCGGTGGTGAGTTGGAGCGTGCTGTTGTCCGGGAAGTGCGCGAGGTACGTCCGGTCGCCGAGCGTCACGTTCCCTTCGTTCGCCACGTCGACGGTGACCATCCGCGGCGCGTTCCAGGCGAGTTCGACGGCGTCGGGGCTCACGCTGGTGATGGTCGTCTCGTTACCCTCGTACGGGAGGGTGTCGCCCTGCTCGTACGTGCGGGACTCGGGTTCGGGGAAGTAGTTGTCGGGGGCGACGAGTCGTTCGCTCCCGTTCTCCCGAACGACGACCCAACTGGAACCGTTGTAGCGAGCCAGTTCGTCGGCCGCGTTGGGGTCCTCCTGCAGGAGCACCGACTCGTTGATGTCCTCACGGAGGGTGAACCGGGTGTCGTTCTCCTCGCCCGTGGTCAGGACCCGCCACTCGGTGTCGTCGAGCGTCACCGTGGAGTTGTTCTCCCACGTCACGGTGTACCGGGCCGTCTGGTTCGTGTAGTTCAGCGTCCCCGAGCGGGCGAGACTGGCCGAACCGCCGTGACCGCCGCCCTGCATCTGGGCCGTTATCTCCTGCACGTTGTACGTCTGCGAGCCGGCTTCGAACGTGTCGCCGCTCGTGAGTTCGTATTCCGGGTTCTGGAACTCGATGTGCGGCGCCTCCGCCGTCGCGACGAGCGAGTACGAAGCCGCACCGATGACTATGAAGAGCGCGACGTAGATAGCCGCGGCGCGTCGTTGCATAGTTCGAGCATGGGATAGATGGCGTATAACGGTTATCGTTTCGTCAGCGGCCTGGTTCGACTCGGTAACGCCCGCTCCCCGCGAACGGGTCCGCCTCGGCGACTCTGTTCGTCGGAGCAGTGGCGTATCGAGTCGCGGTCCGCCGCGACCGACTCTCCGAAGTATCGAGGACTCCCGGCGCTGGTCTCGCAGACGGGAGAACCCGAACGGAGGCCGAGTTAGGGCATCTCCCCGTGGCCCGTCACTCGAGCCAGAACAGTTCCTCGACCGAGCTGTCGAACTCCGCGGCGAGTTTCAGCGCCAGTTCGAGGCTGGGGTCGTACCGGCCGCGTTCGATGGCGTTGATGCTCTGCCGGGTCACGCCGACGCGCGAGGCGAGGTCGCCCTGCGTGAGGTCGCGAGCCTCGCGGTGCTCGCGGACGGCGTTGTTCATGCTGCCCGCGCGGACTCGTACATCGTGCTCCCGACGTGGACGAACGTGAGCGCCGCGACGAAGAACGCGATGGGAGTGAGCCAGAGCGGCCACTCGACGACGCCGAGCGCCCAGAGGGCGGTCACGGCGGGGAAGACGAGCGACGAGGTGACCCCCATGACCGCGAGGGTTCGCTTGCTCGCGGCGGCCTGCCGACGTTCGTCGCGTTCGTCGAACAGGGGGCCGTCGTAGCGTCGGAACGTCAGGAGCGCCGCGAGGGCGAGCGCGGCGAACCCGCCGACGCCGACGAGCGGATATCCGACGACGATACCGCCCGCGAGAGCGACCCCGGAGAGCGCCCAGAGTCCGGTGTAGAGTCTGCGGTACGTGGTCTCGCTGCCGATGGTGGTGGTGGAGGTTGACATGGTGTCTGTCGGCCACAGTGTAAAGCAGCCTTTACACGGGTGTATAAATTTGCCGGACCCCGCGCGGTTCGAGACCAACACGTTGGGCACACTCTCACCCGGAGTGTCGTCCTCTCGCTGGCATGGACGATCCGATCCGCTCGGACGA
Organism: Halogeometricum rufum; assembly: GCF_900112175.1. Classification (NCBI taxonomy): domain Archaea; kingdom Methanobacteriati; phylum Methanobacteriota; class Halobacteria; order Halobacteriales; family Haloferacaceae; genus Halogeometricum; species Halogeometricum rufum. The sequence continues at coordinate 2,063 of NZ_FOYT01000007.1, read as the reverse complement.
GTTCGACGACCGGACCGCTCCCGGCGAGCAGGTCGACTCGCCCCGCGACCGCTCACCGGGCGGCACGCTCGGACCGCGCGCGTATCTCCTGTTCGCCGTCGCGACGCTACTCGGACTGGCCCACCACCTCGACCACGTGATTCGGGGCAACCACGTCGGCTGGCCACTCACGCCGGAGGTGAACCCCTTCACCTACAGCCTCGTCATCTATCCCCTCGTCGTCCTCGGGTTCACGCTCTCGCTCACCGGCCGAGCCGGTGCCCGCTACTGGACGGTCGTGACGACGCTCGGGGCGGGAATGCTCGCGTTCTTCCACCTCTCGCCGTGGGCGGTCGAACCTCCGGGCGACGTCATCCTCCCGTACGCGAACCCGGTGTTCGGCTACGCCGCGTTCGCGATACTGCTCGCACTGATACTCGTGGTGGCAGGGGGAGCGCTCTACTCGTTCCGCCTCTGGAAGCGAGAGCGGGTGTGAGCGGCCGGCGGTCGCCGGGTGGACAAACGCTATGAGGGACCGCCCCCCGCCACGAGGTGTGACGTGCGACGACGATCCGACAGGGGCAGGAGTGGCACCGTGATCCGCGCTCGGTTCCGTCTGTGGCTCCCAGACGGCCTCTGGGTCGCCGAGGTGTCGCGGTCGTTCCCGGACGCGAGTCTCAGACTGCTGACCGGTGTCCCGGTGGACGACCGGACGCTCGAACTCGGCGAGACGCGAGCCGACGACCCGCGTGCGGTCGCCGAGGCCATCCGAGCCCACCCCGACGTGCACTCGCTCGAACTACTCCACTGCGACGAGGAGCGCTCGCTCTCGAAGTACGAGACCAGCGACCAGGCGCTGTTCGAGTTCCTCGGTGGCAGTTCGCTCATCCCCGAGTTCCCCCTCGTCGTCGAGGACGGCACGATGTCGTTCGCTATCACCGCGAGTCGGGCGGACTTCGAAGCGTTCGGCGACCGACTGGACGCCAGCGGCCTGCGCTACGAACTCCAGTCGGTCGTCCACCGCGACGACCCGAGTGGTGGCCCGCTCACCGACCGGCAACGAGAGTGTCTCACCGTCGCGTGGCGGATGGGCTACTTCGCGGTCCCGCGCGACTGCTCGCTGGCCGAGGTGGCCGACGCGCTGGACGTGGACACGTCTACCGTCAGTGAGACCGTCCGGCGTGGCACCGAACGGGTGCTCGAGCAGTTCTTCTCGGAGCGCCGCCGGTTCTCGAACCGCTGACCGGATGGACTCCGGTCGCTGCCCTCTCTGCCGGGGTTCTCACGGAGACGAGGTGGGGCCGATACCTCCGTACAGTTCGCAGAGCGGACGTTGCCGCCGCGGGCGGGTCGTCGACGACGACCCTGCGTGCGTCCCCGCTTCCTTGGTTGCGGCAGGCCCCCTTCGTAGAGTCGCTGGACGGAGAAACTCGCGAACCGTTCGGAGACAATCGGCCGAGACCGGGTTCCCGTCCTAAATCAGCGAACGACGCTGCTCGCCGTTGGGTTCTGAGGAAAGACCAGTAAGCCAAGGGCCGGATTTGAACCGGCGGAGATTCGCTCTGCAGGCGAACGCGTTAGGCCGAACTCTGCCACCTTGGCGCAGTTCCGTGTAGTCTGGTCTCGCGCTTAAGCCTAGCGGTCTGGGAGTTCGAAGGCGACGCGCTGCGTGGTTCGAAATGAAGAACGCCCACACGGGTCGGCCCGTGTGGGCGTTCGAATCTGCGTATGAGTGGGAGGCGGCGAAGCAGCGTTTCCAGAGGTTCGCACACTCCAGTACTTACTGCCACGCTGGCGAGCTTAACTTCCGTGTTCGGGATGGGTACGGGTGTCGCCTCGCCGCTGTGGCCGCCTTAACGCCAACCGACGGAATCGAACCGTCGTAAGACCACTGTTGGTGGTTCTACAACCGTATGTGTCGCGTGCAATCCAGTTAACGCCTGAACCCGTTCACCGAGACCAGTAGACTGGTCCGATGAACAGTATGAATGTGGCATGGACTGTTAGTGCTCGTGGACTGAACGCCTCGTTGCCTCGGCGCGTACATCCCGAGTCTATCGAACTCGTCTTCTACGAGTGTCCGT
>NZ_FOYT01000006.1 GCF_900112175.1 Halogeometricum rufum | reverse complement strand
ACGAACCCGAACAAGGCCGACACCGACGGCGACGGCACCAGCGACAAGGTGGAGATTGAACGCGGGTCGGACCCCGGACAGGACGCGCAGGCCAACGCACCCGTCTCGCCGGACGTCGGATTCACCCTCCTCGGCGCCGCCGTCCTCGCCGCCGGCGGCGGGTACCTCTGGTGGCGTCGTCGCGGCGACGGCGCGGCGGCGACGACCGACGACGGCGACGGGCCGGACGGCGCCGGCGCCGCCGCGGTGGATTCGGCCGCCACGACGCCCGCCGCGACCGAACCGGTCGAGGCGGAGACTGCGACCGAACCGGTCCCCGAACCCGCCGCCGAGGCCGCGTCGACCGAGTCTGCGGCCGAGGCCGACGACGCGGGACCCGAACCGTACGACGAACCCCTCACCCGCGAGGACGAGATACTCGCCATCCTCGAAGAGGCGGGCGGTCGACTCGAACAGAGCACCATCGTCTCCGAGACCGGGTGGTCGAAGGCGACGGTCAGTCGCGTCCTCTCCTCGATGGCCGACGAGGGACAGGTGACGAAAATCTCGCTCGGCCGGCGGAACCTCATCACCCTCCCCGGCCACGAACCCGACGGCGCGCGGTCGCCGTTCGAGAAGCCGACCTGACCGCCCCGTCGCCTCGATTCTTCAGACCGTCGATTCGTCTTCCGACGGCTCGAATCGTCCGGAATTTCTACAATTTTCACACATCGTAGACTCTGGAGGCCGCGCGAACGGTGCGAGATTCGCGAACGGCGGACGCGTCGAGGAGACGGTAAACTGGGCGGCTACCGCACGACCCTTGAGCGACGCGGCCGAACGGCCGCCATGGGACGAATCACTGCGGACTTCGCCGGCGAGACGGTGGTCGTCACCGGCGGCAGTTCGGGTATCGGACGGGCCGTCGCCCTCGCGTTCGGCGACGCGGGCGCGACGGTCGTGAACGCGGACGTGCGGGCGGACCCGAAGGATCCGGACGCGGACCGGCCGACCCACGAGGCGATTCGGCGCGAGGGCGGCGACGCCGAGTACGTCGAGTGCGACGTGTCGGACCCGGCCGAGGTGGAGGCACTCGTCGAACACGCCCGCGAGTACGGCGGCGTCGACGTGATGGTGAACAACGCCGGCGTCTACACCAAGACGCGCTTCCGCGACGTGACGCCAGAGGAGTTCGACGACGTGTACGGCGTCAACGCGCGCGGGACATTTTTCGGGACGCAGTACGCCGCGAACGACATGGTCGAACGCGGCGTCGAGGGCGTCGTCGTCAACACCTCCTCCGACACGCAGGGCCGGGCGGCGTGGGACCACTCCCACTACGCGGCGACCAAGGGCGCGGTGCGGATGATAACCCGCAGCGCGGCCCTCGAACTCGCGCCCGAGGGCGTCCGCGTGAACGCCGTCGCTCCCGGCCCCGTCGCGACCGAGATTCGCGAGGGGTGGGCCGAAGAGGCCGAGGAGATGCGGCCCGAGGGCGAGACGCCCGGACTCCCGCACCGGGCGGCCGACCCCGAGGAGATGGCGAGCGCGTACCTCTACCTGGCCAGCGAGAACGCCTCCTACGTCACCGGCGAGACGGTGTGGGTGGACGGCGGCGGCCACGTGGACTGACCGCGGGTCGCCGCAGTCCTCGCGAGAACAGCGGACAGAGTGGTGTTGCCACGCCCGGTGAGACGGCCGTTTCGCCGGCGGGAGAAAACATACAACAGCGGGGTGAGAATCTCGGGAAGACGCATGAAGAAAATCCTCGCGAGCGTCGGCATCGGTAACGCCAGCGTCGACACCGTCCTGCCCTCCACCACCGTCTCGCCCGGCGAGACTGTCACCGCCGAAGTCCGCGTCAGCGGCGGCGACGCGGCGCAGTCCGTCAGTGCCATCGACCTCGAAGTCGAGACGCGGTACCGAACCGAGGAGGGCGTCGAAGACGCCACCGTCGGTCGGATGCGCCTGGGCGAGGCGTTCGAAATCGAACCCGACGAAGAGACGACGTACGACGCGGAGATCACGATTCCGTGGGAGACGCCGTTGACCCTCGGGTCCACCGAGGTGTGGGTCGAGACGGAGTTGGAGATAGACATGGCCGTCGACCCCGAGGACGTGGACTACCTCGACGTGCGGCCGACGCCGCGGATGCAGGCCGTCTTCGACGCCGCGGAGGAACTCGGCCTGTCGCTCCGAACCGCCGAGTGTTCGGCCGACCCGTACGGCCGGTACGCCGGCGAGCGACGGTTCGTCCAGGAGTTCGAGTTCCGGCCGTCCGGCGGCGAGTTCCGCGGCGATTTGGACGAGCTAGAACTCGTGTTCGTCGCCTCGGCGGCGTCGCTGGACGTGTTCGTCGAGGTGGACCGCCGCGGCGGCATCCTCTCGGAGGCCCTCGACGCCGACGAACGACACACGCAGTTCAGCCTCACCGACGACGACCCGGACGTGGCGTCGGTTCGCGACCGTCTCCGCGAGGAGATTCGAGCGAACCTGTAGCCCGAGAACGAGGCAAGCGGTAATCTCTTGCGAACTGATAAGTATGAGAATCGTCAACCGTCATTAATGACCGAGCCGGTCCGCGTACTGCACGTCGACGACGACTCCGCGTTCGCCGAGTTGACGGCGACGTATCTCGAACAGCGAGACGGCTTCGAGGTCGACGTCGAGACGGACCCCGAGGCGGCTCTCGACCGTCTCACGGACTCGGGGTCGAGCGACGGAAGCCGCGACGCGGGGACGGCGTGCATCGACTGCGTCGTCAGCGACCACGAGATGGGGACGACGACCGGACTCGACCTCCTGAAGTCGGTCCGCGCGGTGGACGAACGGCTCCCGTTCGTCCTCTTCACGAGTCGCGGGAGCGAAGAGGTGGCGAGCGAGGCCATCTCCGCGGGCGTCACCGACTACATCCAGAAGGGGGTGCGCTCCGAGCAGTTCGACCTCCTCGCGAACCGGGTCCAGAACGCCGTCGAACACTACCGGACGGAGCGGCGACTCCGGGAGAGCGAGCAGTTGTACCGCACCGTCGTCGAGCGGAGTCACGACGCCATCTACGTCTATCAGGGCGACCGGTTCCGATTCGTCAACCACCGCGCGTGCGAACTGACGGGCTACGACGAGGACGAACTGATGGAGAAGACCATCTGGAGCCTCGTCCACCCCGACGACAGAGAGCGCGTCCGCGACATCGCGGCCGAACGGGCGCGGGGAGAGTCGAACACGCCGTCGCGCTACACGGCGCGAATCGTCACCAAAGACGGGTCGGCGAAGCGCTGCAAGTTCAGCGTGCAACTGATACGGTACGAAGGCGAGCGCGCCGTCCTCGGTTCCGTCCGCGAGATGAGCGACGAGGAACGCGTCGAGGAGCGGTTCCAGGCGCTCATCGAGCGCTCCTCGGACCTCGTGACCATCGTCGACCGGGACGGCGTGGTCCAGTATCAGAGCCCGTCCAGCGAGCGAATCCTCGGGACCGCCCCGGAGGACGCCGTGGGAACCACCGTGCAGTCGTTCGTCCACGCCGACGATAGAGAGCGGGTCGAACGACTGCTGGATCGCCTGTACGAGTCGCCGTCCGACGCCGTCGAGACGATGCAGTTCCGGGTTCGACACGACGACGGGTCGTGGGTCTGGCTGGAGGCCGTCGCCCGCGCGGACCCGGTGGAGAGCATCGACGGCGTCGTCGTCAACTCCCGCGACGTGACCGAACGCAGAGAGCGCGAAGAGCAGTTACAGCGGTACGAGAACGTCGTCCGGAACATCCAGCAGGGGGCGTACGTCATCGGAACGGACGGTCGAGTCGAGTTCGTGAACCACGTCGTCGAGTGGCAGGTCGGAGTTTCGGCCGAGCAGATAGTCGGCGAGGACCTCTCGGTCATCGAGGAACTCGGTCTGGTGAGCGAAGACGGCCTCGAAGCGCTGGAGGCGGGCGTCGAACGCGTGCTGAGCGGCGAGGTAGAGCACGAGCGAATCGAACTCGAGGTGTTCCTCGCGGGAGACATCGAGTACGTGGAAGTCGGCCTCTCGCCGCTTCGGGACGTGCGCTCGTCGGGACGCGAGACGGACGACGGGCGGGAGGCGACGGGTGAACCGGAGGGAGTTGTCGCCATCGCGACGGACGTGACCGAGCGAACGCGGTATCAACGGCGGTTGAGCGCGCTTCACAGCGCGAGCCGTGAACTGACGACGGCGACGACGTACGACGACGTGGCCGAAATCGTCAGCGACGCGGCGGAGAACATCCTCGACTACCCGATGAACGGCGTCGCCTTCTACGACGAGGAGCGCGACGCGCTGGTCGCGCACGCGCTGTCCGAGGAGGCGGCGAGCGCCGTCGACATCTCCGATATCCCCCGCGAGAACGGCATCGCGTGGCGGGTGTTCGAGAGCGGCGAGGGGGAGGTGTTCGAGGACGTCGTCGACGACCCCGACGTGATGAACCCCGAGACGGAGGTGCAGAGCGAGGTCATCCTTCCCATCGGCGACTACGGCGTGTTGATGGCCGGGTCGCGAGAGCGCGGGAAGCTGAACGACTCGCGCGTCTCGCTGGCGAAGATACTCGCCTCGAACGCCAGAGCGGCGCTCGAACGGGTCGAACGCGAGCAACTGCTTCGACGACACGAGCGCGAACTCGAACACCAGAACGAACAACTCGAACAGGTGGCGAGCGTCGTCAGTCACGACCTGCGGAACCCGCTGAACCTCGCGTCGGGGCAACTGGAGATGCTGCGAGCGAGCCACGAGGCGGGCGACGACGAGTCGGTCGCGGCCCGAATCGAACGAATCGAGAACGCCCACGAGCGGATGCGTCGCATCGTCGAGGACATGCTGAACCTCGCTCGGCACGGTCAGCCAGTCGAGGAACTGGAGACGGTCCTCCTCGCGAGCGTCGTACGCGAGTCGTGGGAGACGGCGACGGCCGGCGACCCCGGCGCCGAACTCGTGGTCGACGACGACCTCGGGACGGTCGAAGCCCACGAGGGTCGGGTCAAGCAACTGTTCGAGAACCTGTTTCGGAACTCGGTCGAGCACGGCGCTCGACGTGCCTCCGGTCGCTCCGCTCCCGGAGACAGCGTGGAGCATGGCTCCACGAACGACCGGACGGAGTTCGGAGCCGACACCGAGTCCCACGCGATTACGGTCCGCGTCGGCCGACTGGACGGCGGAGACGGCTTCTTCGTCGACGACGACGGGTGCGGCATCCCCGAGGCCGACCGAGGCGAGGTGTTCGAACCCGGCGTCTCGACGAATCCCGAGGGGACCGGACTCGGCCTCGGTATCGTCCGGACCATCGCCCGCGCCCACGGGTGGGCGGTGCGCGTCACGGAGAGCGGGTCCGGGGGCGCGCGCTTCGAGGTGCGGACCGAGGGCGACGAACCGTCGGCGCGATAGCCGCCGCTGAGAGTCGAACGTTCAGAGAGTGGTCCGGCGGGGTGGGAACCGCCGACCACCAACCCATGTTCGCTCCTGGCAGACCGAGAACGGGACTGAAATCCGAGGAGCGGTTACCACCACGGCCTACGGAGTGTTAGTTACTCACCGGTTAGTCGGCGGTAGGGGAGTCTTTAGGTCCGTCTGAGCGCGTCTACCGGCGGGCGACTCGCGGCGCGCCACGCCGGGTACAGGCCGCTGAGGAGACTGACGGCGACGCCGAAGCCGAACGCGAGGAGGAGGAAGCCACCGTTCCGGGCCGCGAGGACGACCGAGAGCGTGACCTCCGGGATGGCGACGTAGAGGGCCGCCGTGCCGACCACGGCGAGGCCGACGCCGGCCAGTCCGCCGGCGACGCCGAGCAGTCCCGCCTCGACCAGAATCGTCCGGAGGACGTCGATTCGCTGGACGCCGACGGCGCGGAGGACGCCGATCTCCTCGCGGCGTTCGTTCACGCTCATCAGCATCACGTTCAGGATGGCGACCCCCGCGACGACGAGCGAGATGGCACCGATGCCGAGGAGGAAGGCGTTCAGGAGGTCGAAGAAGCGGTTCACCTGCGAGGTGACCGCCGAGAGTTCGAAGACGGAGACGCGGTCGTCGCGGACGTTGAGCGTCTCGCGGACGGCGTCGGCCGCGCGCGTCGCCGCCGGGCCGGTGTCGGCGCGGACGATGACCTGCGAGTAGTCTCGCTGGACGAACGCGTCCCGCGGGAGGAGAATCGCGCCGTCGGCCTGCACCAGCGAGATGCCCTCCGTCTCCGCGAGGACGGCGACGACGCGATACTCGCGACCCTCTATCGCGACCGACCGACCGACGGAGAGACCGAGTTCCGCGGCCACGTCCGCGCCGACGATGGCGCCGCGGCGGTGACGGACCGGCAGTTCGCCCTCGCCCGGTTCGAAGAGGGCGTTCGGGTCGTCGAGGCCGTACAGCGTGGCGAACGTCTGCCGGTCGCCGTTGGCCGCGAGGGCGCCGCCGGAGACGATGGGTATCACCTCCGCGCCGGCGGCGGCGCGCCGAATCGCCTGCACGTCGCGGTCGGTGAGCGACTGGACGCCCGCGTCGGCGTTCGGCGTCACGATGACCTGATTTCCGAGCGAGCCGATAGAGTCGGCGGCGGTGAGTTCGAGTACGCTCCCGAGGATGCCGAGGGCGGCGATGGCGAAGACGCCGATGACGATGCCGAGGGCGGCCAGCCCCGTCCGAATCCGGTTACGCGAGAGGTTCCTCCGGGCGAGCCGAACCGTCGGGAGTCGAAGTGCGGAGACGTACCGCGAACTCACGGCTCGCTCCGCCCCGGTCCGAACGCGTCGGGTCGAGTCGTCACCGCGTCGTCACGCCGACTTGCCTCGGCGTCGTCGCGTCGGGACGACCCCGAATCGCCGCTCCCGCGGCGACGCTGTATCCATCCCCGAACCGGTCCCCTGCGGAGGGCACCGGCCCCGAGGAGACCGACCGCGAGGACGCCCGCGACGAGTGCGAACAGGGCACCGCCGGTGCCGCCCGCGACGGCACCGACCGCCCCGTCTCCGACCGGCCCGCCGCCGAACGACGCGGCGAGCGGTCCGTTCGCTTCGGCGTCGTCGTCCGAGAGCGGGACGCGAACGGTGCGTTCGACGCGTTCGCCGTCGACGCGGTACGTCACTCGCACCGGAACCGCGGCCGCGGACTCGTTGACCGCGGCGGTGAGTTCGAACGGCGCGAAGTCGCTCCCGCCGAGCGACCCGACGAAGTAGTCGCGGTGCGGGTAGACCGGACGCACGTCGTCGGTGGCGACGCCGGCGACGACGACGCCCGTGAGGTCGGCGTCGCCGAGGTTCGCCACGTTGCCCGAGACGGTCACGCGACCCTCGGCGTCCCCGTCTCGGAGCACGTCGAGGTCGGTGAGTCGCACGTCTGCGACGGCGGGCGTGTGTCGGAACGTCGCGTTCGTCTCGCCCGCCCGGACCCCCGCGCGGTACGTCGCGTCCAACGTCACGGTGGCGGGCGCGCGGACGGCCGAGAGGTCGAGCGTCGCCGTCGCCGACTCGCCGGGCGCGAGCGACTCGGGGAGGCGAACTCTGGGGAGCGTCTCGTTCTCGGTCGTCGGCGCGAGGACGAGGCTGTCGACGGGCACGGTGCCGAAGTTGGTCGCCGTCACCTCGTAGCGGATCGGGAGCGGGTCGTCCGCGGCGCCGTCGCCGCCGGTGGTGACCGCGCCGCCGCCGCCGACGCCGGCGACGCCGCCCAGTCCGCCGAGGAGGCCGCCCAGTCCGCCGGTCGCGTCGTCGGCCGCCTCGTCGGGTCGGACGGGGACGACGGCCAGACCCACGTCGTCGACGAACGGGTCGACGGCGACGGACCGGGCGAACGTCGTCGTCCGGGCGACGCCGGAAGCGGTGGTGTAGGTCACGTCCACGCTCGCGGTCCGGACGCCCGGTTCGTCGGGGACGACCGAGAGGTTCAGCGTCGCCGTCTCGCCGGCCGCGAGGGTCGGGAGCGTCCGCCGACTCTCGACGGCCTGCCCGAGCGACTCGTTGACCGCGACGACGAGGTTTCGCATCGGCGCGGTCGTCGGGTTCGACAGGGAGACGGCGAGGCGCGACTCGCTCTCGACGGCCGCCTCGGCGACGGCGAGTTCGACGAGTGGCGGGGCGGACTCGACGACCACGGGTACGGGGCGGTCCACGCGCACGGTCCGGTCGTTCGCGTCGGTACCGACGACCGAGAGCGTGAGCACCCGCGGTCCCGCCTCGGCGAACGACGCGGCGAGGGGGACGGTCACGGCGTCGCCCGGCGAAAGCGCCCCGACGCGCGTCGCGCGGGCGACTTCCCGGTCGCCGTCGGTCAGTCGGAGTTGGTCGACGCTGACGGCGGACTCGCTCCCGACGGAGTTGGCGACGGTGACCGTCACCGTGACCTGTTCGCCCACGACGGGCGTGGCCGGGGCGACGACGGCGTCGGAGACGGTGAGACGAACCGCGGGAACGCCGCCGACGGCGCCGACCGGGACGAGAAGCGAGACGGCCACGACGAGGGCCAAGAGACGTGCGGCGTTCATTCTCTCGGTTTAGTGCCCGCGGACGATAACTGGCTCGTCCGTCGTATCACAGTTCGATTCAGTATCTCCGTTCAGATAGTCACCCAAAAGAGATATTCTCCCTCGATAGAAACCGGCGGTCGTGTTCGACGATTCGACCCGACGTCGATTCGTCGCCGGTCTCGTCTCGGTCCGCGTCGCGGGCCTGTCGGGGTGTCTCGGGGGGCACCCGACGGCGGAGGCCGGTTCGTCGGGGACGGGGGAGCGGGATGGGACGGGAACGGGGACAGCGACGCCGTCGGCCGAACGGCGGCCGGTCACGGTGGATGCCGACGCGCGAGAGCGACTCGACGACACGCTCGTCGGGTTGGTCGAGGCGGACGACCGGTCGGCGTACGCCGACCGCGAGGGGTTGACGTACGACGAGGGGCGCGTCCTCGTCGTCGTCGAACTCCGAGGCGGGGCCGACCCACCGTCGTCGCCGCCGTTCGACGCGACGGCGCGCCACGGGTCGCTCGTGGAAGGACGCGTCGCCGTCGAGGCGTTGCCTGCGCTGGCGACGGCCGACGGCGTGGCGTCCGTCCGGCCGCCGCAGACGCCGGTGAAGCACGACCCGTCCGCGGCCCTCGGTCGCGGGGGGACCTGATGCGCTCTCGGACCGCGTTCGTCGCAGTCGTCGCCGTCGCCGTCGTCCTCGCTGGCGTCGCCCCGCCCGTCGTCGCGGCGTTCGGCGGGACGCCCGCCGAGAGTGGGGCAGCCGGCGGCCGGGCGACGCAGTCGGCGACGACGGTGGCACCCACACAGGCGGAGACGGCCACACGGACGGTGACGGCGCGCACGGCGACGCCCTCTCCAACGCGCACGCGTACTACCATACTGCAGGAGACGACCACGCCACGACCGACGGCCGACTCCGCCACGACGACGCCGTCCGACCGCCGCCCCGCGGCCGTCCCGAACGCGACGCGGGCGAAGGTCGGCGCGGAACTGCTCTCGGACGACGGCGAGACGGACCGAACGGCGACGGTCCGTCGCGCCGGAACGCTGTCGGTCCGGTCGAGCGACGGCCCCGCCGGGCGGTCCGTCGTCGTCGAACTCGACGCCGCGAACGTCGCCGCCGGGCGGGCCGCAGTCGCCCGCGTCCTCGGCCGCGACGCGCGAACCGCGGCGCACGGCCGGTACGTCGAGGCGACGGCGACGCGCGAGGAGATACTGGCGCTGGCGAACGAGTCGGCCGTGTCGTTCGTCCGCGCTCCGGTCCGACCCGTCTCGTTCGCCGGGTCCGACGGGACGACGGAAGCGCTCCAGACGGCCGAGTTGGAGTCGCTCCACGCGCGCGGGTACGGCGGCGCGAACGTCACCGTCGCCGTGATAGACGTCGACCAGTTCGACCTGGACCACCCCGCGCTGAAGGGGCGCGTGGCGAAGACGAGAGACTACACCGGTGCCGGCGTCGACGGCACCGGCGGTCACGGGACGGCGACGGCCGAACTCGTCGCCGAGACGGCGCCGAACGCCTCGCTCGTACTGGTGCGCGTCGACTCGCTGTTCGACTTCTACCGGGCCGTCGACTGGCTCGAATCGAACACCTCGACGGACGTGGTGTCGATGTCGCTCGGGTGGTACAACGTCGGTCCGCTGGACGGCACCTCGGAGATGGACGACGCCATCGGCGACAGCGTCGCGAACGGCACGTCGTGGGTCGTCTCCGCCGGGAACTCCGCGGGCGGACACCACTGGAACGGGACGTGGTCGGACCCCGACGGCGACGGCTACCTGAACGTGAACGGGTCCACGGAGTCGCTCGCCATCGACGCGAACGACCGGGTCACGGTGTGGGCGCAGTGGAACGACTGGCCCGGCACCGACCAAGATTACAAGCTCTGCCTGTACGCCGACGCGGACGTGGAGAACGCGACTGCCCTCCGCTGCGCCGACGACTATCAAGTCGGTGCGCAAAACCCGACCGAGGCGTTCACCGAGTACCTCGACGACTACGGCATCTCCACCGCGTACCTGACGATAGAGCGGGTGAGCGCCGACGGGACGGCCGACTTCGACGTGTTCCTGAACGACGGTGCCGAGTTCACCGACGAGTGGACGGACGCGCGCAGTCTCACGCTGGCGGCGACGAACCGCCGCGCGGTCAGCGTCGGCGCGTACGACCACGCGACGGGGCGTCTGGAGTCGTTCTCCTCGCGCGGGCCGACCATCGACGGCCGACGCAAGCCCGACGTGGTGGCCGCCGACGGCGTCACCTCCAGCGTCTACGCGAACGGGTTCTACGGCACGTCGGCCGCCGCACCCCACGCCGCGGGCGTCCTCGCGACGATGCTGGACGCCAACCGCCGGCTCTCGCCGGCCGAACTGAAGACGAACCTGACGCGGAGCGCACGCCCCGTCGGAACCGTCCCGAACGCGCAGACGGGGTACGGCGAGGTGGACGCGTCGAACGCGCTCGCGCGACTCGGGGCGTACGACCTGCCGCCGGACGGACGCCTGCGGTACGACGGCGACTACCGACTCGACACCGGCGGGAGCGCGACGCCCGACTCACTCGTCGTCGACGCCGCGAACGTGACCCTCGACGGCGACGGGAGGGCGTTCGCCGCCGCCGAGGGCGGCGCCGTCCTCACCACGACGGCGAACGCGACGACTCTCACCGTGCGCGACCTGACCGTCCGAGACCGACCGGTCGGCGTCGAGGCGTCGAACCTGACCACGCTCGAACTGACGAACGTCTCGGCGGAGACGACGACGGCCCTGCGCGCGTCGAACGTGTCGAACGTGACGCTGACGAACGTCTCGCCCGACGACGCGCCGTCGTTCGACCTGCAGGGGGAGAACCTCAGCGTCGCCCTCGACTCGGCGGACGCGCCGCCGAACCGGAGTCGCCTCTCGGCCGCGCCGAACCTGACGTTCGCGCGCGCGAACCGAACGGCGAACGTCAGCGTCGGGAACGCGACGACGAACGCAACGAACGCGACGGTGACGCTGCGATACGACGAGTCGCACGCGAACGAGTCCACCGTCGCCGTCTGGACGAACGCCGGCGGCGACTGGACCGAGACGAACGCGAGCGTCGACACGGACGCGAACGCGGTCACCGTCGAGGCGAACGAGAACGGCACCTACGGCGTCTACGCCGTCGGCGAACCGGCGGCGAACCGCACGAACCTCTCGCTGTCGGCCGAGGTGGACGCGACGGCGACGGGGAACGCCGCCGTGTCGAACGTCGGCCGGGCGAATCTGACCGTCCTCGACGCCGATATCGTCGGGCCGGACGCCGACCAGTTCGGCCTCGCGAACCCGCCGAAGAACGTGACCGTGACGCCGGGGACGACGCTCGACGTGACGGTGTCGTACGCGCCGAACGCCAGCGGGGACCACGCGGCGACGCTCTCGGTGACGACGGCCGAACTCGGCGTCCTCGACGTGGCACTCGACGGGACGGCGACGGTACCGACGACGCCGACGCCCACCCCGTCGCCGACGCCCACGTCGACACCGACGGCCACCCCCACGCCGGAGGACGACGACTCGTCTGGGTCGGGGTCGTCCGGGGCACCGCCACCGCCGCCCGCCCCGTCGACGCCCGAACCGACGCCGACGCCGACGCTGACGGCCACGCCGACCGTCACTCACACGACGACGACACCGACGGTCACGGCGACGGTGACGGCCACGAACACGCCGGCGGCGACGCCGACGCCGCGACCCGAACGGGCGGCGGCCGAGCGTGAGTCAGAGACGGCGACGAGAGTCGAACTGACGGCGACGGATGCCGAGCGGACGACGGCGAGTGCCGGACGGACGGCGACGACCCAGTCGAACGAGTCGGGCGACCGGCGGGCGACGCCGGCCGTCACGGGGACGGGCGTGCCGGGGTTCTCGCCCGTCACCGCAGTCGTCGCAGTCGCCGCGGCCGCGTTGCTCCTGCTCCGTCGAGACTGACGGCGCGTCGAAAATCGTCGCTCCGTCGCCCCCGGGGTCCGTCCTCGACGCGTCCGTTCTCGACGCGTCCGTTCTCGACGCGTCCGCTCTCGACGCGTCCGCTCTCAGCGCGTCTCCGACCGTCGCCGTCGACGGCCGGCGTCGGTCAACGCCTCGGACAGGTCCGCAGACTCCGTCCCCTCGGCCGGCGTGGCGCCGAACGCCGACCCCGGGACGTCCACGACGACGACGTCGCCGACGCCGTCGATTCGGTCGTACGGGACGCTGACCCCCCGTCTCCCGGTCTGGAGGTCCGGAAATCGGTCCTCGCGCACGTCGCCGACGAGCACCCCGGACGCCCGTTCGGCGTCGACGTTCACCGCGACGCCGGCGACGCACCCCAGTCGGTAGCCGTCGCGGGTGTACACCGGCGTGTCGGTCAGGTCCGATACCGGCCGGCCGGAGCGACGCGGTGTCCGGGTGTCGGTGTCAGGGGCCATCTCGGTCGTGATCTGTGGGAGCATGGGCAATAAATCAGTTGGGATTCCGACGGGAAAAGTTCAAATCGGGGTCCGCCGAAGCGACCCCATGGACGTTCCACAGGCCGCGGCGACGTGCGACGACGTGGTCGAGGCCGTCGGCGAAGCGGTCGTCACGGACCGCGACTTCCTCGAAACCGTCTTGACCGGCGTCCTCGCCCGGGGGCACGTCCTCCTCGAAGACGTCCCCGGCACCGGCAAGACGCTGACCGCGCGGAGCATCGCGGCCGCCCTCGGTCTGTCGTTCACCCGCATCCAGTTCACGCCCGACCTCCTCCCCGCCGACATCACCGGGTCGAGCGTCTACGACGAACGCGAGAACGCCTTCGAGTTCCAACCCGGCCCCGTCTTCGCCAACGTCGTCCTCGCCGACGAGATAAACCGCGCGCCGCCGAAGACGCAGGCGGCGTTGCTGGAGGCGATGGGCGAGGGGCAGGTGACGGTGGACGGCGTGACGCACGACCTGCCGGACCCGTTCGTCGTCATCGCGACGCAGAACCCCGTCGAACAGGAGGGGACGTTCCGCCTCCCGGAGGCCCAACGCGACCGGTTCGTCGTCAAGACCGAACTCGGCTACCCCGGCCGCGCGGGCGAACGCGAACTCGTCGACCGGCGGGCAGACCGGACGAACCGCGCCCCCACCGTCTCCCGGGTCGTCGGCAACGAACAGGTGACCGCCCTCCGCGCCGTCCCCGAACGCGTCCGCGTCGACGGGAAACTGCGCGACTACGTCGTGGACGTGGGGCGCGCGACCCGCGAGGACCCCCGCGTCGACGTCGGCGTCTCGCCGCGCGGCGTCCAGCGACTGTTCGAGGCCGCCCGCGCCCGCGCGGTCATCCGCGGCCGCGACTACGTCGTCCCCGACGACGTGAAGGCGGCGGCCCCCGCGGTGTGTCGCCACCGCCTCGTCCTCACGTCGGACGCGCGCGTCCGCGGCGTCGACTCGCTCGACGTCGTCGACGACGTTCTCGACGAGGTGCCCGTCCCGGCCGTGGCGTCGCCCGCGCAGGGGTGAGCGAACGGCGGACGCCCCGGAATCGAGGCGTCACCCGAGGCCGAGGAGGCCGACGACCCACCGGACGACTTCGGACCCCGCGAACAGTCCGCCCTCCGGGCGCGAGAGGCGACGCCCCGTCCAGAGCGCCGCGACCATCGCGACGGAGACGGCGAGTAGCCACGCCAGACTCAGGCCGATGGAACCGCTCAGCGACAACGGACTGACGAGGGCGCCGACGCCCATGATGACGAGGAGGTTGAACACGTTGCTGCCGACGACGTTTCCGACGCTGACGCCGAGGCGGCCGCGCCGCATCGCCACGAGCGAGACGGCGAACTCCGGCGTGGACGTCCCCGCGGCGACGATAGTACCTCCGATGACCCACTCGGAGATGCCCGCGCCGCGCGCCAGTCCCGACGCCGCACCCACCATCAGGTCGCCGCTGACGAGGACGACGGCCAGTCCCGCGACCAGGAGGGCGGCGTCGCGCCCGCGGAACTGCACGCGCTCCGTCACCGCGGTGCCGAGGCCCGGCGGGGCGTCCGTCGAGTCGGCCGACTGCGACGCCTCGGTGCCGCCTCGCAACAGGACCGCCGTGTAGACGACGAACAGTCCGACGAGGACGGCCCCCTCCAGTCTGGTCACCACACCGTCGGACACGGCGTACGCGCCGAGGAGCGTGCTGACCACGAGCGCGACGCCGTCGCGGTGCACGAGCGACCGCTCTATCGGGACGACCCGGAGCAACGAGACGACGCCGAGGACGAACGCCAGGTTGTAGATGTTCGACCCGACGACGTTTCCGACGGCGATGTCGCCGAGGCCCTTCAGCGCTGCGTCGGCCGTGACGACGAGTTCGGGCGTCGACGTCCCGGCGGCGACGACGGTCAGCCCGATAGTCAACTCGGACAGGCCGACGCGCCGGGCCAGTCGGACGACCGAGTCGACGAGGAGGCGGGCTCCGACCCACAGCCCCCCGACTGACGCGATTACGATTCCCACCTGGACGGCCTGTTCGGCTGTCATCACCATCTCGAATCGGCCTCGGGTACACGCTTCGGCGGCACCCACATCAATCGGGCGGCGGAGGCCGGGTCACTCCGGTTCCGCCAGCGTCAGCGACGCCGAACAGCACGAGGAGACGTACTCGTCGTGTCGCCGCACCAGTTTGCAGTCGCGGTAGCGACGGGCCACCACCGCGTCGCAGTCGGCACAGGAGAGGACGTACGCGGGGTCAGCGAACCGACGGACGCGCACCGGCGCGTCCACCGCCCGGGCGCGCCGTTCGAACCGCGGGCCGTGGTCCGTCGTCCCGAACCGCTGAAACTGCTCGACGTGGACCAACTCGTGTCTGAGCGTCGCCGTCCACTCCGTCCGGTCGAACGCGTCGAACGCGGCCCACGTGAGCGACATCGTACACGTCGGCACCGTTCCGTCCCACGACATCGGGTCGCCGACCGTCGCGTCGTCCAGTCGCGGGCGCTTGACGGCGGCGGCGCGTCGCTTCGCCCGCGTCGACACCTCCCACGCGACGCGCGAGAGGTCCACCTCGAACGCGAACGCCTCGACGGCGCGTTCGCAGTACGCGCGGGACCACGCGACGAGTTCCTCGTGCGTCGTCACCGCGGCGAACGACGACTGCGCGTCCGCGTTCGGGCGGTCCGAACCGGCGTCGGCGTCCGAATCGGAGTCGGAACCGCCGGGCGAGTCTCGGGGACGGGCGTCACCAGTCACTGTCCGTTCGTCTCGGGCCGGAGGCAAATCGGTTCGGGTCGACCGACCCGCCGGACTTCGCGACGTTCTCGAACCCCGCACACGTCGCCGCAGCCCCGCCGTTGATATAGTTTGCCACGGCACCCTCCGTATGAACGTCTCAGAGGAGCGACTCCGCGACGACATCGAGGCGAACGCCGCGTTCGGCGAACTGGAGACCGACGAGGGCCGCGGGCGCACCGTCCTCACCGGGACGGACGCGAACGCCGGGGCGCGCGACCACTTCGTCTCCCGCCTCGAAGACGCCGGACTCGACGTCCGCGTGGACGCCGTCGGCACCATCGTCGGCCGGTGGACGCCAGACTCGGCCGACCCGGACGCCGCACCCGTCGCCGCCGGGAGCCACCTCGACTCGGTGCCGGAGGGCGGCATCTTCGACGGCCCGTTGGGCGTGTACGCCGCGCTGGAGTCGGTGCGGGCGATGCAAGAGGCGGAGACGGAACTCGCCCGCCCCGTCGACGTCGTGTCGTTCACCGAAGAGGAGGGGCAGCGCTTCGCGGGCGGACTGCTCGGGTCGTCCGTCGCCGCCGGCGTCCGGTCCGTCGAGGACGCCCTCGCACTCACCGACGACGAGGGCACCACGCTCGAGTCGGCGCTGGAGTCGATGGGCTACCGCGGCGACGACGCGGTGGACGCGAGCGAGTGGGACTCGTGGCTCGAACTCCACGTCGAACAGGGGACGCGCCTCGAAGACGCCGGCGTCCCGGTGGGCGTCGTCACCGACGTGACGGGCATCTTCCACTGTCAGGTCGAAATCGTGGGGGAGGCCAACCACGCCGGCAGCACCCCGATGCCGGGGCGGCGCGACGCCCTCGCCGCGGCGAGCGAACTCGTCCTCGACGTGGAGTCGACGGCCCAGCACCTCGTCGAGACGGAGAGCGAGTCCGCCGTCGGCACCGTCGGCAAACTGGACGTGTCGCCGAACGCGACGAACGTCATCCCCGGGCGCGCCCGCCTCGGCATCGACATCCGCGACGTGGAGGCCGACTCCATCTCGCGACTCACCGGCCGCGTCCGCGACACCTGCGAGCGACTGGAACGCGAACGCGACGTGGAGACGACGTTCGAGGTGGAGTTGGACGTCTCGCCCACCCCGCTGGCTGAGCGGTGCTGCGACGCGATTCGCGCCGGCGCGGACGCGTTCGAACTCGACGCGATGGACCTGTTCTCCGGCGCGGCGCACGACACGATGCACGTCGCCGACGCCACCGACGCCGGGATGCTGTTCTCGCCGTCCCGCGACGGCATCTCGCACAACCCCCGCGAGTGGACCGACTGGGACGACTGCGCGGACGCCACACGCGCCCTCGCGGGCGGAATTCGCGAGTTAGCGAGCGAGTGAGGCGGCAACCCCGCGCACCCGTCCGTCCGGACGCGACGACGGCCGACCCCCGGGGCGGCGCTAGCGCGACAGCGACGGCGGTAGCGGCCGGCGGACGCGGCGAGAGGGAGTGAGGGGGGTAGGGGGGTGCGGGGGGAAGGGGGGAGAGAGGGAGTTTTTCACCTCGGCGAACCTCTCTCCGGTATGAAACGACCGACGAAACTCCTGGTGGCGGGCGTCGGAACCGCGCTCGCGGCGTGGACCGCGTGGGGCCTCTACAGCGGTCGCTCGGCGGAAGGCGTCCCGTACGAATCGCTCCGGTCGATGGACGGCGTCGAACTGCGCCGGTACCCGCGAACGCTCCTCGCGGAGACGACGGCGCCGAACCAAGTGGCGGCGTTCCGTCGCCTGTTCGACTACATCTCCGGCGCGAACGAGTCGAGCGAGTCCGTCTCGATGACCGCGCCGGTGCGCACCGAGGAACCGGCCGGCGGCGCGGCGCGCGGCGGCGAACGGGTCGGGGTGACTGCGCCCGTCCGCGCGGACCGCGGCGAGACGGTGAGTATGACCGCACCCGTCCGCACCGACGAGGAGGGCGACGGCGTCAGGATGGCGTTCTACCTCCCCGCGGGGTACACGCTGGAGACGGCGCCGATGCCGACGAACTCGGACGTTCGGCTGGTGGTCGAGGGACCGAAGACGATGGCCGTCGAGCGGTTCTCGTGGTACGCGACGAGCGGACGGGTGGCGAACGCCGAGCAGTCGCTCCTCGACACGCTCGAACGCGAGGGAATCGAGGTCCGCGGCGAACCGACCCTGTGGCAGTACGACGACCCCTACACGCCGCCGTTCATGCGACGGAACGAAGTCGCCGTCGAAGTGGACCTGTCGTAGCGGACGGCTCCGACTCCGCGCCTCGGCCGCGGAGCGTCAGTCGCCCCGCCACTCGTCCTCGAGGAGGCCGTAGCGAACCCGGTCGTGCCACTCGCCGTCGGCGTACACTTCCTCGCGGGCGACGCCCTCGCGTTCGAAGCCCAGTTTCTCCAGGACGCGCTGGGACGCCTCGTTGGCGGCGAACGTGGAGGCCTTCACGCGGTGGAGGCAGAGTTCCTCGAAGCCGTACTCGACCATCGTCTCGGCGGCGGCCGTCGCGTAGCCCTCGTTCCACCGTCGGTGGGCGATCCAGTAGGCCAACTCAGCGTAGCGGAAGCCGACGGCGTTCGACTCCTCCCGGAGCAGGTAGACGAATCCGACCGCCTCGTCGTCCTCGTCGCGGACGACGAGTCCGACCGTCTCCTCCTCGCGTCCCATCGTTCCGCCGAGGCGGGCGGTGACGTGGTCCGCGCTTGTCGGCATCCGCACGGTTCGCGTCTCGCGGATGCGCGGGTCGTTCTCGTGTTCTCGGAGGAAGTCGATGTCCGACTGGTCGGCCGGACAGAGCGTCACACCGTCTCCTTCGAGGAACACAGGACCGGACATACCGAAGGGTCGCCGCGCCGGAGGTAAAGTCCGGTGGCCGTCCGCCCGTGAACGTGTCACCGGAGTGCGACGACGAACGCGACGACGCCGAGGACGGCTCCGCCGAGCGCGACGGGCAGCGTCGGCCCCGAGAGCGTCGGGACTCGGCCGAGGAGACCCGTGAGGGCGACGGCGACGCCGGCGGCGAGGACGCCGACGGCGACGGTGGCCCCGAGGTGGGCGAGTTCCGCCCGTCTCGTCTCGCCGCGGCGGCCGACTTCGCGGCCGAGCGTGACGCCGTGCGTCCCGGCGTCGCGGACGACGAGTCCGCCGACGACGCCCGCGAGGACGAGCGTGGTTCCCGCGCCGACGGTGGCCGCGACGGCCGCCGCGACGAACAGGCCCCCGCCCGCGACGGCGGCGCCGGCGGCCCGGTCGGTCACCGCGCCGACGCGAACCGACACGTACAGGAACGCAGTCGCCACGGCGGCGACCGAGAGCACGCCGGCACAGAGGCCGAGGAGGACCACCTCGCCGCCGTAGAACGCGACGACGGCGTCCGCCTGCGTCCGCACGTCGGACGCCATCGCCGACGGGAGCACGCCGAGCACCGCGTCGAGGAGCGCCGCGAGGACGGGACCGTGGACGACGAACGCGCCGGCGACGACGCCGACGCCGGCGACGAGCGACGGGGGCGACGGCGACGCGCGGAGGCCGTCACCGGCGGAGTCCGAAAGCCGCCTGAGCCCCCACGACCCGACGCCGAGGAGGGCTCCCACGAGGCCGCCGCCGAGGAGGACGAGGCGGAGGACGGGGACGTTCGCGAGCGTCGTCAGCGGGTCGCGGACCCGGGACGGCACCGCCGCGAACCCGTCGGGCGCGACGAAGAGGACGGCGGCCGCGAAGACGACGAGGAGGCCGAGCGTGGCCGAGAGCGTCGCGGCCCGTTCGAGGGGGTCGACGACGCGGGCCGCGGCGTCCGGGTCGCTCGGGGACAGGAGGTCCGCGACGGGGTACGTCCGGAGGACGGCCGCGAGGCCGACGGCGGCGACGTAGCAGACGAGGGCGAACGAGAACAGGTGCGGGCCCTCGTGCGTCGGGGCGACGAGGAAGCGGAGGAGGCCGTCGACGACGGCGCGCGGGAACGCCGCCGTCGGAACCGGGTCGGGCACCAGAACGGGGACGAACAGCGTCGCCGAGAACGCTTCGAGGACCCGGACGAGAGCGAGGGGGACGAACGCGGCCGTCGGCGGGAGGGCGACGGCCGCCGCGACGGGGAGCGCCGACGCCAGCGCGTCCCGCTTCAGCGCGTCTCTGACGGCCGCCGCCGCGCCGAACCCCGCCGTAGCGAGACCGACGACCACGAACACCGAGCCGACGGCGTACGCGCCCCCGAGTTGCTTCGCGAGGGCGTAGCCCACGCCGGCGACGACGCCCGCACCCGCCGGGAGGAGGAGGCAGGCGGCGACGAACCGCGCGAGCGGTCGGTACGACTCCGCCGCCGCCAGCGTGAGAGCGACGGCGAGCAGTACCGCGCCGGCGGCGGCGGGGACGACGGCGTTCCACAGGTCAGTCGCGTCGGCGAGGAGGCCGCCGAGCGTCGCCGTTCCGAGGAGGACGACGGCGACGAGCGTCGCCGTCGGCCGCCAGTTCGACGCCGGCGGCGCGGCGTCGGTCGTTCCGAGGTCCGAGAGGGGTTCGTCCGTCATCGGTCTCCGAGCACCTCCGACAGCGAGTCGTCGAGCGGTCGGTCGGCCGTCCAGTCGGCGACGGCGACGCCGAACCGTTCGAGGTCGGTCCGCCGTCGGGTCCGTTCGAGCGACGCGAACGCTGCTCCGGGCGTCGCACGGCCGGTCACGTCCGGCGCGCAGACGCCGACGGTCCGACCCCGGCGGCGGAGCGCGCGGGCGAGGGCTGTCGGGTAGTCGTCCAGAAGCGGAGAGAACAGGACGACGCGCGCGTCGGCGGCGAGGCGGGCGTCCAGCGTCGCCGCGACGGCATTCGCGCGGTCCTCGCGCGAGGCGGACCGTCGACCGTCTCCGTGCTCGCGTCGGCCGGCGGCGGCGTCCCCGCCATCCGTCGCCATCTGCGCCGCCACCGTCTCGGCTGCGGCGGCGCAGGCCGCGTCGAACGTCGTCTGCGCCGCCCGCGGGCCCTCGGGCCACGGGAGGTCCTCGGAGCCGGTTGCGACGCCGTCGGGCACCGCGTCGACGTCGAACCCGAGGACCGTCGCCGTCACGTCGTGGTCGGCCGCCGTCAGCGCGCGGTGCGTCCGCGATGCGGCGACGGCGCACAGTTCCGCCGCCGTCGGGTGACCCGGCCCGGCGACGACGCGCGTCGGGTCGCGCACGTCCGCGACGACGGCGACGCGACTCGCCCGTCGCTCGCGGAACTGGACGGTGGTGAGGTCGCCCGTCTTGGCGTACTGCCGCCAGTCGACCCGCGAGAGGGGGTCGCCGGAGCGGTACTCGCGCGTGGCGTGGAACTCCAGTCCCGCCCCGCCGGAGTCGGCGGGCACCGTCCCCACGCGACCCGGCGTGGCGTCCGTCACGGGCGCGTCTGTCCCCCCGGTCGTACAGGACAGCACGTCGTCGCCGCCGACGGCTAGCTCGTCCGTCGCGACGCTGGTCCCGGCGACGGAGCGCAGGCGGACGAGAGCGTCGTCGAACGCGAAGTCGCCCCGCGCGGCGACCACCTCGTAGGTGAGCGTCGCCTCGTCGCCGGGTGCGAGAGCGAGACTCGCGCGCGGTGAGCCCGACTCGACGGCGAGTGCGGGAGGAACGCCGTCTACGACCCGGACGTCGGCGAGCGTCCGGTCGCCCGAGTTGTGCACCGCGAGCGTGACGGTGACGCGTTCGCCGGGCGCGGGAGCGACCGGTTCGAAGGTCCGGTCGGCGGAGAGTTCGACGGTCCCGGGGAGCGACGAGAACGCTCCGTAGAGGACGTAGACGAGCGGAATCGACGCCGCCGCGACGAGCGTCGGGTTCGCGTAGGCGAGGCCGATGCCGACGAGCGACAGCGTCCCGACGAGGCCGACGTTCCACCGGTCGTCGCGGCGGAGCGAGGTCACCGTCTCCCCCCGCCGTCGCCGACGCGTGCGACCCACGGTTCCGCGCCGGGGTCGTCGGCCTCGTCGGACGACGTGTCGGAGTCGCCGGACGGTCCGTCGGCGTCGGCCGCGGCCGCCGACCCCGGAGCGCAATCGGTCGCCGTCTCGGGGACGACGCCCTCGCGGAGTTCGAACAACGCGTCGAGCGTCGCGTCCACGCGCCGTCGACGCTCCCGCGCGGGGTCCAGCCACGCCCGAATCCGAGCGCGGAACGGCATCCGCCCGTCGGCGGCGAGGAACGCCGCCGCGAGGGCGTCGTCCGTCCACGCGCCGTCTTCGATTCGCCGCCGCGCAGTCTGCCGGTCGACGCCCGTCGCGTCGGCGCACAGTCCGGTCGCCGTCTCCCTGAGTCGGGCGGCGACGGGCCGCATCGCGCCGTCGTCGTGGGAGACGACTGCCTCACCGACGAGTCGGTCGAACTCGCCGCCGACCCGAATCGACGCCGGGGCGGCGACGCCCTCCGGCGGCCTCTCTCTGAGCTGTGTATAGCGGTCATCGATTGATGAGCTGCGGCGCCGGGCGAACCAGAGGCCCGCGAGGAGGAGTGCCACCGCGAACAGGAGGAGAAACCGGCCGCCGTCGACCGACTCGCCGACCGCCGCGAGCGGAGCCACCCGCTCGGATGGGACGACGCCGAAGACGACTGCGGCGGTGCCGGCGACGGCGGCGAGTCCGCCGACGCCCGCGGTAGTTCGGAGCGGTCTCATTCGTCTCCCTCCGGCGTGTCCGCGGCGTCTGGGTCGACGCCCTGTGTGTCGCTCCTGCCGCCCTCGGTCGCGTCAGTCTCGCCACCCGCCGTCGCGTCAGTGTCATCCTCCTCGGTCGGGTCGCCGGCGGTGCCGTCCCTCGCGTCCACCGCCGCGCGAATCTCGGCCGTCGCGCGCGCCATCCGTTCGGACCGGTCGGTCGGCGCGCGGCCGCCGTACTCCACGTCGCGGAACACGTCCCGAACGGCGTACACCGGGTCCGCGGGTAAGCCGTCGGACTCGACGGCGTGGGCGGCGAGTTCACCCGGCGTCCGCGACGCCTGTTTCGGGACGGTGACGTGGCCGCGGAACTCGTCCCAGCAGTCGCGGATAGTTCGCGCCTCGGGGTCGGGGTGGTCGTCCGCGACCCCCGCCCGTCTGGCGACGCGCGACCCGACCGCCTCACCCCGGCCCCGGAGGCGAGCGACCCGGTCTGCGGCCCACGCGGCGGCGAGTTCGGGCAGGGCCGAGAGGGCAATCGTCCGGTTCAGAACGCCGCGGCCGACGGTTCGGAGCCTGCGACGGAGCGTCCGAGCGCCGGCGAGGAGAGCATCCGTGAGTCTCGCGCCGGAGACGACGACGGCGAGGAGCGTATCGAGGAGGACGGACGCGCGAGCGAGACCCCTCGCCAGGTAGGACAGCGGCGAGGTGCCGCGGCGATAGGCGGTGCCGACGACGGCGCCGAGGCCGACGACGACTGTCGCGAGGAGGACGCCGGCGTTCAGGAGCATCCCCGAGACGGTTCCGGCCGTCGTCTGGCCGTACCGCGCGGCGACGACGCGGGCCGACGAGGCGGGCGGGAGCGTCACCGTCGCGGTGCCGTTGGGTCCAGTCGTCGCTACGCGGTCGCCGTTCAGCGAGACGGGGACGCCGCCCGCGCTCTCGTTTCCGAGCGTCGTCCGGACCGTCGTCGTCGCGTACGGGAACGGCAACAGCGGACGGTCCAGTCGGAGCGTGAGGGCGTCGAGCGCGAGCGTCTCGCTGCCGTCGACAGCGCCGCGAGAGACCGTGACGGTAACGTTTCCGGGGTCGTCGGGGAGGATGAACGCGGTGCGCCCGGTCGCGTCGGTCCGACCGACGGCGTCGCCGTCGACGCTGACTCGGGCGTCGCGGACCGGCACGTCGCCGACGGTGGCGACCACGAGGAGGTCGCTCCCGGTCACTTCGCTCCCGACGAACGACAGCGAGACGTTCGTCTCCAGCGGATACGAGACGGAGTCGTTCGACGACGCAACCGAGAGCGTCGGACCCCGCACCGAGAACGAGCGGTCCGTCTCCCGCGGGGCGGTTCCGACGCCGTCCGCCTCGACTGCGACGCTGGCGGCGTCGGCGTCGGTCGCGAGCGAGACGGTGAGTTCCGCCGCGTACGGCACCGTCGCGACCACGCGTCCGTCGTCGTCGGTCACGCCGACCGGGTCGCCGTTGAACAGGACCGTCCGGCCCGAGACGGGCGCGTCGCCGCGAGTGACGGTCACGGTCACGTCTGCGCCGGGGACCGGCGTCCGGTTGAGCGCGATCGACGGCCCGTCGAACGACTCGTCGGGCGTTCCTGTGGCCGAGTCGGCACCGGAGTCGTCGGCCGACGAGTCGCCGTCCGAGGGCGTGGCGGTTGCCGTCTGCGTGGGCGTCGCGGTGCCGGCGGCCGTCGTCGTTCCCGCGGCCGCCTCGGGGGTGGGTTCCGGCGTCCCGGTGGGCGCCTCGGGCGTTCGGTACGTTCCCCCTTCCTGTCGCTCGTACGCGTCTCGTTCGGCGTCGAGGCGTTCCGCGGCGGGCGTGGGGTCGAACCGGACCCAGCCCACGTCGGGGAAGTACACCTCGACCCACGCGTGAGCGTTCATGTTCCGGACGGTGTAGGTGTTCTCGCCGGTCCGTTCGCCGGCGGAGTAGCCGACGACGTAGCGGGCCGGCACGTCCTGCGTGCGCAGCATCACGGCCATCGAGGCGGCGAAGTACTCGCAGTACCCCCGGTCCATCTCGAACAGGAACGACTCGACGGGGTCGTCGCCGTCGTGCGACGCCGACAGCGAGTAGCCCCTGTTGGACTCCAGATACCGCTCGACGGCGACGGCTCTCTCGTAGGGCGTCGTCGCGTTCGCCGTCACTTCGTCGGTGAGGCCGGCGACGCGCGGCGAGAGACCGTCGGGAAGCGTCGTGTAGCGCGACTCGACGGACGCCGGATAGTCGGTTCCGGCGGTCCGGAGCACGCTCGCCTCCCGCGGCGGCCGCGTGCTCTCGGCGGTGTACGTCGTCCCCGCGTCGAGGCCCGACGGCGCGGCTATCGCTCGTCCCTCGGAGACGGCGAGGTCCGTCCCGTCGAGAGCGACGGTGTTCGGTCGCCACGCGGTCGGAAGCGCCGTGGCGGCCGTTTCGAGCGAGACGCGGTAGGTCATCCGCGCGCCCCGCGCGTCGGGTGAGACGTCGCCGTCGTACGGCCGCGAGGCGGCGGCGCGTTTCCATCCGGTGCCGGTGTACGTCGCGTACGACCCGGTGCGCCAGTACGCCGAGTCCGGGCTTCGGACGGTGAAGTGAACCTCGCTGTCGAGGGAGCGGTAGGGGTTCGAGTCGTCGGTGACGCCGCCGCCGACGGTAGTGTTCGACCGGGGGTTCAACGCTCCGAGGCCGCCGGCAGAACCCGAACCCGACCCGGCGTCCGAGTCGAACACGAGCAGCGACTTCGCGGGCGCGTCGCCGACGGCAGTGGAAAGCGGGGCGACGAGTGCGGCGGACAACACCACCGCGACGACGCAACAGCACGCGAGGACGACTCTGCCGATGCTGGGGCCGTCGCCTGTGTCGAGCGTCGTTCGGTCGTCGGACATGGTGGAGGGCGGTCGATTCGGTCGCGGAGAACCGTTTACCGGCCAACTATCTCGTCAGCTTATATATCTACGCCTCTCCCGCCATGCGGAACCGCTCCCTCACTTGGACATCGCAGACTGCGTACCCGGCTTAGAAATTGTGAACATCGCGAACAGGCGAGACCGTTCGGACGGGAGCCGAAGTCTGAAAATTGTGAGCAGTGTGGAATTTTCGCTCTCACCTCGCAGTGCACAGCGCTCAAACAGTCCGCCAAGTGAGCAGTGCTCACCTCGCGTAGAGATTTTAAAATTTGTAAAATTTGTAGACTTCTAAGACATCTCAGCGGAGACAGTTCGAGCGGTCTGCGAGTTCTACAATTTTTGAGAATTGTGAGGATTTTAGAAAGTGTGGTTTCATCAGTTTGGTTCTAGGAATTGTGAAAATTGTGCTATAATTTGGATTTGAGAGGGTGCTGATAAATTTTTGTGCTGTCGGACACTCCAAACATTTTAGAAATTGTGAAAGTTTTGAGAATCTCCGAATGTCTGACGAGGTGTTATATGGGATGCCGCAGAAGGGAAGACCGAACCGAAACGGATAGACACCGCCTACAAATTTCACACATTCCACACATCTCACCATGTACGCGAATCGAACACAGTCCGAAGCGGAGGGTCGATAGATGGCGCGCGCCGTGAGCGTCTCTTTGCAGAAGGGCGGCGTCGGGAAGACCACCCTCGCTATCAACCTCGCGGACGCACTCGCCGCGCGAGGGAACGACGTCCTCCTCGTCGACCTCGACCAGCAGGGGAACGCGACGGAGGGCGTCGGTCGGAAAGACCTCTACACCGCCGAGGGACCGCACGTCGGCGACCTGTTGACCGACGACGACCCGGTGGACGTGGAAGAGACACTCCACGACCGGGGCGCGTTCGACCTCCTCCCCGCGCACGTCGACCTCGACGACATCGAGGACCGCATCCGAAACTCCACCTTCGGCGTGCTGTGGGTCCGGCGTCGCATCGTCGAACCCCTCCTCGGCGAGGAGTACGACTACATCGTCATCGACTCCCCGCCGAGTCTCGGTCCGCTCTCGGACGCGTCGCTCATCGGCGCGGGGAACGTCATCGTGCCGCTCCTCATGAGCGAACCGAGCGTCAGCGGCTTCGAACGCATGGTCGAACAGCAGATCCGGCCCATCCGGAAGGAGGTCGACCTCGACATCCTCGCCATCGTACCGAACGACCTGAGCGGGAACAACGAGGAGCGACGCATCATCGACGACCTGGAGGCCTCGCCGTTCGAGCAGTATCTCCCCTCGTTCGGCCGGTCGGACCGGTTCGGCGAGTCGCCCGGACCGGGACTCCGCCACCGCATCGCGTTCAGTCGCGCGTGGCGCGACGGCGAGACGCTCCGCGAGTACGACCCGAGCAGCGACATGCTCGACCGACTCGACGAACTGGCTCGGGTCGTCGAGAACGGAGGCACCGATGCCTGACGAGAACCGCTTTTCGGGTCTCGGTGACGTAGTCGAGGAAGAGGAACCCGAAGCGCCCGTCGGGGAGTCGGGGGAGTCGGCGTCGGCGGAGACGAGCGACGACGCAGGGGTGACGGACGAGGCGGATGCGCTCGACGACGCCGCGTCGTCGGGCAGTCCGGCGTTCGAGTTCGAGGACACGTCGGCGAAGAGCGTCTACGTCCGGCCGGAGACGCTGTCGGTGATGGACGACGCCGAGTTCGAAGTCGAGTCGCTGCTCCGTCGCGACCACGAGGTGCGCGACCTGACCGGGCGGGAGTTCCACGACGCCCTCGTCCGCGTCGCCGCCGACCACCCCGACGAGGTGGTGACGGCCATCCTCGCCGCGCGCGACGAGGAGTGACGGCCCGACGGTCGGCCGGACGGAGCGGTCGACACCGCGCGCGGGCAGGACGGCGGCCGAGACGGTGACGGCCTACGCTGGAACGGTCCGCTCGGCGGGGTACTCGATGGCGTCGAGGATAGAACGAACGTCGCTCCATCTGGACCCCCGTCCGACGGTGCCGTCCGCGCGGTCCCACCAGACGAATCCGTGTCGCTCCAACTTCGGGAGGTGGTGGTGGCGGAGAACCGTCCGCGTCGAACTCACTCGGGAGTCCGGTTCGACGCGTCGGGCCAGCGTTCGAACCGTGAGCGGAGCGTCGTCGGTCAGTGCGAGGAGGACGCGACGCCGCGTCGCGTCCGCGAGTGTCTCGAACATCGAGTTCAGGGACGCAGTCGTCGTGTCACCGTTGCTCATGGTTGTCGATCCGGAACTCGCGTGACTGTGTGTGCATCCGCCGTGGGCACCGCGTTCGGCGTCGGCGGTAGCGTTTCCGACTACGGTGCGACCGGGTGCGTCGGGCCCAAATCGTGCCGTAGCACACAGCGCGAACGCTCGCGTTCCGTATCGACAATCGAACGGCTGGAGCCGTATAAACGTGGTAACTAGGCTGTTAGGTGAGAGCGCGTACCGGGCGGTGCAGTCACGCGAGCGTCGGAGTCACTCCTCGAGTTCCGCCGCTCGAACCGCCTCCTGCAGGCGTGACCCCGAGGGTATAGCCTGGTGAAACAGTACCGAGTCGAACGGCACGTCCCCGTTCACCGACAGAAAGCCGAGTTCGCCCTCGTCGGCCCGACGGAGGTTCGTCAGAAACGCCACTTTCCTGACCGCCGGCACGCCGTCGACGCTCGTCTCGGCGGTGACCGACTCGTACAGTCGTCTATGTTCGCCGACGTGTTCGACGCACGCCACCGTCGGCGCGAAGAGGAGGAGGAAGTGAACGCCCGGCCCGTCGCGGGCGAGTTTCCGTCGTATCTCGTGCTCGTCGTCCTTGTAGAAGTAGCGCTCCATCCGGCGGTACTGCCGGAGAATCTCGTTGGCCCCCGAGGCGATTCTGACCGCCGGGTCCGCTTTGAGTTCGACGAGGTAGTCCTCGCGTCCGGGCGTCCGCGTGCGCACGTAGACGTCCACCGACCCCCGATTGCCGTAGTGGTCGTACGGTTCTTCGAGTCGGACCTCGCTGTCCTCGAACGCCGCCTCGAAGTGTTCGACCACCGCCGTCGCCAGTTCGTCCTCGCGCATCGGTCTCTACCGGACAGAGTACGGACCGGGGTTTATCTCCGCCGATTTCGCGAATCCGAGACAGTCAGGCTCGGGGACGCGCAAAGTGTCTGATTAACGAGAACGTATATTCCGTTCCGTCTCCGTTCTTGAAGTATTGGTATCCGTGAACGTGTAGCAATCTATATTAATTGTCGGTTAAAACGTCTCTCTCGTGCGTATGGGAGTGAACGACGCGCGGGTGTGGGAACTCGTGCGACACCGGGATGGGAGAACAGTCGTACTGGGACTCGGGTGGTGGACCGTCGCGCTGAGCAGTATCGCCCTCGCGGACGTTCCGCCGTCGAACCTCGTCGCGGGCGTCGTCGTCTTCGGGGCGACGGTGTTCGGGGCGACGTGCGCCGTGACGGCGCCGTTCAGAGTCGAGCGGGCGCTACTCACGTGGGTTGGGGCGCGACTGCTGGCCGCCGCCGCCGCACTCGGGGGCGTCGCAGTCGCGGGACGAGCACTGCTGTACCCGCGGACGCCCGCGGCCGTCGCGTACACGCAGACGCCCGCGGAGGTGCCGGCTATCCTCGCCGGGTCGGTGGCGTCGTTCCTCGCCCTCGTCGCCGTCGGCTACGGAGTCCGCGTCGCCGTCCACGGCGGGTGGTCCGCCCTCGGCCGAGTGCGGTCGGTGCGAGGAGTCGTCTTCGCGGGCCGAACCGACCGCTGACGGGTCGCCCGGACCGTCCGCCAGTCCGACCGGTGCGAGCGACGGCGAGCGCGTTCCGCCCACCGGCGGATACGAAGTAAAATCGGAGAGTTCGGCCAGTCAACAAGACATATAACACCCTACTCCGTTATCGGGGACGAAATGAGACGACGCCGCCTCCTCCAGGCATCCGGCGCGGCCGCAGTCGCCGCCGTCGCCGGGTGCCTCGGCGACTCGACGCCGCCGCCCAGACGGTCCAACGCCATCTCCGACGTGTCCTTGGGAGACCAGAGCCAGACGCTCGTGGCCGACGTGGCCGACGACCCGTGGGTGATGTCCCGCTTCGAATCCGGGTCGTCCGGGTCGCTCGACGCACCGGCGTCGCTCCTCGCCGCCCTCAGTCCCGTGGGCGTCGCCAGCGCGCAGAAAGGCGGCGGCCGCGGCGGCGGCAGTGGAGCAACCGGTCGCGGGACGGGCGGGTACAGTAGCGCCCCGCGAACTCACCACGGCTACGCGCACTACCACGGCGACGACGACGACGACGACTGGTACGAGAACCACCGCGACGAGGTGACGCGGTACGCCGCCGCCGCCGGAACGCTCGGGTTCGCCTACCTCGGGTCGAACGCCGCGTTCACCGACGACCCGCCCGGCCCCGGTCCGGTGCCGTGGGACGAGACGGTCGCCGACCCGGGCGGCGTCGAGCGGTTCGACGTGCCGCGAGAGGGCTGGTACCGCGTGGGGACGAAGCTGAACGGGCAGAACGTGAACCACGACTTCGGGTGGGCCTGCCTCGACGTCCGAGTCGACGATCAGTTCGGCAGCGAGGCGTACGACATCGAGGAGACGTGGAAAGTATCTCCGCGGGTCTGACCGCTCGGCCACCGTGACGACCACCGCCCGTCCCACACGACCGATGACCGCTCTCCCCGCCCTCGAACCATGTCGCAGGTGACAGCGCGGACGAAGACGCTCACCCTCCTCGGGGTGACGTTCGTCGTCTCCTTCTGTAGCTTCGCGTACGAGTTCGTCTACTCCGAACTCCTGACGGTGATGTACGGCGGCACGGTCACGCAGTACGTCATCACCGTCGGCCTCTACTTCTTCAGCCTCGGCGTCGGCGCCGCCCTCTCGGACGACCTGTCGGGCGACCGACCGTCGAACCTCTTCCGGACCGAGGTGTACCTGGCCGTCCTCGCGCCGGCGGGCTTCCTCCTCGTCGTCGCCCTCAACAGCGTCCGCATCCCGCAGGCGGTGCCGTCGGAACTCCTCTGGGTCGTCGCCCGGTCGCCCGTCGTCGTCGTCGGCCTCCTCTCGGGGTTCGAGTTGCCCCTGCTGACGCGGATGGTCGAGGACGAGGAGGGCGACACCGACGCCCTCGTCCCCGCGTGGGCGTCGCGCGCGACGAATCTGCTTCACGGGGGCGTCGTCCGCGTCATGGGCGTGTTCTGGCACGTCGAACGCACGACGGAGCGCCGGAGCGGACTGTCGCTCGTCCTCGCGATGGACTACGTCGGCGGCCTGTTCGGCGCCGTCGTCTACGCGCGCGTCCTCTACCCGCGACTCGGTCTCATCCCCACCATCTTCGTCCTCGCCCTCCTGAACGGCGTGGCGGCCCTCGCGTTCGTCGCGCGGTTCAGCGGGGAGTGGGGGCTGTTCCGCGGCGAGCGTCGCCGTCTCGTCGGTCGGGAGTCCGCCACCCTCCTCGTCGTCTGCCTCCTCGTCACCGCCTCCTACGGCGTCGCCGTCTACGAACACGAACGCGTCGACGAGACGCTCTCGTCGCTGTACCTCGAACAGGACGTGGAGGACGAGTACGCGCCGGGGGCGATGCGGGCCAGCGTCGTCGGTCAGCACACGACCACGTACCAACACGTCGTCGAGTACGAACGGACGTGGACCGGCGTCGGGGAGAACCCCCACTTCGCGGGCGAGACGGAGCGCTGTCTGCGTCTCGGCACCGCCGTCCAACTCTGCGACAGTTGGGCGGACTCCTACCACTCCGGCCTCGTCGACGTGCCGATGACGAGGTTCGACCACGACCCCGAGACGAACGTCCTCGTCGTCGGCGGCGGCGACTACGTGGCCGTCGACCACCTGCGCGAGTACGACGTGACCGTCGACCAGGTGGACATCGACGCCGAGTTCATGGCGTACGCCCGCAACGACTCGTTCCTCTCGAAGTGGCACGACGACGCCTACGAGTACGACCGCCTGACCACCACCGTCGCCGACGGCTACACCTACCTCCGGCAGACGAACGAGACGTACGACCTCGTCCTCCTCGACGTCCCCGGCGCGACGGACGACGACCTGTTGAAACTCTACTCGACGGAGTTCTACGGCGCGATACGCGACCGGTTGGCCTCCGACGGCGTGGTCGTCACGTGGACGTACGCCGCCTCGGCCTACGGCGACCACAACAAGGCGTTCACGAACACCGTCCGCGACGCCGGGTTCACCCGGTACGCGCCGTACTGGGCGTGGGAGGACATCGACGCCGACGGCGACGTCGAACGCGTCGAACGGTTCTACGTCCTCGCGCCGGGCGACCGACCCGGCACGAACGGGACGGCGTTCGACGTGGACCGGGGCGACGACTACGTCCGGAGGCACGGCGACCGCTACCGCGACGTGCGGTGGCGCGAGGTACCCCGCTACGACGGCGTCGAGGTGAACTCCATCTTCGACCCCAACTACGACATCATCGTCGACTGACAATGACTCACTCACCCACCGACACGACCGACACGACCGACCTGCACTTCGCGTACGCGAGCGACCCCCCGGACGTCGAGCGATTCGACGTGAAGACGCTCACGCCGGGCGAACTCCTCGGACGGCCCTGCGCGTTCGCCGTCATCGGCCAGTCGCACCTCGTGAGTGCGCCCGCTCTCGACTACCACGAGGTGTGCTCCTGCGACCCCCTGCCGGCCGCCGCCTCGCAGACGACGGCGCTCGACCCCGGCGCGTCGGGCCGCGTCGCGTTCGAGAGCGACGCCGTCCGCGCGGAGACGACCGTTCGCGTCGAACCGCTCTCGGCGTTTCCGGGTGCGGCGGGGGCCGACGCCGCCTTCCGGTTCGGCCCCGACGCGTGGACCACCGTCGCCGTCGCCGACGACGGCACCGGCTACGAGACGTACCACACCTACCCCGAACGCGACGCGTCCGTGCGGACGGAGACGACGCTGACGCTCACGGGAGCCGATTCGACCGCTCCGAATCCCGAGCGCGAACGACCCGCGGAGGGCCGGCGATGACCGACCGGTCCGTGGACGGTGACCTCGCACTCGCCGGGTCGGAGCGGTCGCCCGTCACCGTCCGCGACCCCGCGGACGCGTTCCTCCAGTCGGGGAGCGTCGCCGGCGACGCGCGCCTGACCGACGCGGAGTACGTCTTCACGAACGAACCGGTCGATCGCGTCGACGGCGAGGCGACGGCGGCGACGACGCTCCGGGCCGACGAGGACGCCTACGTCGAGTCCGGCGGCGTCGACGGCGACCTGACGATAGCCGGCGCAGAGGACGTGTTCGTCCCCGCGGACGCCGTCGCCGGGAGTCTCGACGTGGTCGGCGCGGAGAACGTCTACCGCGCCGCCGGCCCCGACGCCGACCCGACGGCGTTCGACGTGGTGACGAACGGGTGGCGACAGACCGCGACGGCGTCCGACCCCGACGCCGGCGTCTACGTGACGGGGGCGAACCACGAGGTGACCGTCGAGGCGGTCCGAAGCGACGTGGACGTGTACGTCGTCGGCCACGGCCACGAGGTGGAACTCTCGGGGCGCGGCGCGGCGGTGACCGTCCACTTCGTCGGCTACGACAACACCGTCGGCGTCGGACCGTACCTCTCGGCGTCGGTGGAGAGCGACGCCGGGTTCGAGAACGCGGTCGAGGAGGCTCCGTACCCCGTCGAGGACCTCGTCGAACAGACGAAACGGGAGGCTGCCCGGACGTTCGGCCGCCACAAGGTCATCTACCAGCGACCCGCAACCGACGAGGAGTGGTGCCCGAACTGCGGCGAACCGGCG
Source organism: Halogeometricum rufum (assembly GCF_900112175.1). Taxonomy (NCBI): domain Archaea; kingdom Methanobacteriati; phylum Methanobacteriota; class Halobacteria; order Halobacteriales; family Haloferacaceae; genus Halogeometricum; species Halogeometricum rufum. The sequence goes on along the minus strand of NZ_FOYT01000006.1, from coordinate 211,737 downwards.
GACGCCATCGTCGAACGCCACCAGATGGACGCGTTCTTCGTCCTCGGCTACCCGCTGAAGGTGTACGACCGCAGTACGAACCCCGCCCGCGAGTGCGAACACTGCTCGCCGAACGCGACGAACGTCGAGTTGAGCAGGCGGGAACGCCGCGAGGTGTTAGAGTGACGGCCCCGCGCGGTGCGGAAGCGACGGCGTCGCGGCGACGCGGTCCCCGAACTTTAAGTGCGGTTGCGCGGAATACTCGCCGAATCCGACCGGTTCGGACGACCGGTCCCGACCGGGAGCCACGATGAGACACACCGACTCGACCCCCGAACCCGACGCCGACGGCCCGGACGGCGCAGCCATCGGTTCCGACGACCGAAACGGCGCGATGACCGCTTCCGACGACGGGCCGGCCGACGGTGCCGACGGTGCCGGCGCGAGTCGCGCCGGGACGAACGGAACCGCCGCGCGAAACGGGGCCGACGCCGCCCGGCGACGCGACGCGGGCGACGGCGACGACGAGCGCTGTCGGTACACGTTCGACCCCTCCGAACGGACCGACGCCAGCCTCCGGACCACGTGGGAGTGTCCGCACCCCGCCCACGCCGACAGCGACGTCTGCGTGTTCCACATGTCGGCCGACGAGCGAACCGCGCTGGACGTGCGCCCGCAGGACGTGGTCGACCGCCTGTTCGAGAACCTCCACACGGACGACCCGCGCCTGAACGAGTACGTCGGCGCGACGCTCCCGAACCTGCCGCTGACCTACCAGCAGGTGGACGCCGAGACGAACCACGTGCTGAACTTCCAGCACGCCGAAATCGGCGGTATCGACCTCACGCACGGTCGTCTGGACCACGGGCTGAACGTCCGCGAGGCGACGCTCGGCCGCGTCACGTTCGAGGACGCCACCGTGACGGGCGACGTGGAGGCGTCGGGCACCGTCGTCACCGGCGAACTCGACACCTCCGAGGCCACCTTCGAACAGGACGTCCACTTCGACGGCGCGACGTTCGAGGCGACGGTCACCTGCGACGAGACGACCTTTCGAGAGGACACCACCTTCGAGGACGCGACGTTCCGCGGCGTCGTCAACTTCAGAAACGCGGCGACGAGTGGGAGCAGTCACGTCCTCGCCGACCACGTCTCCTTCGCGGGCGCGAGTTTCCGCGACGACGCGCACTTCAGACAGACCGACTTCCAGTACGTCACCTTCGAGGACTGTACGTTCGAGGCGGCGGCGGACTTCGAGCACACGAACTTCCACGGGGACAGCGTCTTCCACGGGTGCGTGTTCGACCGGGTGGCCGACTTCGACGAGGCGCGGTTCTCCCACGACGCCGGGTTCAAGAACGTGCGGTTCCGCGACCTGGCGGAGTTCCGCGGCGTCGCGTTCGACGGCGGGAGTCGGACGACGAGCGACGACGTGACGTTCGAGAGCGCCGTCTTCGAGGGCGAGGCCGACTTCAAACTCGCGCGCTTTCGCTTCGCCGACTTCAAGTCGGCCGTCTGCCGGGGCGAGTGGAACCTCGACCGGGCGGCGTTCGACGCGCGCGCGGAGTGTCACGGGCTGACCGTCGAGGGCGAGGCGAACCTCCGCAACGTGACGTTCGGCGCCCCCGCCGTGTTCGAGGAGGCCCAGTTCGAGGGAAACGTCGCCGGCGTCGAAGCCACGTTCGAGGACGACGCGACGTTCGCCGCGGCGACGTTCGCCGGGCGGGTGACGTTCGACGAGGCGCGGTTCCACGGCGACACCGACTTCGGGGCGGCCACGTTCGAGGACGCCGCCCGGTTCCGCGGTGCGACGTTCGAGGGGGGCGCGAACTACCGCGAGCAGAACTGCTCGTTCGACGAGGCGACGTTCGAGACGGACGCCGACTTCAGCGGTGCCCGGTTCACCCGCGGGTCGTTCTGGGAGACGACGTTCGAGGGGACGTGTACGTTCCGCGAGGCGGCGTTCTCCGAGAGCGGCCGGTTCCACGTCCTCCCCGGGACGAAACCCACCTGCGTCGACCTGACCGACGCGACGCTTCGAAGCGGGACCATCGTCGAGTCGGGCGGCAGCGTCGTCCCGTACGACATGACGAACACCACCGTCGGCGACGTGCGACTGGAGGGCGAGGGCGCGGAGGGCGACCTGCTCGACCACTTCCGCTTCTGTCTCACCGACTTCGACGGCTTCGACTTCAGCAACCACCACGGCTACCTCGAACGCAACGACTGGACCATCCACGACTTCATCGAGAACGACGCCACCGGCAACTACGCCGTCGAGTTGACCGACGAGACGATAGAGGAGACGTACCGGAAGGCCCAGTCGAGTGCGAACGCCGTCGGCGACACGCCCGCCAGCCGGGAGTTCGAGTTCAAGCGCTACTACTACAACCGCAAGAAGAACGCCGACATCCTCCGCAACGAGTACTCGATGAACGCGTGGGGACGGGTGAAGAAGGCCGCAAGCGTCACCCTGAACCTGTTCATGCAGGTGACCTGCGGGTACGGCAACCGCCTGCCCCGCATCGCGGCGTTGACGTTCCTCCTGCCCGCCGTGTTCGGCGTCTTCTACGTCCTCGGCGGCCCGTTCGAGACGCAGGCGGGCGTCATCTGGAACGCCGCGAATCCCGGCGAGGTACTGTTCGACGGCCTCTACTACAGTTACATCAGCTTCAGTACCGTCGGCTACGGCGACGTGAACCCCCTCGGGTGGGCCGCGCGTCTGTTCGCGATGAGCCAAGGGATGTTGAACGGCCTGTTCTTCACCCTGCTCACGTTCACCCTGTTCAAGCGCGTCCTCGGTGGGAGCTAGCACAGGTCGCGACTCACCCTCTCAGAGCGGAACCGCCGAATCCGAGAGATACGCCGGAGTTAGGCGCGGAGTAGCACGTGTCAAATAGATTGTATCCACACAAAGTACTTATCCTCAGCAGACTCACTGTCGCTTACATCCTCATCGGAACCCGGTCCGGCGGACTCGCCCGCGCCGACTCTGTCGGCGTCGCGCCGAGGTCGCTCCGACCGTCTCCGACCGAGTAGTGATATCCATGAGTCATACACACAAGACACGAGCGATCGTTCTCTCCGCGTTGATGGTGCTCTCGGTGTTCGCCGGGACCGTCGCGTTCGCGGGAGCAGGGGCGGCACAGTCCACCTTCGAATACGAGGGCGGCGCCGTCCACTACGTCGACAGCAGCGACGACGCTGTCATCGAGGTACCGTTCAGCGCCCAAGTGAACAGCAACAGTCTGACGACGGACAACTTCACCGTCTTCGACGACGACGAGGACATCTCGGGACAGGTCAGTTCCATCACCCAGCCCCAGAACGGTCGCGTCATCGTCGAGATGAACGACGTCGTGCAGTCGCGCGACATCGAGATTCGCCTCTCGGGCGACATCCAGGACGCGTCCAACAACGACCTCTCGAACGGCGGTCGGAAGGACGTCGCGTTCGCGGCGACGACCGTCGGCCCGAACGGTGACGTGAACGCCTACAGAGGCTCCGTCGTCGCCGTCGTGGCCAGTTCGGTCAACACCGACATCGAAATCACCGACGACGACGACGACTTCACCTACTTCGTCTCCGGGTCGACCGGGACGAACAGTCGCGTCTACACGTTCGACACCGAGAACCGAGACGTCGGCTCCTACGAGGCCACGTTCGACGGCAGCAACACGGCCACCATCGAACTCCGCGAACTCGGCCTGGACGTCGACATCGACGACCGGACCGTGACGGACGAAGACGAGATAGAGGGCACCGTCTCCGCGAACGCGGGCACCCGCGGCGTGCAAGTCGAACTCCTCGACAGTGACGGCGACGCCGTCAGCGGCGAATCCGTCACCGGCAACCTCGACGGTCAGGGCGAGTTCGAGTTCACGCTCGGGCCCGTCGACACGGACGATTACACCGTCGAGGTGACCGACCTCGGCTCCGGCGTGGTCATCGAATCCGACGTCGTCACCGTCTCGAAGGCCGGTGAGGGCCGCGCGGACATCGCCGGAGGAATCGTCACCCAACAGCGCGGTGACATCGCGAACATCACCGTGACCCTCTCGAACACCGACACCGCGACGCTGACTATCGGCTCCGAAGACGCCGGCTTCCGCGCCAACGTCACCGTCGAGGACGACTCCGGCGACGGGCAAGTCAACGTCCTGTTCAACACCTACGCCGCCACGAACGGCGTGAGCGGCGACGTGTTCGACGTCGCCGACAGCGACGACGACATCGACACCAGCGACATCGACCCGCAGAACCGCGTCAGCTCGCTCCTCGACGCGGGCGAGTACGACCTCGAAGTCCGCTCCGGCGACGACGCGTCCGACGACTCGCAGGGCGTCGGCACGCTGGTCCTCGAAGAGCGCACCACCGACTCGCTCGTCAGTTGGACCGCCCCCACGGGCACGACGTTCGACGACAGCGACGAGGTGTACGAGGCAGTCGCGAACGCCAACGTCACCGAGTCCGACGACATCGCCGACGGCGACCTGGTGATTCACCAACTGCAGGCCTCCGGTCTCGAAGGCGCGCTCGAAGCGCAGAGCGGGAACGACACCGCCGCGTTCTTCGCCCTGAACGGCAACGTGTACGAACTCAGCGTCGAAGAGTCGAACCCCAGCGCGAACCGCGACGCGTTCGTGCTGAACCTCCACGCCGGGAACACCGTCGTCGTCCCCGACCCGGACAACGACACGTACTTCGTGGCGTTCGACACGGACGACGTGGTGGGTGAACGACCGAACGGCCAGACCGTCCAACTCGACGACGGTCAGGAACTGCTCGCGAACTTCACGGTGTACGAGGACGAGGGTAACCTCGCCGACGAGGACCAGACCGTCGAAGACGAGTACGGCATCGTCGAAGCGGAACACTCGCTCGACGAACCCGTGAACGTCTCGGCCGCGTCCGGCCAGACCGTCGCGGGTGAGACCACGGTCGCACCCGGAACGGAACTCAGTCTGCGCGTCCGCTCCAGCGGCGACACGCAGCCGAGCTTCCTGAAGACCGCGTCCGTCTACGTGACCGAAGACGGCACCTACGAAGGGACGTTCGACTTCAGCGAGCAGCAGGCCGGCGACACGTTCGAGGTGACCGTCCGCGGCGGCGCGGCCGACTCCCTCACCGTCGACGGCAACGTCGGCGAGGGTGACGCCACCACCGACACGGCGACCGACACCGTGACGGAGACGCCGACGGACACCGAGACGCAGACGGAGACGGAGATACCCACCGACGGTGAACCGACCGACACGGCCACCGAGGCCCCCACCGACGGTGAACCGACCGACACGGCCACCGAGACGTCCACCGGAACGCCCGGCTTCGGCGTCGTCGTGGCCCTCGTGGCACTCCTCGCCGCGGCCCTCCTCGCGGTCCGCCGCGACTGAGGAATCTACCGCGCTCCGATCTTTCACTCGGACTCGCTTTCTTCACCGGCCGCGTTCGTTTCCACGCTCCGACTCGAACAGACGCTATCTCTCAGCGGGCACCGAGATTCGGATCTCTCTCGGACGTCTAACCATCTCTGACAACATTCTGAGCATTGTAGAAATTGTGAAAATTTTGCTTCTGTTCGAGGTGAGCAGCCCCGTCAGTCCTGTAAATCCGTATTCAGTTACTGTATACAAATCCGTACATATTTATCTGTAGAACAAGTCGAGTTTCGTTACTTTCGGAACGGGTCTCGGCGGGAACACCGAGCGACCGACGGGCGAACGGTCGACGGCCGGAACCGGGCCGAACACGGACCGGTCGCGTCCGCGTCTCAGATTTCGCGGACGCGTTCGTAGTCGTCGTCGAGTGCCGCCGCGTCCTCGGGGAGGAGAGCGGCGACGGTGTACTCGGCGTACTCGCTGATGTAGTCGATCAACTGGGCGATGCGGCCCGAGTCGATGGCCTCTAGCGAGTCCAGCAGGATGAACGGCACCGTCTCGTGGACGTCGTGGACGAGGTAGCCCGCGAGGGCGAACACGAGTCCCGTCACCTCGCGTTCGGACTCCGAGAGGTGGTCGATGGTGTCCTCGTACGTCGTTCCGTCGGCGGTGCTCCGGATGATGTGCATGTCGAACATCGACTTCTGGACCTTCCGGCGGCCCTCTCGGACCGTCTGTTCGGTCCGTTCGATCCAGATGCGGTCGAGGTTCCGGTAGTCGAGGATGTCGAGGACGGTGTCCATGTGCGTGTTGAACTCCTCGACGGCCTCGGACTCGATGCGCTCGATGCGGGTCCGCAGGTCCGCGAGTTCGTCGGCAATCTCCTCGCGCCGAGCCTCCAGTTCGTCGCGTTCGCCGAGTCGAGACTCGACGGACGCTATCTCGTCCTCCGTGTCCTCGAGGTCGTTTTCGAGCCGTCCGATCTCGAACTCCAACTGGTTCGCCTCGCGGTGGCGTTCGAGGACGTCGCCGTAGTCGCGAGACTCCAGTTCCTCGACCTCGGATTCGAGCGCTTCGACGCGTTGGGTGAGGTTCTCGCGTTCCTCCTTCAGCGACTCGCGGCGGTCGCGGCGGCGGTCGAGTTCCGCGTCGATGCTCTGGATACGGTCCTCCAGTTCTTCGCGTCGGCGGTCGAGTTGTTCGAGTTCGTCGCGCTCGGATTCGAGGTCGTCTATCTCACTGCGGAGGTCGTTCCGCTGGTCGAGTTTGTCGCGGCGGAGCGACCGGAGGCGGTCTACCGTCTCCTCGATCTGTTCGGTCTCGACTTCGGTCCCGCAGGTCCAGCAGACGACCGTGTCCGACTCGACGAGGGCGTCGGTGACGGAACCGGCACCGGCGTCGTCGCGGAGGGCGGCGGCGACGTCCGCGCTCGTCCCCTCCAGCATGTCCTCGTTGAACTGGATGACGGTCTGGAGTTGGTTCACGCTGGAATCCAGTCGCTGCATCCGGTCGCGGAGGTCGGCTATCTGCGCCTCTATCTCGTCGCCACCCTCTATCTCCGCGGGGATGTCCTCGCGTTCGGCGGTGAGTTCGTCGCGCTCGGATTCGAGCGCATCGATGCTCTCGGCCTCGGCGTCGATGTCGTAGCGGACGTCTTCGAGGTTCGACCGGGCCTCCTTCAGGTCGTCGAGCCGACTCTCCAACTCGTCGCGGTCGTCTCGGGTCTGCTCGACGTTGGCGTCCGCCTCCTCTATCTCCCGCTCTTTCTCCTCCAGTTCCGCGCGTTTCTCCTCGATCTGCTCCTTCAGCGACGTGCGCTTCTGTTCGAGTTCGGGGAGACGCCCGTCGAGGGAGTCGAGGCTGGATATCTCGCTGTCGACTTCGCGTTTCTCCTGTTCGAGGTTGCGAATCTCCGTCTGGATGGCCTCGGTGTCGATGGGCCGCATGATGAGTTCGCGGAGGTCGTCGCCGCGGGCGACGGCCTGTCTGGCCTCGTTCGATTCGAGGAGGAACGCGAAGAGGTCGGCCAGCGTCGCGTCGGTGAGATACGGGTCACCTTCGGTGGCGATTGTGCTACCGCGTCGTTTCAGCGTTCGGGTGTACGTCTCGCCGCCGACGGTGAGCGTCACCGAACCCTCGTCTGCGTCGGCCTTCAGCGACGCCCGGTCGCTTCCGAGAGCCGCCATAATCGCCTGCAGAAGTGACGTTCGGTTCGTGGCGTTTCGGCCCGCGAGCGCCGTGACCCCGGGGCCGAGTTCGACCGTCGTCTCTTCGATACCGCCGATGTTCTCGACGTGAAGCTCGACGGTCTCTGTCGTAGACTGTGCACGACTCATAGGACATCCAATAGGGCGCGAGTATATAATACTTCATCTCACGTCGCGGCGACGTTACAGGAATAACGCTGTAACGATATCCAACTCGGAATACGAAATCGGAGTCGTAAGCCGGCCTCTCCGTCCGAACGCACCTTCGCCGTCTCGGGTGCGGGTCGCGTCGCTGACGTGCAGTCGTCGACGGCCGAGGCGTCGAGCGTCGCCGTCACCGAGACGCTTCGGTCTCGCCGGCGGCCGAGACGAGGTTCCCCCCGCACTCGCACCGCCCCTCCTCGAGGAGGTCCTGTACGTCGTACTGCGTCCCGCAGTCCCGACAGAAGACGCGAACGTCGACGAGCACCTCGAAGTCGCCGACGTCGATGCGACCCGTACTCGCGAGGTTTTCGACGATGTTCTCGGAGACGGCCGCCGTTCGGCTTCGGAGTCGCTGGATGGTGTCGAGTCCCTTCTGGACGCGGTCCTCGTCGGTCTGTTCGTCGCGCTTGACCCCGCGATACTTCGTCAGGTAGGTGTGTATCGCCTGATGGGAGACGAAGTTCTTCTGGAGTTCGTCCACGTCGACGCCCTCGCGTTCGAGAGTCTGTCTCGCCTGGGTCTGCATCCCGCTCGACACGTCGTCGTCCGTCAGCAGGCGGTACGTGTTGGCCACTTCGCCGTCGAGCGGATTCATCCCCACCTCGACCATGACCGCACGCAGGAGGCGTCGATTGAAGTCGTCGGCGAGTTCGCGGAGACTCAGGCGGTCCTCTCGGTTGGCGGTGCACCGGTTCTCCAAGCGTTCGCCTTCACCCTCCAGGTCGTACTCGTCGATGAGGCGTCGAACCTTGCTCCGGCGGCCGCGGCCCGACCTCTCGTTCCCGTCACTACTCATTGAACAGTAGATACGAGTTGACGAACCAGTAAATACGTTCCGCCTCTGCAGGCGTCGGCTACGACGCACCGACGACCGACGGTGAGTCGCCTCTGGACGCACGACGACAGTGAATCGCCTCTGGACGCACGATAGACGACGCCGTCGTCGTACAGCAGTACGCGCGTCGGCCTTAGGTAACGAGACGAACGAGAGTGCCGAGACGAACGAGAGTACCGAAACGACGGAACGGGTTGGAGGCGGCGGCACGGCTGTTTCGACGGAAACGAATCGGAACCGAATCAGAGTCGAGTCGAGACCTGAACGGGACGCGGGTTAGGTTCACGACGACCGCAGTTCGCGGAGGAGGCGACGGACGTGGCCGACCGAGTACGACACGCCGAACACGCGTTCGACGTGGTCTCTGACGAGTTCGGGGGTCCACTCGTCCGCGTCGTACGCGTGCTCGCCGGGAGACGCTTCGAGGTGTTCCGAGAGTCGCTTCCGGTCCCTGTCGTCCAGTTTCCGGGGGCGTCCCGGCCGGTCCTCGTCGGTAATCGCCTCGGAGATAGGCTCCGTCTCGAACCTATCGAGCCAGTAGTAGAGCGTCGAACGCGGGATTCCGTACCGTTCTGCGAGGACCGAGACCGGTACGTCGTCGAGGTAGTCCAGAGCGACGACGAGTCGTTTCGCCTCTTTCGCGGAGTCCACGTCTGCGAGAGTGCGACGAAGTTCCTCGGGGTCCACGTCGTCGAGTTTGACCATATCCGGTGCACTGGGTGACCCGACTTAACTCTAAGCACTTCCATCTGCCACCCGTCTCGCTGGCGGAGAATCGGAGGGGGAACAGCGGACACGGTGGTGTCCACGGCGACGGAGAGTGACGCGAACGGGTGAACTCGATACGGTGGACGGGCGGCGTGGACGAGTCGAGACGGCAGTGCGGTAACGGAAGCTGAAAGGGCGGGAGAAACAGGAGTCTCGGGAGCGACGAACGAACTGGAAGAGATGGAGAGAGACGCGCGGGTTACGACAGAAGACGATGCAGCGGTGAAGGTGGAGGCGGAAACCCGAGAGTGGAGGCGACGAGGGAAGTAAAGAGAGACGACGGAAGGGAACCGGAGCGACGATGCGTCCCTCCACCCTGTCCGCTGTTCTGACGGTCCAGACCGAGAGGGAGTGCCGACGACGGGAGCGGGTGGACACGAGGCGACGGAGGCAGGTGGACACGGGGCGACGGAGGCAGATGGACACGAGACGACGATTCGGGTGGGAGTCGGTCCGACCACGAACCCCGACCACACCGTCCGGAGTAAACAGACGTAACGTGGGCCGAGATTCACTATTTGCATCTATTCTGCACGTTTTGAATGTCGGCTCCGACCCCACACTGTCCGCTGTTTTTCTCGAACCGACGTGGGCGGATGGCGACACACCACCGTGTCCGCTGTTCTCGTGCCGACAGGAGAGACGACGGAGTCCAGAGGACGGCAACGATTGCGGCGAAGAGAACGACGCCTGACGACGGACGAGAGAACAGCGGACATAGTGGTGTTGTTAGATTCAGGCAGATGTCTAATTCGTGCCGTACGTGTATCAGGCGTGCTTTGAGGCGTCGAATCGGGAGAAACCGATATGATAGGTAGAGTACGTTTGCCGCCGGACGACCGGCCACACACCCCCTCCACTTTGTCCGCAGTTCTCCACTCACGGAGGGAGGGGGTATCTGTGGAACGGCGGAACGACGGTGCCGTCGAGTGGAACGCTGTCGAGTGTGCGCACGAGAAACCGTCGAATATGCCGCTCTTAGCACACGAGAGTAGTGAACTCGATCGTAGTCTCTCTCGTTCTCTTCTCTAAGAGGACTACGGAGTAACTTGGCCTTTTCCATAATAAAGCCACCGCTTCTAGAGTGCTTTCTTGGCTGTCGGTTCGACCCCACCCCCCCTCTTCGGAGCGGAACTCCGGACAAAGTGGAGGGGGTGTGTTCTCGCGTTTCTTTAAATAGCTAGAGAACAGCGGACACTCCGGACGCGGTGGTTTTATAAACAGCCACCGAGACGGCGTGTCTATGGCGCTGTTCGAACGGGACAACGACATCTATCGGGACCGGGACGCCCTCCGGGAGGATTACCAGCCCGAGCAACTGGTCGGGCGAGACGAGGAACTGCGCACCTACCAGGCGGCGCTTCAACCCGTCATCAACGGCGAACAGCCGAACAACGTCTTCCTGTACGGGAAGACGGGCGTCGGGAAGACGGCGGCGACGAAGTACCTGCTCTCGCACCTCCGAGAAGACGCCGCTCAGTACGACGACATCGACCTCTCGGTGACGTTTCTCAACTGCGACGGACTCACGAGTTCGTACCAGATCGCCACCCGACTCGTCAACAGTCTCCGTTCGGAGGCGAACCAGATATCCACGACTGGCTACCCCCTCGCGTCCGTCTACGAGATGCTCTGGGAGGAACTCGACGACCGGGCGGGAACCGTCCTGGTCGTTCTCGACGAGATAGACCACGTCAACGACGACAGCATTCTCTATCAACTACCGCGCGCCCGCGCGAACGGCAACCTCGACGTCGCCAAGATCGGTCTCATCGGCATCTCGAACGACTTCTCCTTCCGCGACGACCTCTCGCCGAAAGTCAAGAGTTCGCTCTGCGAGCAGGAGATTCACTTCCCGGCCTACAACGCCGAGAACCTCCGCGCCATCCTCGAACAGCGTGCGGAGGTCGCCTTCCACGACGGCGTCCTCTCCGAGGAGGTCATTCCGCTGTGCGCGGCCTACGGCGCGAAGGACGCGGGCGACGCCCGCCAGTCCATCGACCTCCTGATGAAAGCGGGGGACCTCGCCCGCGACGAGGACACCGACACCATCGAGGAGGACCACGTCCGCCGCGGCCGACGCGCCCTCGAACGCGGACGCATCAAGGAGGGAATCAACGGCCTCACCGAACACGGCCACCTCGTCCTCTACGCCCTCCTCACGCTCGACCTCGAGGACGAGACGCCCATTCGCTCCCGCGACGTCCGACCGCGGTACACTCGCTTCGCCGAACTGGCGAACCGCGACCCGCTGGTCCCGCGGCGGATGCGCGACCACCTGAGCGAACTCGCCATGCTGGGCATCGTCTCGGTCACCGAGCGAAACGAGGGCCGTCGCGGCGGGACGTACCGCGAGTACGCACTCGACATGGACGTCGAACTCATCCTCTCGGCGATGGCCGACACCGTCGAACTCGTCGGCGTCCACGACAGCATCGACCCGTACGTCGAGGGGGGCGACGAACCGACGACGCTCGAAGACTTCGGCGACGTCTGATGCGCTCGTGACGTGACGATTGCGGGCGGACGACAGGAACGAGGCGGTTGGAAGGGAAACGACAGGAACGAGGCGGTTGGAAGGGAAACGACAGGAACGAGGCGGTTGGAAGGGAAACGACAGGAACGAGGCGGCTGGAAGGGGAACGACTGAGGCGATTGTGGGCCCGCGTCACGCGGCGTCGAGGCGAGATTCCGGCCCGAACGATTCACCCGATTTCGAAACGCCGAGACCTCACTAGTGGATGATACTCCGGACGTGGTGGTGTGGCTCCTTCGAGTGAACTGTCGGCGAACTAGCCAGTCCTCGCGTCGGCCCCCACCGTTCGTTCGCAGTCGGCCTCCCCCGGACACCATCGTGTCCGCTGTTCTCGAACGAGGGGAGTTACCAGGCAACTAACTTCGAGACGAGCGGATGCGGTCGGGTCGCCGTTCGTCTCCGTACGGTGTACGGGCTCGGCGAGAGCTGTTAGTACGATGGAAATGGTAGTTAGTCTGATGTGTGTCTCCTCGCCGGACGTCATCAGTCGGCAGGAATCGGTTTCGGACGCTCCCGAACGGTCCCGAACTGGTGTGAGTGTCTACCGGATTTATTTCGTTCGCGAGCGTACGCGTTCGGGAACGGTCCTCCACACGACTGCCATGTCACTCGCAATCACGCACTTCGCCTTCGGCGCGGCGGCGACGATGCTCGTCGTCACGTTCCTCCTGCCGCGCTTCGGATATCCCAGAGCGTCGAGCGTTCTCGGCGGCATCTGGGCGATGGTACCGGACGCACACCACGTCTCGCCCTCCGTCGCCGAGTCGCTCAGGGCGGTTCACGACTCCGTGTACGCCAACCTGTTCTGGGGACACCGCTTCTTCGACGTCCTCGACCCGGCGGACTCGAACGAGGTGGCACTGCTCAGCGTCGCGTTCTTCCTCGCGGCGACTGTCGTCGCCGAGACGGCCGAGTACTACTTCGGCACGCCGGTGCAGCGGACGTTCCGTCGCGAAGCGCGCGCGCAGAGTCGCGTCTCGTCGCTCGGCGGTGCGTTCGGTGGCGGGACGCTCGGCGACACGCTCGGCGGTCGAGAGCCGGGACGACTCTCGCTCGACCGGCCGTCGCTCGTCCGCGCGGTTCGAATCGTCGGCGGGGCACTCGCCGTCGTCGGCGGCGTCGGCCTGCACGTCCTCCTGTTCCGAACCGGGTCTCACGTCGGCCTGTTGGCCGGTATCGGCGCGCTCCTCGAACTGTTCGGCGTCGTGACGCTGTTCGAAGACGCGGCCGTCGCGGCGTGGGTGTCCGCGCACGTCTCGTCGGCCATCCGGGCCGGCGCGAGGGCCATCGTCGTCGTCGCCGCGTGCCTCCTCGCGCTCCCGTTGTTCTTCACCCTCTCGACGCCGACGACGCTGTCGGTCGCCAACGCGGCCATCGGAGCGCTCCTCGTGCTCGCGGCCATTCGACTGTGAGCCGACCGAATCACGACACGTCCGCCCGTCCGCTCTCCCAAGAACCGCTCAGCGGCGTCGGCGGACCCGGGCGACGACGGCCCACGAGACGAGGAGTGCGAACAGGGCGACCGGACCGTACTCCGGGACCGTCGAGTTCGACTCTGCGGACGCGCCAGTCTGACCGTCCGCCGTTCCGGCCGTCGAGTCGTCGGCCGCCGTCTGCGCGGGTGCCGACGCCGAGTCATCGACTGCCGTCGCAGTCGCGTCCGCGGCGGCGGCGTCACTGCCCGCGGTCGCGTTCTCGTCTCCGCCCGCGTCACCGACCGTGAGGGTTCGCACCTGACTGGTCGCGAGAACTGCGCTCGCGCCGTCGCCGCTCTGGTTGACGACTTCGACGAGTGCGGTGTAGTTCCCGTCGGGGACGTCTTCGAGCGAGAGGTCGAAGTCGTACAGCCCGCGCCGCACTTCGGAGGCGTTCGTCCGGACCTCGCCTTCGTCGTTCGAGAGGACGAACTGGACCGCCTCGCCGTCGGCGACGCCGCCGGCGACAGTCGCGTCGCCGGTGAGTGCGTCGGCCGTGACGTTGTTCAGCCCGTAACTCACCTCGTACTTCGAGACGACGAGGAGGCTGACGGTCCGCACCTGCCCGCCCGTCGAGAGGACGAGGTGGTAGGTGCCGCGTTCGTAGTCGCTGCCGTCGACGAGGACGGTCTCTCCGGTCGTCAGGCTGTCCTTCTGGACGACCGTTCCGTCGGGCGTCCGGACGGTGACGACGGCGAGTTCGTCGTCGGGGGCGGTCACCTCGACGACGGCCTCCTCGCCGGGGTACAGTCCGACGAGGGAACTGACGTTCGTCGTCGCGCCGTCGACGGTCACCTGTCTGTCGTGGACGGGAACGCTCTCGGGCGTGTCCAGCGAGTAGTCGTCCGCGGCGGTGTCGGTGGCCTCGGTCGACTGCGCGACGACGGCGCTCGCGCTGATTCCTGCGAGGAGGACGGTGATACACGTGAGAACGACGAGGAGCCGTTTCATCTGTCCGTCCTTTCGCTCCGGTGAAGATAGTTAGTCGGGGAGTATCTTCCGAGACGCCGTGAAAGCCGATTCGACGGTGATTGCGGCCGCGAGGACGGTCCGAGACCCGGGACGATTAACGGTCGGATTGTGCCCGTCAGCGACGGGGCTCGTCCGCCCTCAGTCGTGCCGCCGCCGCGCCAGCGTCGCCGCGAGGAGCATCGAGAACACGGCGACGACGACGCCGAATCCGGGCGTCCCCGTACTCGTCCCGGTGCCGGTTTCGGAGGTCAGTTGCGACTCGTCGTCGGACGCTTCGGGAGGCGTGTCCGCTCCCGCCGCCGCGTCGCTTCCGCCGTCCGCCGCCGTAGCGCCGTCTCCCGTCTCGCCGCCGTCCGTCACTCCGCTCTCGTCGCCGTCGGTCGCCTCGTCGTCGCCCGAACCCGCCGTCACCGTTCCCGCGTCGTCGCCGCCGGCGGACCCGTTCGTCCGGCTCGCGTCGACGACGGTCACGGAACCGGCCGACCGGTTCCCGACGCGGAGTTCGTACGTCCCCGCCGCGTCGAACGCGTGCGAGAACGCCAGCGTCGCGTTCGCTCCCGCGTCGAGCGTGACGTTGCGGGACGCGACGGTGCCGTTCCCGACGGCGAGTTCGACCGTGGTGGTTCCGTTCGCGTCCCCGACGTTGCCCACGTCGGCAGACGCGTTCACGCGTTCGCCGACGCCGACGTTCGTCGCCGACAGCGTCAGGTTCGACACGCGGAAGGTCGCCTCCTCGTCGGCGGAGGGGACGGACCCGCTACTGCCGGAACTCCCCGACGGACTGGACTGCCGAGACGGTCTGTCGTCGTCGTCATCGTCGTCACCGCCGCCACCGCCGCCGGGGTTCGCCGGCGGGTTCGACCCGCCGTCGTTACTGTCGTCACCGTCGTTCCCGTTGCCTCCGTCGTTACTGCTGTCGTTCTCGTTGTCCCCATCGCCGCTACTGTCGTCGCTCCCGTCGGACCCGCCGTCGTCTGGCACCGGCGCGGTGGACTCGTTCACGTCGACGAAGACGAACGTCGGCGCGGAGCGGTTGCCGCTCTCGTCCGCGACGGTGTACTCTATCAGGTCGTCACCCGTCGCACCGCCGTCGTGGCGGTAGACGAGTTCGCCGTTCGTCACCGTGGCAGTACCGAACTCGCCGTCGCCGTCGATGCGGAGCGTCTCCGCGTCCACGTTCGCGGAGTCGTTCGCGAGGACGTCAACGGTGACTTCGCCGCCGGGGTCGACCGACGCGTAGTCGTCTCTGGTCTCGGGCGTCCCGTCGTCCGCCGGTGCGGCCGCCTCGACGGTCACTTCGACGGTGGCGACGTTCGAGACGGCGCCGTCGCCGTCCGCGACTTCGTAGGTGAACGAGTCGGTCGTCGCGCCGTCGCCGGTGTGCGTGTACGTGACGGTGCCGTCGCCGTTCGTCGTCACCTCGCCGGCGGCGGGTCCGTCGACCACCGTCACCGAGGCGTCGTCGACTGCGCCGTCGGCGTCACCGTCGTTCGCGGTGACGGGTATCTCGACGCTCTCGCCGGCGGTGACGGTCGCGGCGTCGTCGTTCGCCGTCGGCGGGGCGTTGGCCTCGCTGATTTGGTAAGTGAGGTCCACCGTCGCCGGCGCGGATTCGGAGCCGTTCGCGTCGCTGATGGCGACGGTGAACGCGTCACCCGTCGCGTTCGCGTTCGTCGTGGTGTACGTCACGGACCCGTTCCCGGGGTTCGTCACCGTCCCGTTCGTCGGTTCCTCGACCACGCGGACGCTCGACGCGTCGACGTCGCCGTCGTCTGTCGCGCGCGAGGTCACGTCGACGACCTTCTGTCCGCCGGTGTAGGTGACCGAGATGTCGTCCAGTCGGGGCGGTTCGTTCGCGCCGTCGGTCCCGACGTACTTCGCCGCGAGGTAGTTCTGGACCTGTCGCCGTTCCGTCTCGGAGAGGGCGCGGTCGTAGACGAGGACGGCCGACACCTGCATCTCCGTGTACGGCGGCGGCGTTATCTCGCCGCCGACGACGAACCGCTTCGGGTTCGTCTGGAACTGGTGCGTGCCGCTGTTCAACTGCTGGCCGTTCGCGTACTGGGTGAACTGTCCCCCCTCGTAGACGACGGACTGGGTGAGCCACCCGGCGCCGAGGCCCCGTCGGTCGGCGGGAAAGTCGTTGCCGCCGCCGAAGCCCTGCACGGTCAACATGCCGTCGTCGTCCACGACGAGGCCGAACGCCCGGTTCGAGGCGGCGGCACCGTACGCCGCGCCGCCGAAGCCGCCGTCGTTGTCGGTGTAGTTGGCGACGAGGAACATCGTCCGGTCCTCGTCCCCGGCGGGGAAGCCGGTGAGACCGGTCCGCCGGAGCACGTCGTCCTCGCCGTCGAAGGCGACGGCGGCGGCACCGTCCGCGCCGCCCGCGACGAACTGGGGTGCGCCCGCGGCGTCCAGGTCGTTCCCGTTCCCGGACGCGTCGGTCCACCCGGTCACGGCGCTCCCGTTCGTCGTCACGCCCGCGTCGGTCTCGTAGTGGCCGACCAGTCCGCTCTGGGGGGGTCCTTCGCACGACCCGGCCGCCTCGTACTGCGCGGTCAGCGTCGCGTCCGCGTCGGGGACGGTGTACGTCCGCGTGCGGTCGGTGTCGCCGTCGCTCCAGTTGGCGAACTCGTACGTCGTCCCCTGCCGGCAGACCGACTGCGGCGCCGACAGGCTGTGTTCGTAGCCGATGACCGTGTCGAACGTGTAGCCGCCGTCGGTCGAGTGGGGCGCCCCTTCGACGTCCACGGGGACGCCGTCGGGCTCCGTCCGGAGCGTCACGTCGACCTCCTCGGGCCGTATCTCGACGCTTTTCGTCGTCTGCAGGCCGTCGGAGTCCGTGGCGGTCACCGAGATGGTGTAGCCCACGTCACCGGTCGTCGGGTGTCCTGTCGTCGGCACGTCGAACGTGAAGGACTCGCCCGTGGGAGTGCTGTCGGGGTGGATATGCGCGTTGTGGGCGAGGCGGACGGACCACTCGATTGCGTCGCCGCTCAGGTCCCCGTCCTCGGGGTCGGTGACGTTCGCCGTCACGTCGATGGACTCGCCCGCGCGGAACGTCGACCCGTCGGCGGGCGAGGTAATCTCCACGTTCGGCGCGCCGCCGGCGCTGACCGTCGTGGTGTCCGACTCGACCGTCGCGTTCCCGTCGGTCACCTCGACGTAGGCGTCGTACGACCCCGCGGTCTCGTACGTGTGAGTGACGCTCGCGCCCTCGGCGGACGTGCCGTCGCCGAAGTACCACGTGTACGTCAGGTCGTCGCCGTCGGGGTCGCTGGCGGACGCCTCGAACGTCACGTCCAGCGGTGCCGCGCCGGACTGTGGCGTCACGCTGGTCGAGTCGATGCTCGGGACGGTGTCGGCGTCCGTGCCCTCGTAGACGTAGCGGATTATCGACCCCTCGCCCGTCTGCCCGATGTAGTTGGTGCCGTACAGGGCGCCGTCGGGCCCCGTCGTCATCGAGACGATGGCGCCCGCCTGCCGGGCGAAGTTGTAGCTCGCTCCGACCTCGGTGCCGTCGTCGTTCAGCGTGAGGTACTTTATCCAGCCGTCGTTGTAGTCGCTGTAGAACAGGACGTTGTCGTACTCGTCGGGGTAGGCGTCGCCGGTGTAGACCGGACCGACGGTGACGGCGGCGCCGGGACGGAAGCCCGACTCACCGTGCGAGTAGGTGTAGAGGGGGTCCGTGTACGAGGGGTCCTCGCACATCCCCTCGCAGTCGGGCCAGCCGTAGTTCGCGCCCTTCTGCCCGATGTTGATGTCCTCTTGCGACTCCGGCTCTTTGTTGCCGCCGACTTCGCCGATGTAGAAGTTCCCGTTGGGGGCGAACTTCGCGCGGTAGGGGTTCCGGAGGCCGGACGCCCATATCTCGCCGAGCGTCTCGGGGTCGCCGTCGTTCGCGTACGGGTTGTCCTGCGGGATGGAGCCGTCCTGATTCAGACGGATGACCTTCCCGTCGGGCACGGAGAGGTCCTGTGCGCGCCAGCCCTGGAACTCGTCGCCGGTCGTGATGTATATCTTCCCGTCCGGGCCGACGTCGAGGCCGCCGCCGAAGTGACAGCAGGCGATGGAGTTCCCGGCCCGAATCTCGTTCCGCCAGAGGATGGCGTCCTCTATCGACTCGCCGGCCGGTTCGCCCCGACTCGCCGTCCCGCCGCCGTTCTCCACGTGTTCGAACTTCGCGAGGACGTTTCGCGGGTCGGTGTCGACCTTCTCCTCGGCGTTCGGGTTCGCGAGTCGCGTGTAGTAGAGGTAGAACTCGCCGCTCTGCTGGAAGTCCGGGGCGAGTGCGATGCCGAGGAGTCCGCGTTCACGCTGGGACTCGATGCTGTCGACGTTCTTCAGGTCGAGATACGTCTCGGCCCCGTCGTTCGTGTCCGGGTCGTCGATGAGTATCTCGCCGCCCTGCTGGATGACGAGCATCCGGCCGTCGGGGAGGAAAACGGTCTCTGTCGGTCGCTGGAGCCCGGAGAGGACCGTCTCCTTTCGGAACGCGTCGGAGTCGGTGGCCCACTCGTTCGAGCCGTCGGTGCCGCCGCCGGCCGTGTGGTCGTCGTGCGCCGCCGCGGGTCCGGCGGCGAAGACGACGCCCGCAGTGATGGAGGACGTGAGCGTCACGATGGCCAAGAGAACGGCCAGTGCGCGCTGTCGGGTGTCTGAGCGAATCATGGATAGACTGCGTTGGCCAGTTGACAGGGAGCCGGCACCCAAAGTTAGCCACGACAATCTCAGACCCGCCGGCGATAACGGCTCTCTGAACTTCCGAACGTCACGATAAAACGCCGTCCTAACAGTAACCGTACTCTAGAAGACCGTATTTGGATAATTACTCTAATTACACACTTTCAATTTTCTCGACTGGTACGTTGCCCGGACGCGGGCGTCGTCACGCGGCCGACGAACTCGACGGGTCGCCGGAGACCTGCGGACGCGACGCGACGGCGCGGTTACAGGTAGCCGAGGTCGGCGAGGTGGTCCTCCATCTGCGAGGAGAGTTCCACCTGGTTGGCCGCCTCCCGGTCGTCGTCGTCGAACCGCTTGTCCGGCAGCATCTCGTCCAGTTTGGCCTCCATCTCGGCGGCGACGTCGGGATGGTCGTCCGCGACGTTCGTCTCCTCGTCGGGGAGGGCGAACAGTTCCGTCCGGTCGTCGCTGCGCTGGAGTTTCCACTCCGCAGAGCGGATGCAGTCCACCGCGCCGGCGTGGTACCGGCCGATGTCGCAGTCCGGGTTGTGTTCGAGGATGGTGTCCAAATCGTCGAGGCGGGGACCGCGTTGCATCAGCGCGTAATCGCGCGTCTCGCGCGTCAGGTCCACGCCCTGGAACTGGCTCGTGTCGCCGCCGACGGCACCGACCAGCGTCTGCATCACGTCCACGTGCTGGACGATACCCTCGGTGACGCGTTCGGGGAAGTTCATCCCGTACGTCACCATCGGCACCTTCGTCAGACCGTCGTGCAGGGTGAGGTTGTGCCCGAGGACGCCCTGTTCGCCGAACAGTTCGCCGTGGTCGCCGGTGACGACGAACACCGTCTTCTCGTCGGTGTTCCGGCGCACGTGGTCGAACAGTTTGCCGACGAGGTGGTCCGTGAACGCGAGTTCGGCGTCGTAGACCGCTGTGAGCGCCGCACGCTCCTGGTCGGTGAAGTCACAGCCGTGGGCGACCTCTCGCCAGATGTTGTTCGTCAGTTCCTTCGCCGTCTCGATGGCCTCCTTCGGCGTCCCCTCGAACTCGCCGAGGAACCGCTCTAACAGCGACAGCGGTGGGTTGTACGGGTGGTGGGAACTGTTCATGTGGGTGTAGAGGAAGTACGGGCGGTCCTCCTCGTCCGCCGAGAGGTCGTCCACCCACTCGCACAGCGACTGACACTGGTAGTACGGCGGGAGACACTGCGCGTGGTAGATGGGTTCCGTCTCGAACCCGGCCCCCGTCGAGGTGAACTCGCGGAGGTACTTCAGCCCGGCCCGCACGCCCCGCGGCGAGAGGAAGTCGTCGCGGTTCGGATTCGCCTTGAACCGCTCGAACCCGCGGTCCAGTCCGGTCACGTCGCTTATCCACGGGTTCGTGCTGAACCCGGCGGTGGCGTAGCCCGTCGCACTCAGCAGTTCCGGCACCGTCTGCAGGTCCTCGGGGAGGCGGCGGACGTCGCGCGTGTTGGCGTGGCCGACGCCGTGCGTCGTGAGGTACGTCCCCGTCAGAATCGACGACGAGACGGCGGGCGTCCACCGGGCGTGCGAGAAGCAGTTGTCGAACGACCGCCCGTCGCGCAGGTCGGCGATTCGGCGGAGGTTCGGCGTCGTGTCGCGGTGGTAGCCGCCCACGGAGGTGTGGTCCGCGCGGACGCTCTCCAGAGAGATCCAGATAATGTTGGGTCGTGACTGCGTCTGCGTCATCGTGGTGACCGATGGGACGGTCCCGCGCCGGATAGTTATAGGCGGGCTACGGCTTCGAGCGTGCCGATTTCGGCGGACTCAGGGTTTGTGAAGGAACGGCACGACGGGATTCGAAGTCCCCGCCCGGTGGCGCGGACGCGCCGCGGTGGACGACGGCGTCAGTCGATGGTGCCGTCGAGCAGGTGCGTCAGCGCCATCACGTACGACCCCACCTCGTACGTTCCCTTGTACTGCTGGTCGCGCCACCCGCGCGTGAACTGCCGGTTGTCCATCCGGCCGTCGACGGTCACCTGCCGCATCGGGACGCCGATACCCGACACGTCGACGAGGTCCCGGCCGGTGCCGTTCGTCTCGAATATCCACGCCATCGCGCGGCGCACCTCGTGGGTGTAGTCCTCCTCGCCGCCCGCGTCGTCGTAGTGCGCGACGGCGTTGACGAAGAACGTCTGGTGACACTCGTACAGGTAGTGCCAGTACGGCGTCTGCGACGTCAGGCGGTTCCGTATCTCGCCGGGAACGCGGGCGTAGGCGGGCAGGTCCTCCCAGACGAACGCGCCGTCCTCGCGCATTCGGTTCTCGATAGTGTAGTCGAGGGCCGACTCCACGTCGGCCAGGTAGCCCGTCTGTCCGGTCACCTCGATGGCGCGGGAGAGCGCCCAGCAGGTGTACATCTGGTTCTGGTGCCGGCGCGTCGTCGCGTTGTCGAAGTGGAACAGGCCCTCGGTGTCACGGCGGTCCGACACCTCGGCGAGGCCGCGTTCGACGAACCCGCGGACGCGTTCGTCCGTCGGGTCCGCCTCGAGGAGGTACGTCGCGCCGTAGAGGACGAGACTGTCCTCGGCGTGGTCGAACTCGACCGTCTCCGCGGCGTGGTCGAACAGCGTCCGCGCCGAGTCGAGGTACGACTCGCGTCGGTCCTCGAACACCGTCGCGGCCGTCGCGTAGGCCGACAGCAGGGGGCCGAGACCGTAACTCGGCATCTCCTCGGGGAGTTCGCCCGACGCGATGTGCTCGTCGAAGTACTCGAACTCGCGGTGAATCTTCTCGTCGTGGCGGTCCGACCCGACGGGCGACGCCCGCCAGTTCATCACGCCCATCATCGCCATCGTGGCGTAGCGCCACTCTCTGCTCTCGTCGCGCGACCACGTCACGTCGTCGCCGTCGAACTCGTAGTTCAGCGCGCGGATGATGGAGTCAGTCACCTCGTCCCAGAAGCCGTCCTCCTTCGTCGGGCGGAACAGGGCGTCGACGCCGCGTTCGAGGTACGACTCGAACTTCATCGGCCGCACCGCGAGGACGATGTAGGAGGCGCGGGACCACATCTCGCGGTCCGTCAGTTCATCGGACAGGCGTTCGGAGACGGTGACGAACCGGTCCTGCAGGTCCTCGGGGAGGGAGTTGACGAGGAGGTGGAGGCGGCGGGGGTACTGAAACAGGAGGTCGAAGTCCGCGAGGTGCCAGTCGGGAGAGACGACGTCGAGTGCCTCCGCGGGTTCGTAGAACCGGTTGTTCCCGTTGGCCGCGTAGGGTGACCGCGGAGTCGGCACGGAGAAGACGTAGAGACCGTCGGACGCGGTGACGCGGTGGACTTCGTCGGTCAGGCCGGCCACGTCGAGGAACTTCCAGTCGTAGGGGCCGATGCACACCGCGCCGTCGAAGTGGTCGTCCGGGAACGGCAGGCGCGGGGCCTCGGGTTCGGTGACTTCGTAGGTGTCGACGCTGTCGCCGAGTTCCTCGCGGGCCGTCTCGCTGGCGCCGGCGGAGAAGTCGAGGCGGACGACTTCGTCGGCGTCGAGGCCGGCCGTCAGCGTCGACTCGGACGCGAGGTCCAGTACCCGGTCGCGGTGACCGAGGTGGTCGAGTGCGGCGACGCGTTCGGCGTCGCGGAGGTACTGCATGTTCGGCCCGACCGGGGGCTGTTTCACCCACCGTTCGAGACGCTGTTCGCGGGCGTCGTTCGACGTCGTCGGCTCGGAGAGAGTTGGAGTTTCTGACATGGGTGTCGCGCCACGTGACGGCGGAGTACATCGTGCTCTGTGTCGAGTCGGACTTAATTATGCGGCGGCGAACGTCCGGTCGAATCGATTCGTGCTTCCTAACCTGCGTAACGTTTTATTCCTCGCCCCTCGTGGCTGACATCAGCGATGCGCATCTGTATGCTCCTGAACGCGGTCTATCCGACCGACATTCGCCTCGCGAAGGAGGTCGAGTCGTTGGCCGCCGCCGGGCACACCGTCTACATCTTGTCGGAGGCAGGCGAGGGCCTCCCCGACCGCGAGGAGGTCGGTTCCGCGACCGTCGTCCGTCGCCCGTTTCAAGAGGCCTACGAGGGTCTCGACGGCGTCGTCGCCGGCGCTCGGACGCTCGCCACCGGCGTCGTCGACTCGTGGATGCGCGCCCTCGACGAACTCGTCCCCGCCGAAGGCATCGAGGCCATCCACGCTCACGACCTCCCGATGGTCCACACCGCCATCGCGGCGGGCGACCGCCACGACCTCCCCGTCGTCGCCGACCTCCACGAGAACTGGCCGGAAGCCATCAAACAGTACCGTCGCGGCGACTCGCTCGCCGCGTTCACCAACCTCCGCTACACCGCTCGCCGCTTCACGCGGCCGCTCTTCCGCTGGAAACGGATCGAACGGGACGCGGTGCGCCGCGCCGACCGGGTCATCGCCGTCACCGAGGAGGCGGCGGACCACTACGTCGACGACTGCGGCGCCGACCGCTCGAAGGTGGACATCGTCCCGAACTACGTCTCGCTGGACACGTTCGACGGCGCCGAACTCCGGGACGTCGGCTTCGAGGACGACTTCGTCATCTCCTACGTCGGGACGCTCGGCGGCCCCCACCGCGGCCTCGACGCGGTGGTTCGCGCGATGCCCGCCGTCGTCGAACGCGTCCCGAACGCCCACCTCGTCGTCGTCGGGAACGGGGAGGAGTACCGGCGACGACTCGAGTCCATCGTCGCGGCCCTCGGCGTCGAAGAGCACGTCACGTTCACGGGGCGGGTCCCCTTCGAGGAGGTTCCCTCGTACATCCACGCCAGCGACGTCTGCCTCGTCCCGCACCAGTCCACGGGTCACACCGAGACGACCGTCCCGCACAAACTGTTCCAGTACATGGCGATGTCGCGACCCGTCGTCGTCACCGACGTGGAACCGCTACGCCGGTTCGTCCAGGACGCCGACGCCGGACTCGTCGTGCGCGCGGGCGACCCCGCGGGCTTCGCCCTCTCGTTCGTCGAACTCGCGACGGACGACGAGCGACGGCGGCGACTCGGCGAGAACGGCCGCCGTGCGGTCGAGGACCGGTTCAGTTGGGCGGACGCGGGCGACGCGCTCTGCGAGTGCTACCGGAAACTCGGCGGCGACGAGAAGTCGTCGCGGCGGGACACGGAACTCTCGACGGTCTGACTCGCGACGCGGCGGTACGAAAAGTGTGTGACGGCGGACCCGCGCGGTCCGTCGAAGTCCGCAGGCGAACCTGACGGAGTGGCGGTGGCGGACCGTGGGGTCCGGCCGTCCGGCACGTGGTAGGCTGTCAGCGGTGGCTCGCTGCGCGTCGGGTGGCGGCCGAGCGAGCGAGCCGAGCGGTAGTGACGGTTGAAGCTTGTTTAGCGAGCGATACGGCAGCACCGGCCGGGCCGGCGGACCCGGTTGGTGCCCGGATAGCGCGGTGACCCACCGTGGTTGACACTAACCCATCTTCGGTTGGCAGGTCGGCCGTCCGGGTTCGCGCACGCGGACGAACCGAGACGGTCGACCCGTCAGTCCCATCCCCCCAGGCGTTCCCAGTTGCGGTGTTCTGCGCCATCCACTCGGTTAATAGAGTGTTAATTACAAATAGCTTTCGGTGAAAAAATAGTAAGAAAGTGTGAACTTCTCTAACTACCGAATGTAAGAAAATGCGCTCAGATGACGGAAAAGTCGACTCTCGGCGGTTTTACTATCCACTTAACGCCCACGTTCGCCCGACGCCGCCATCCGCCGAGACGACTCGGTCCGCTGCCCGCGACGGTTCTCGACGAAGCAGTCGAGCGCGTGCGAGAGCGCTCGCTGGACGGGGAGGTTCTCGCCGGAACGGTCCCGGCGTTCCCCGGGGTCGTCACCGTGGTCGAACAGCGACTCCCGGCCCTCCCGGAGCGTTCGGGCCAGCTTCCAGCGACTGTTGCACACCATCGCCTCCGTCGGCGAGTCACCGCTGGCGGCGAACACCTGTCGCTCCGTCACGCGCCGGCCCATGAACGACCGGAGGTCGGACCCGCCGCGTCGTTCCTCGCGTTCGACGCCGGCGGCGGACAGGAGTGTCGGCAGCACGTCCACCGAGGACGCGGCGAACTCCACCGTCTCGGCGTCGAACTCCGGTCCGTGGACGAACAGGGGGACGCGGACCGACTCGTCGTGGAAGTCGTCGTGCGTGTCGTACCAGCGGCCGCGTTCGCCCAGCGGACAGCCGCTCGTCCCCATGAACGCCGTCACCGTGTCGTTCACGTCGAGGCGGGACTGTATCCCGTCGAACAACTGTCCGACACACCGGTCGAGGTGTTCGAGTTCGCCGCGATACAGTCGCTCTAGCGTCTCGCGTTCGTCCTCCGTCAGGGCGTCCGGGGCACGCTCGGTGGCGTACGCGAGTTTCGTCGCCGTCCGGGGGTCGATATCGTCGCTCACCGTGCCCTCGCGCGGCACGTGCGGCGCCGCGGCGTCGTCGTAGTGGACCCAGAGGAACCGCGGTCCGGACGTCTCGTCCAGCCACGACAGCGCGCGCTCCGTCACGTCCTCGCCGGGGCGGACGGACGAGGCGCCGAGAGTGGCGCCGACCGTCGACCCCAACAGTTGGTCTACCCGGTCGAGCGACCTCCCGACTGCCGTCTTCGCCTCCATCGTCCGGCCGAGGCGCTGTCGGAGTCGGTCGGTCGCGCTCTCCGCCGTCGACCGCTCGGGGGCCTCGAACCCCCGCGACGAGAGCGACCCTTCGGGGTCACCGTGGAACAGCCCGGTCTCCCATCCCGCTTCGGAGATGGCGTCCACGAGGGTCGAGTCGCTGCCACCGTCTCGCATCGGGTGCCACCCGGTCAGTACCGCTCGAAGCGTCGATTCGGGGTCCGGTGAACTGGTGTACGCGCGGGAGAACACCGTCGCGTCGTCCGCCAGACGGCCGAGTGCGGGCAGTGAACTCTCTACGTGCCCATCCTCGGCGTGGACGTGGTCGTGGCGGACGGCGGAAGCGGTGACGAGGACGACGTGCATAGACGACGCTACGTGCTCATCCCCAATTAATATGATTGCCGTAATTTCAACAATAATTGAAATTCAGCTTACCATCAACTTGCCGGCCGAACGAGACGGCGGCGCATCGCGTTCCACACCGCCGCGACTCCGGGCGCGCCGTCGAGAACCCACCAGACGAAGACGAGGCCGGCGAGTCCGATTTCGAACGCCATCTGGCCGTTCAGTTGCGCGTTCAGGAGATACTGGATGATTCCGACGGTCGGTTCGTCGGCCGTGTCCAACGGCAGTACCGGCCACAGGAGGAAGTTCAGTTCGTGGAACCGGCCCGCCAGCGCCGCCCCGTACGAGTCGCCGACGAGGTGCGAGTAGTAGCCGAGTGCGAACGCCCTCTCGCCGGGCAAGTCGAGTCGCCGCAGGAGGAGGGCGACGGAGACGACGATAGCCGTGCCGAAGACGAGCGAGTGGGCGAACGAACGGCCCGTCGGGAGGACGCCGAGCGTCCACGAGAGCGGTTTGTCGACGAGGTCCGGCACCTGCGACCCGAACGCGACGAGGGCGACGCCCGGCCACGTCGGCGGGAGTCGATACCGGAGGCGGGTGAGCGACGAGTAGAGCACGTACGCCAGCGCGAGGTGTCCCCAGGGCCACATCGGCCTACCATCGGGTGTCGTCGGCTAACTACCTGTCGGTCTGTTCGACGCCGGGACCATCCACCGGCGCGAACGAAACGGTCGAAACCGGACGGTAGAAAGCTAATAACCGACTGTAAGTCTACCGGCAGTCGTTCCCAGCGACCGAAAAATCTCAGTCAAACGATGCTTAAACGGACGGCTCGAATTTTGAGCAATGATAAGGCTTATGTAACGACGAATAAACTCGCAGAATATCGTATAGATGAGAGCGCAGACCGAGAACTGGTGGGAACAGCGTATCGATTACGACGACGGCGCCGAGTCGTACCACGTCGCGTACGAACGCTCCGAACTCGTGAGCACGAACGTCGTGCTGAGCGTCGCGGCCATCGAGAACGTGGAGCCGACGGAACTGCCCCCGTTGGCCTCGACGATAGACCCCGACGCCCTCGATAGCCTGTTCGTGGAGGACGTCAGCGGGCGCATCTCGTTTTCGTACGCGGGGTACGACGTGACGATTCACGCCGGCGGGCGACTGGAGATCGTCCCCAGCGTCGACATCGCTCGGCGGCAACAGCGAAACTGACCGACGCGCCGCCTCCGGGCACGGTCCGTCGGTCGTTCTCACGCTCCGACTCACTCTCGAACGTCGCCACCCGCGTACACTCGCGTGTGGCGTGTTAGTCCGTCTCGCACGCGATCGCCGCGGGTCCCGGACGCCGGTATAGGTGACGCATACCAATGCGGTCGGGCGGATTGAATCTCTCGTATGTTTGGAACGAGCGGCATCCGGGGCCCCGTCGGCGAGACGGTGACGGCGGACCTCGCACTCCGCATCGGACAGGCTGTCGCCGTCGACGCGGACCGAGTGGTTCTCGGACGGGACGCGCGCGTCACGGGAGACGTCCTCACGGACGCTCTCAGCGCCGGACTCCGCGAGTGCGGGACCGACGTCGTCCGCGTCGGCGTCGCCGCGACGCCGACCATCGCGCGGAGCGTCGAGTGGTTCGACGCCGACGCCGGCGTCGCCGTCACCGCGTCGCACAACCCCGCCCCCGACAACGGCATCAAACTGTGGAACCCGTCCGGACAGGCGTTCACGCCCGAGCAGAACGAACGCATCGAGCGACGACTCGCCGCCGACGCCGAACGCGCGGCGTGGGACGCCTTCGGGAGCGAATCCGCGGACGACAGTGCCGTCGAACGGCACACCGAGGCGGTGACCGCCGAGTTCGACTCGCTGGACGGACTCGACGTGGTCGTGGACCTCGGCAACGGCACCGGTCGCGTCAGCGTCGACGCCCTCTACGAACTCGGTGCGACGGTGAACACGCTGAACGCGCAACCGGACGGCACGTTCCCCGCGCGCGAGAGCGAACCGACCGCCGAGACGCTGACCGCGCTTCGAGACACCGTCCCCGCGGTCGGTGCGGACGTCGGTATCGCCCACGACGGCGACTCCGACCGCATGGTGGCCGTCTCCGACACCGGCGAGTACGTCCCCGGCGACGTTCTCCTCGCCCTGTTCGCCCGCGACGCCGTCTCCCCCGGCGACGCCGTCGCCGTCCCCGTCGACACCAGCCTCCTCGTCGCCGACGTCGTCGAGGCGGCGGGCGGCGAGGTGGAGTACACGCCCGTCGGCGACGTCTACGTCGCCGAGGCCGTCTCCCGACCCGGCTTCGTCTTCGGCGGTGAACCGAGCGGTGCGTGGATGTGGCCCGACCAGACGCTCGCGCCCGACGCCAACTACGCCGCGCTTCGACTCGTGGACCTGGTCCGCCGCGAGGGACCGCTCTCCGAACAGATGGCCGACGTGGACCCGTCGCGGTACGCCACCCGCCGGCTGAACCTTCCGGTCGACGACAAGACCGGTGCGATAGCGGCCATCGGCGACGCCCTCCGCGCGGCGTACGACGACGTGGACACCACGGACGGCGTGCGCGTCGACACCGACGACGGCTGGTTCCTCGTGCGCGCGAGCGGGACGGAACCCCTCGTCCGCGTCACCGTCGAGGCGCGCCGCGAGTCGGCCGCGGAGCGACTCCTAGACGATGTGAACAGTCTCGCCGAGAAGCACGGAATCGCACCCTAAGCGCACAATCCAACTCCTAACCCTTTCAGGAGTTACGTATTTCTCCAATTGGCGTAATACTATTTATAATGCTATAGCTCATTTGTGGTCACGTTCAGGCTTCGTGGTCGCATTTCGGATGCTCCCGACTCGCTGCCGCGACACGTGGCCCGAACGACAAGCTATCTGCCTGAAACCCGTTGGCACGGGTTCGACACCGCACATAGGTGGGTACGGCGCGGGGGGCCGCGCCGCTATCCGCCGTATAACAATCTACGCGCTAGCTGTAGCTACGTTCGATGAAAGCAGTCGTACTCGCCGCCGGGAAGGGAACTCGCCTCCAACCGCTGACGAACGATAAACCGAAAGCGCTCGTGGAGGTGGACGGCCGCCCGATTCTCGAACACTGCCTCGACAGCCTGTACGAACTCGACGCCGAGGAGTTCGTCCTCGTCGTCGGTCACCGGAAAGAGCAGATAATCGGCCACTTCGGCGACGAGTACCGCGGCGTCCCCATCACGTACGCCCACCAGCGTGAGGCACTCGGTCTGGCGCACGCCGTCCTCACGGCGGAGGAGCACGTCGACGACGACTTCATGCTGATGCTCGGCGACAACGTGTTCAACGCGAACCTCGACGAAGTCGTCGCCCGGCAACACGAGGACCACGCCGACGCGGCGTTCCTCGTCGAGGAGGTGCCGTGGGAGGAGGCCTCCCGCTACGGCGTCTGCGTCACGAACGACGACGGCGACATCCTCGAAGTGGTGGAGAAACCCGACGAACCGGAGTCGAACCTCGTGATGACGGGGTTCTACACGTTCTCGCCCGCCATCTTCCACGCCTGCCGTCTCGTCCAGGCCTCCGACCGCGGCGAGTACGAACTGCCCGACGCAATCGACCTACTCATCCACTCCGGCCGGACCATCTCGGCGGTGCCGGCGGAGGGATGGCGCGTGGACGTGGGCTACCCCGAGGACCGCGCCCGCGCCGAACGACTCGTCCGCGCCGAACGCGGCGAACTCGGTATCGACGAACTCGACGCGGCCGAACAGGCCGAACTCTCGTCGGTGACGTCCGCCGAAGACGGCGACTGAGCGACTCCGCTCGGTGTGAGGTGACGAAGCGTCTCTTTTCCGACGGTGGCTCGGGCCGGCGACGACGATGGAGGTCCCGTGACGCTGGACGGACGTCTCTCCGGCGGAACGGTGTCGCTGCGATAACGAAGCGTCGGCGAGACGGGTGGCCGGTTCCCGCGAACCACTCCACCGTGTCCGCCGTTGTCGCGGGCGGTCGTCAGGCGACGCGGTCGCCGTCGAGGAACGCGGCGGCGGGGCCGTCGATTCGGATGCTCGTGAGGTTCCCCGTGAAGATGTACTGACGAGGTTCGTTCAGTATCGCGTCTTCGGCGCACTTCCCGAGGCCGGGAAGTATCGCGTCCAGGTCGTCGGCCGACTTGATTCGTCCGTCGACTGTCGCCTCGAACGTGGCGACGCCGTCGTCGGTCGGTCGTATCGTCAGGTACTGGTCGTCCGCGACGTGCTCCGTCTCCGACGTCCCCAGCGTCGAAGTCCCCATCGAAGTCGTCCCGGAGTTCTCTTGGTTCGGTTGGTCGTGGTCGGTCTCCACGCCGGCCGCGGGACCGTCGGTATCGTCGCATCCCATACTCTCTTTCATTCCCATTAACGAAATAAGTCTTGTGGTAAATGTGGCGTAGAAACGCTTGAAAGTGGAAAATACGCGTCTTTCAGGTCTTCGTGAATGGCCCCTCGACACGAACTTCAGACGGCTGTTTCTGGGCGATTTAAGCTACTATTATCGACTGCGGCGGGTGCCGGAGTCAGATCTCCACGTAGTCGAATCCGGCGTCGCGCCACGCGTCGGCGTCGAGGATGGAGAACCCGTCCACCACGACGCGGCCGTCCATCAGGTCGGCCGCCTCGGCCGGGTCGACGTCGCGGAACGCGTCGTGGCCGGCGGCGACGACCATCGCGTCGGCGCCGTCGAGGGCGGTGTCCAGGTCCACGAGGTCGACGGCGTCGGTCCTGACGTGGGGGTCGTGAACGCGGACGTCCACGTCGCCGACCAACTGGCCGCCGTCGGCCGCCGCCGCACCGACCTCCCGTGATCCCGCCGCGGTGAGTCGTTCGACGAGTCGCAGTCCCGGACTGTGCCGCGCGTCGTCCACGTTCCCCTTGTAGGCGACGCCGAGGACCGCGACGCTCGCGTCGTCCAGCGAACCGAGTTCTCCGTCGAGGAGTTCGACCACGAAGTCCACCATCCCGTCGTTGACGCGCCGGGCGGTGGCGATGAGGTCCAGCGAGTCGGAGAACTGGCCGAGGAACCACGGGTCGATGGGCAGGCAGTGACCGCCGACGCCGGGGCCGGGGTTGAGAACGTCCACGCGCGGGTGGACGTTCGCCAGGTCGATGGCGTCGCGCGAACTGATGCCGTAGTCGTTCGCCACGCGGGCGAGTTCGTTGGCGAACGCGATGTTCACGTCTCGGTAGGCGTTCTGCGAGAGTTTCACGAACTCCGCCGTCGTCGCGTCCGGTGCGCGGTGGATGTCACCCTCGACGAGCGATTCGTACAGCGCGATGGTCTTGTCGGCGGACTCGTCGTCGATACCGCCGATGATGCGGTCGTTGTGGACGAGTTCGTGGGCGATGTTTCCCGGGAGAACCGTCTCCGGGCAGTGCGCGAGCGAGAAGTCCTCGCCGGGCGTCAGTTCCGACGCGGCGAGGATGGGAGCGAGAACCTCTTCGGTCGTTCCCGGCGGGACGGTGGACTCGAGGATGACCATGTCGTCCTCGCGGAGGTACTCCGCCACCGTCCGACCGGACATCTCGACGTACGAGAGGTCCGCGCGCTTGGAGTCCGCCTCGTAGGGCGTCGGCACGCAGACGATGTGACAGTCGGCCTCGACGACTTCGGTCGAGGGTTCCAGCCCCGCGTCGAGTGCGTCGAGGACGTACTCGCGGAGTTCCGCCTCGGTCGTGCGCGGGTTCCCGGCGCGTAACTCTTCGACGAGTTCCTCGTCGGGGTCGTAGCCGACGACGTCGTGGCCGTTGTTCGCGAACAGTGCTGCCGTTGCGAGCCCGATGTAACCGATTCCGTGTACACAGATTTTCATGGAGATACCTCCGCCGCGTCGGGTTCGACCCCGGCGGCGAGCGTGTCGAGTATTCGTTCCGCCGCGCGGCCGTCCCCGAAGGGGACGTCCCAGTCGGCGTCCTTTCCGAGCATCGTGCTCCCGGCCTCCACGACGTCGTCGGGGTCGAGTCCAGCCAGACAGTTCGCGCCCACGTAAGCGGTCTCCGGCCGTTCCGTGCTGTATCTGAGCGTCACGCAGGGCGTTCCGAGGATACAGGTCTCCTCCTGAACGCCGCCGGAGTCGGTGAAGGCGAGGGCGGCGGCCGACTCCAGTCGGAGGAAGTCGAGGAAGTCCAGCGGTTCGACCGTCCGAATCTCCTCGGGGAGCGTCAGGTCGAACTCGTCGAGGCGAGACTGCGCGCGGGGGTGGATGGGGTAGACCACCTCGCGGCCGGTCTGCGCCGCGAAGCGAGAGACGCCTTCGAGGAGTCGAGCGAAACTCTCGCGGTCGTCGACGTTCTCCGCGCGGTGGGCGGTGAGGAGGTAGAAGTCGTCTTCCTGCAGACCGAGGTCCGACAGCACGTCGCTCTTCTCCGCGGCGAGGTCACGGTACTCGTACAGCGAGTCCACGATGGTGTTCCCGGTGGTCACTATCTCGCCGGCGACCGACTCCCGTTCGAGGTGGCTCCTCGTCTCCTCCGTCGGCGGGAACAGGTAGTCGGCGATGTGGTCCGTCACGACGCGGTTCACCTCCTCGGGCATGTCCCGGTCGAAACTTCGCAGGCCCGCCTCGACGTGGCCCACGTCGACGTTCGACTTCGAGGCGGCGAGTGCGCCGGCGAGCGTCGAGTTCGTGTCGCCCTGAACCAAGACGACGTCCGGAGCGTGCTCGTCGAGGACGTCCTCGATGCCCTCGAGCATCCGTCCGGTCTGTTCGCCGTGCGAACGAGAGCCGACTTCGAGGTTGTAGTCCGGCGTCGGGAGTTCCAACTGGTCGAAGAACACCTGGTCGAGGTCCTCCGAGTAGTGTTGCCCGGTGTGAACGAGGAGACAGTCGACACCTCGACGGTCGCACGCCTTGATGACGGGTGCGAACTTGATTATCTCTGGTCGAGTGCCGAGGACGATTGCCACCTGCGACGCGCCGCCACTGTCGGCCGTCATCGGTGTCGGGGGACCTGACGCCGTTCGTCTCGGACGCCGTCCTCGGTTCGTTCGACCGCGTTCCTGTGAGTGGTCATAGATCGTTGTCTACCGTACCGGGGTCCCGTACACGCTTTGTTATAGGGAACCTGTGCGCGACGAGAAGGCGAAAAATCGGGGGACAGCGCGGGATTCCGACGCTCAGAGCCGCGTCCGCCGATTCGGGCCGAAGGCAGTAACTTCCGTCCGTCTCCGCCCGGGTTCGACGGCGCCGAGCCCTCGCCGTCAGACGAGTGTCCGACGCGCCCGCGAGATGAGTCACGGCGCGCGCGTCGCTGAGAGCGGAGAAGCGGGGGAGAAGGGGATGCGTCCGAGCGCGAGGCTACCTATTCGGTCTTCGACTCCGCCCGTAGGGGTGGTCACCGGGCCGACGCGTCGCCGGCGGACCTACTCGTCCAGCGAGACGTACTGGTCTTCCCACTCCCGTCGTTCGTGGATAGCGCGTTGGCCTTCCTCGGAGATGGTGTAGTAGTTGGTCCGTCGGTCCTGCTGACCTTTGTCCACCAGCCCTTCTTCGACGAGTGCGTCGAGGTTGGGGTACAGTCGCCCGTGATTAACCTCGCCCACGTCTTTTCCAATTCGTTCCTTAATCTCTTGCCCGGAGGGACGGTCGGAGCCTGCGATTACGTACAGGAGGTCCCGCTGAAAGCCTGTTAACTCGAACATCTCGGTTTCGACCCGTCTTTTGTTCCCATCCGGTATTGTTAGTCACTGATACACGTCTGGTGTTCGTGTATTAACAGCCCCTCGTCTGGTTAGATTCCCGTCGTACCGTGCACCGGGTCCCTCCCCAGAACGCTAATGCCCGGCTTTACGCCGAAAAATCTGTTGTAAACTTTCCATCTGTGAACGGTCCGCGCGAACCCGCGTCCGTGGCCGATCGCCGACGGTAGGGACCGCTGTCACGACATAAGCGAGTCGATAACAAAGATACTGAGTCGAATACGTCAAGTCGGCGATTTGCATCGGCAGTCGCGGGCGCGCGGGGACGACAACACGCCTGACACGAAATGTGATGATCGACCTATCCAAAGACGAGCTGTTCCGAATACTCAGTAACTCTCGTCGTCGGTACATCATCTACTACCTCCACGAGGCTGGAGACGAGATGAGCCTGAAACAGTTGGCGGCCCAGATCGCGGCCGTCGAGAACGGCACATCGGTAGATGAGGTGACGGACGAGGAGCGACAGCGGGTGTACATCTCGCTGTATCAGACACATCTCCCGAAGTTAGAGGAGGCTGGCATCGTCTCGTACGACGACGAGGAGCGCATCGTCGCGCTCACACCGGAGATTGCGAGCGAGGGATTCTTCTGGATGCGAACGGAGGACGAATCCCGGCCGTGGGCGACCTACTACGCCATCCTGGGTGCGGTGGGGTGGCTCGCGATACTCGCGCGAGCGGTCGCCCTAGAGGCGCTTCCGTGGTTCGCCATCGCCGTGCTCGTCTCGACTGCGATACTCGCCCTCGCGGGCGCACAGTATCTGGCCGAGTCGAGCGGCGAAGAGACCACGGACTCGTTCGAGACGCTCATCGAATGAGAACGCGTCGGTGGGGCAGCGTAGAGCGCACACCTTTCTCCGGTCTCTCGCCCGAGTACCGAAACTACCGGCCGGTCTGACACGTCGGTATCTCGCCCATAGTGTCAACTGTTTGCAATCCGTGCAGATACTGCGAGAGAATTACTGCCGCGCAGTTCGAATTTTCGTTCGCTCTCGAATTTCGTGGTATCGGGCGGGTTAGACACACAATTCGAGTGAGTTAGCCGTTCGATTTCTGTTAGGGGATGTCTTAATATCTTTGGCCAAGTCCTTAAAAAATACGCTCGCTGCGCGAACGACAGCAGAACCTGCGACTCGAAGGCAGGTATATGTCGGCCCCTGTAGAAAGAGTAGTTGACCTCTCGTGCGGGGTCGAACCAGCGACGTTAGGACGTCGCCCACCGCGAGCCAATCGGGAAATATCAAATTAACCTGGTGGGTGACACCGACGACCGGCGCAACGGCGCCTCTCGACGAGAGGGAGGTAGGCAGATGGCACTCGAAACACTCACCCAATCCAAGACGCAAGACGCCTCGACCCCCGAGGCGGACGCAGCCGAACAGCCCGAACAGCAGGAAGACGCGCAGGAACTCCTCTCGAAGGATACCATCTTCGAACTGCTGAAGAACCAGCGACGCCGCGACGCCATTCGGTACCTGAAGGAGAACGACGGCGAGGCGAAACTCGGCGACATGGCCGAGTACATCGCCGCGAAGGAGAACGACATCGAGATCGCACAGCTCTCCTCCAGCCAGCGCAAGCGCGTGTACATCGGTCTCTACCAGTGCCACCTTCCGAAGATGGCCAACTCCGGCGTCATCGACTTCGAGAAGAACCGCGGCGACATCACGCTGAAGCCGATGGCCGAACAGCTCGAACCGTACCTCGGTGACTCGACGCCCGCGGACGACGACGTGCGTTCCTCGTCGCCGAAACGCAACGTCGCCGTCGCCGGCGCCGTCGGCGTCGCCGTCGCCGCCGGCCTCCTCGGTGCTCCCGGGTTCGCACTCGTTCCCGCCGCCGGGTGGGCGGTCGTCAGCACCACCGCGCTCGTCGTCCTCACCGCGATGGAGACGTACCGCCAGCGCGACGTCGACCGCTAGTCGGCTCTTCTTTTCGGAGGTGTTCGGTGGCTGATTCGACTTCGACTGGCAGCCGTCGCTCCCCTCCTCGAAATTTTTTCACACGCGAGAGACTCCGTCTCCATACTGTCTTTCTTTCGAGCTGGTGTCTGACACCAAAATCGCGCCGTTAGAACAATTTATTGACACATTCGGATGAACCGATGCGTACGGTGCCGCGAGCCGGCCGAATCAGGGGTCGTATTCTCGGGAAACGGTGCGCCTAACCACGCGTTGCGAGCGTGACACGCTGCCTATAACAATGCCTGTTCGGCCCACCTAGCGTACTATGCCACTACACTCCGCCCGGCCGAACGGCACGGCGTCAGTTCGTCCGTGCCGGGAGGGACCCGGATGAGCGACGTCCGCGAGGCGGTCGTCCTCGCCGCAGGTGAGGGTCGGCGGCTCCGTCCGCTCACGAAGTATCTCCCGAAGCCGATGCTTCCCGTCGCGAACCGACCGGTCGTCGACTACGTCCTCGACGCGCTCGTAGACAGTGGCATCGAACGCGTCGTCGTCGTGGTCGGCTATCGCGGCGACCGCATCCAGACGCACCTCACCGCGGCGTATCAGGACCTGGACGTCGAGTTCGTCCAGCAGCCCTCCCGTCTCGGGAGCGGTCACGCCCTGATGCAGGCGTCCGGGATGGTGGACGGCGACTTCCTCGTCGTCAACGGAGACAACATCATCGACACCGAAATCGTCGAGTCGACGCTGGAACGGTACGAGTCGACCGACTGCGCCGCCACCGTGGCGGTCGCACACTCGGACACCCCCGAGGAGTACGGCGTCGTCATCACCGACCGCGGCCTCATCGCCGACATCGACGAGCATCCGGTCGAGCGAGAGGGCTACGTCGTGAACGCCGGCGTCTACGCGTTCGACGACTCGGTGTTCGACGCCCTCGACCAGACCGACCCGTGGCAAGGCGAGATTCGGCTGACGGACGCCATCGAGCATCTCGACGGCCCCGTCACCTCCATCCTCGTCAACGGCGGGTGGCTCGACCCCTCGACCCCCTGGCAGTTGCTCTCGGTCTCCGAGACGCTCCTGGGCCGCCACTACGGGTCGGACGTGTACGTCGCGGACTCCGCGCGCGTCCACGAGTCGGCCATCATCGAGGGGCCGGTCGTCATCGGCAAGGACTGCGACGTGGGCCCCGGCGCGGTCATCCGGTCGGGGACGTGTCTGCAGGACAACGTCCACGTCGGGGCCAACTCGGTCGTCGAGCGGTCCATCGTGTCGACGGACGCGCACGTGGGGGCGAACGCCCTCCTGCGCGACTCCGTCGTCGGGTCCGGCGCCCGCATCGGCGACTGCGTCGCCTCGCCGGGCGGACGGGCGGACGTCGTCGTCGACGGCCGCCTCTACACGGACCGCAGAATCGGAAGTATCGTCGCCGACCGCGCCACGGTCGGTGCGAACGCGACGCTTACGGCAGGTAGCAGCGTCGGCGCCGAGGCCACCGTCGGTGCCGGCGTGGTCGTGGACGGAGTCGTCCGCGAGCAGTCAGAGGTGGCAGCGTAACTATGTGTGGAATAACCGCGTGCATCGGGCAGGACGACACGGTCGAACCGCTGTTAGAAGGACTCGAACGGCTCGAGTACCGGGGATACGACTCCGCGGGCCTCGCCGTCAAGAACGGCTCTAGCATCCAGCTGAACAAGAAGACGGGCGAGGTCGAAGAACTCGTCGCAGCCGTCGAATCGAACCCCATGTCGGGCAGCCTCGGTATCGGGCACACCCGCTGGGCCACTCACGGCGGCGTCACCGACGAGAACGCGCACCCGCACACCGACGAGTCGGGGCGCGTCGCCGTCGTCCACAACGGCATCATCGGGAACTACCAGTCGCTGAAGACGGAACTGGAGTCCCGCGGCCACGTGTTCGCCAGCGAGACGGACACCGAAGTCGTCCCGCACCTCATCGAGGAGGAACTGAACAACGGCGCGACGCCCGAGGAGGCGTTCCGTTCGGCCATCGCCCGCCTCTCCGGCACGTACGCCATCACCGCCATCATCGGCGAAGAGGAGGCCATCTACGCGACCCGGTCGGGGTCGCCGCTCTGTCTCGGCATCGGGCCGGGCCAGTACTTCCTCGCCAGCGACGTACCGGCGTTCGTCCAGCACACCGATCAGGTGGTCTATCTCCACGACGGCGACTTCGTGAAGGTGACGAAGGACGGCTACGAGATAACCGACGGCGCGGGCCGGTCCGTCTCCCGGGAGGTCCAGCGCGTCGAGTGGAGCGCCGAGACGGCGAGCAAGGGCGGCTACGAGCACTTCATGCTCAAGGAGATTCACGAGCAACCGGGGTCGCTCCGCAACACCATCCACGGCCGACTGAACGCGCTCACGGGAACCGTCGAACTCGACGAGTTCCCGCCGGAGACGTTCGCCGACGTGGACCAGGTCCAGTTCGTCGGGATGGGCACCTCGTACCACGCCGCCATGTACGCCTCGTCGATGCTCTCCTCGCGGGGAGTCCCGGCGTACGCGTTCCAGGCCGGCGAGTACGGACTCGTCAGCCCGCCGGTGACGGACAACACGCTGGTCATCGCCGTCACGCAGAGCGGTGAGACGGCGGACACCCTCGACGCCATCCGGCGCGCCAAGAGCGCCGGCGCCGACACCGTCGCGGTCACCAACACCGTCGGGTCGTCCATCACGCGGGAGTGCGAGGACACGCTCCTCATCCGCGCGGGCCCCGAAATCGGCGTCGCCGCGACCAAGACGTTCTGCTCGCAGGTCACCGCCCTGTCGCTCCTCGGCGAGCGACTCGTCGAGGACATCACGGGCACGCGCACCTCGGACGGCCGCGAACTCGTCGAGGCGCTCTCGCGCCTCCCCGGTCACGTCCAGGAGATACTCGACACCTCCGTGGCGCCGGCGCTCGCACAGGAACTCCACGACAGCGACTCGTACTTCTTCATCGGCCGGGGCGTCGGGCACTCGGCCGCGCTGGAGGGGGCGCTGAAGTTCAAAGAGATCACGTACGAGCACGCCGAGGGGTTCGCCGCCTCGGAGTTGAAGCACGGACCGCTGGCGCTCGTCACGCCGAACACGCCCGTCTTCGCGCTGTTCACCGGCTTCGAGGACGAGGCGACGCTGAGCAGCATGAAGGAGGTACAGGCGCGCGGCGCGCCCGTCATCGCCGTCACGAGCAAGACGGACAGCGAGATAGCGGAGTTCGCGGACTACGTGCTCTCCATCCCCGAGACGCACCCGGACGTCGCCGGCATCCCCGCCAGCGTCCAACTCCAACTCGTCGCCTACCACGCCGCGGACCTCCTCGACCGGCCCATCGACAAACCGCGTAACCTCGCGAAGTCGGTGACGGTCCACTGACGCGCCGACCGCCGTCCGTCGCTGTTCTCTCCGCGGGCCGCCCGTCGAATTTACTATCCCAATTATCCGTGCACGTTGGCGGCACAATCCGGCCAAATTCGCGTTAACATTCTAGTAATCGTACCTTTAGTACCGAATATCACCAGTAGAAGCTCTCTCGCAGTTTCTGCAGAGTGTTCTCAGATTCGAGTAGGCAGGGCTTACGCGAACCGGTACGGTGGGTCTACTCTCGCGGCGGTCTCAGTATGTGGCGATTACATAAGGTGGGGACTCCCGATAGGTGACTCCATGGCAGCGAGCACACACTGGGTCGCATCGTCGTCCCTCCTCCTGGAGGAGGTTGCAAGTGATGACCTTCTCGACGCCCTCGGGGACGAGGTCGCGCGCGAGATTCTGGTCGCCGGCAAAGAGGGACCGGTCACGGCGGAGGAGCTGGCAGACTCCTGCGACGTCTCCGAGTCCACCATCTACCGCCGACTCGACCGCCTGAACGAACTCGGTCTGGTCGAGCGCTGCAACCCGCTTCTCAGCGCCTCGAAGGGCTCCTACCAGACCCGTATCGACGGGCTCTCTCTCTCCGTGAACGAGGAGGGTATCGGCATCGAGCAGGGCCCGAGCGACTCCAAACTCGACGCGATGGAGACGGTGCTCGACGTCGTCGACGTCCAGCACGTGAACTACGACGCCGAGGAGGACCTCGTGGACGTCCAGTTCAAACTCGACCCCGAACTGTTCGAGACGTTCATGTCCGTCTACACCCGAAAGCGCGACCGCTAGCCACGGTCCGCATCCCCCCACCCCCTCGCCGAGAGCGACGGCGGACGCCGTCGCCTCTCGACTCCCTTTTCGAGCCGCAACCGTCGATAGTGCACAGCGTCCGCGAGGCAGTCGCCGGCAGCGAACCGCACTCACGCACCGACTCACGACGGCGGGGCCGCCCCCGCCTTAGCGGTCCCGCGTGACCGTCTCACCGGGCAGCACCGTCGCCTCGGGCGACAGGACGACGCCCGCGTTGAGGCTGCTGTTGATGCCGGTCTTCGCGTCGTCGCCGACGACGACGCCGAGCTTTCGGCGGCCGGTGTCCACCCGCCGGTCTTTGACCGTCAACGTCACGTTCTCGCCGTCGTGCCGCAGGTTCGCCACCTTCGTCCCGGCGCCGAAGTTCACGTTCCGGCCGAGGACGCTGTCGCCGACGTACGCGAGGTGGCCCACCGTGGCCCCGTCCATGAGGACGCTGTTCTTCACTTCGACGGCGTGGCCCACCTTCGCGCCCTCGCCGACCAGCGTCGCGCCGCGGACGTAGGCGTTCGGCCCGACGGTCGCTCCCGACTGGATCAGCGCGGGGCCGTCGACGACGACGCCGGAGCGGATTTCGGCCCCCTCCTCGACGACGACGGGACCGTTCAGTTCGGCCCCCTCGCTCACGTCGCCCTCGACACGCGTCTCCATCTCCGCGAGTTTCCACTCGTTCGCTTCGAGCAGTTCCCACGGTCGGCCGACGTCGAGCCAGCGGTCGAACGCGACGGGTCGCACGTCGTACGCCTCGCAGGACCGCGAGAGCACGTCCGTCAGTTCGAGTTCGCCGCGCTCGGACGCCTCGACGTCGAGCAACCAGCCGTGGGCGTCCTCGGGGAAGACGTACGCGCCCGCGTTGACGAGGTTCGAGGGCGGGTCGCTCGGCTTCTCGACCACGCCGGTCACGTAGCCGTCGTCGGTTTCGAGGACGCCGTAGGAGGTCGGCTCGGCCACCTCGAACGACCCGACTGCCGGCCCGCCGTCGTAGAGCGCCGTCAGCGACGGCACGTCGTAAAGGGCGTCGCCGTTGAGGACGGCGAAGCGCCCCTCGTCGAGGACGTCCAGCGCCGAGCGGACGGCGTCCGCCGTCCCGAGTTGCTCCTCCTGGACGGCGTACTCGACGGGGACGCCCGCGTACTCCTCGCCGAAGAACGAGCGCACGTCGTCGGCTTCGTACCCGACGACGAGGACTAACTCCGTCGCTCCGGCCTCGACGGCGGCGTCGACGGTGTGTGCGACCAGCGGTTTCCCGGCCACCGGGAGCATCGGTTTCGGTCTGTACTCCGTGAGCGGCCACATTCGGCTGCCGACGCCCGCCGCAAGGACTACCGTTTGCATACGCCCCCTACGGAGATGGACGGAAAATCTATTTGTTCACTACGACGGGACGCCGTTCGATTAGGCGGCGTCTACCGCGCCGAGAACGAGTTCCAGTGCCGCGCGGGCGCGACCCCGCGCGAGGAGTTCCCACGCGGCGTCGCTCGTCTGCGTGCCGAGTCGACCGGACGCTTCGAGTCCGGCGACGATGCCCGGCACTTCGCGGTCGTACCAGTCGGTCGGGTCCGCGCCGTCGGTTCCGGTCGGCTCCACGCTGGCGGTTCCACTCGCCCCCGCCCCAGACTGCTCTGCGGGCGAACTCATCGCTGCCACCTCGTCGAGAACGCGGAGCGGTCGGTCAGATGCATACGGTACTTACACGATTGTCAAAGATAGTTATCGTCCCGAACACCGACTTAACAGGAAGCTATCGCGTCCGTCACTCGGCTCCGGACACGTCCGCACTGACGACGCGTCCGCGGCGTCGAGACGAGTCGCTCCCGGGGCGACAGGGGAGCGTCGTCGGCACCGTCTCACCCGCTTCGGTCACAGTCGGGACACAGCGTCGTGGCGGAGAGGGCCATCGTCCCGGTCACGGCGCGGGTCAGGGGGGCGCCGCACTCCGTACACCGCGGCCGGCTCTCGTTCGTAGCGTTCATGATACACCCGAGATAGGCGTCCGAGCCGTTTGGTTATGGGGGGACTGTGCGTCTGCCGTCGTCGCCGGCCTCTCCTTCACTCGCCGGG
Source organism: Halogeometricum rufum (assembly GCF_900112175.1). Lineage (NCBI taxonomy): Archaea > Methanobacteriati > Methanobacteriota > Halobacteria > Halobacteriales > Haloferacaceae > Halogeometricum > Halogeometricum rufum. The sequence continues at coordinate 169,893 of NZ_FOYT01000006.1, read as the reverse complement.
GCGGTTCGCGGGCGACGGCACCGATCACAGAACTCGTCAGACGATTGTAATCAAGAGATGACTTTCTGCCGTACGAATCAGTCCGGGCAGAAGCCGGCTTCGGGCGGGGGACGAGTCGCCCTAAACCGACGATTTAGCCCCTAAAGACGGACCTTACGTGTCTCGCCGCTGGCGAGGGCGACGGGCTCTCGGAGCAGTTTCGTTCGACGGACCGAGATGCGGCCAAAGCAGATTTCGGGACGCGATAGCAGCTCTCCAGCGTTCTGAACAGTTCATTTAGGACTCTCGAACGCTCTTAACGAATCTCGACGCTGACAGTCTCCACGCCCGATCAGTTCGAACACATATCCTCGTCTTCCGCTCTCTCACTCGTCTTTTCTCGACACATTCATTTACAGTTGTATGTATGTAATGGCTACCTGTGGCCCGCCGATGGAAATGTCTGTACGAGAGTGATTCGCTCTCTCAGCCGACCGAGCCGACCGGTCCTCTCGGCGCGTGCGCGCACCGCAAACCGTAAGCAGTGCTTACGACGACCTCGTACCCGGTGCGCCCCGAAGACGAGGCGGCCGCACCCCGGTTCGCCAATTGAACGGCTCGTGACGACGCTCTCGAGCCCGGACGCACGCCCAAAATAGTCTAACGACTTCTATCTGCTAGTTCGCGCTGTCGAACTCGCCGTCTCGCCGCGCCCGCCGGCCGTGCGTTCGTCGCCTCTCGGCGTCGCGTCCGGGCGTTCGTCTCTTTCTCCTGCCGCCTCGCCGCGTTCTGTGCGCGAGTACGCCTCTCGACCCGAGCAGATTGGACGTTCGACCGGTTTCGCAGCGTGCGGGAACGGGGGGCAACCGGGTGGTGCGCCGGCGTGCAGACGGTGCGAACGAACCTCAACCGTTATTACACACCCTGTCTCACAGTAGCACGATGCTCCGACGCGCGTCCCGACCGCTCGCACGCCTCTTCGGAAGTACCGACTCCGGCCCGAAACCGTGTCCGTCGTGCGGGTTGCTCCTCGGCGACGGGGGCGACGCGTCGTACCACTGCGACGTGTACGGCGCCGCCCGCGTCGAACGGTGTCCGGGGTGCGAGGAGACGCTCTCGGTTCGCTCCATCGTCCCCACGGACGTCTGACTCCCGACCGCCCGCCTGCGGTGGTGACGACTCGGCGAGGCGGCGCGCGGCGACTGCCGCGCCCTACTCGTCGCCGACGCCGTGTTGGACGAACACCGTCTTCCGATTCACGAACTCGCGGATGCCCTCCTTCCCGAGTTCGCGGCCGTAGCCGGACTCTTTGACCCCGCCGAACGGCAGTCGCGGGTCGGACTTCGTGAGTTCGTTGACGAACACCGCGCCGGAGTCGATTCGCCCGGCCACCTCCTTCCCGCGTTCGAGGTCCGTCGTCCACACGCTCCCCCCGAGTCCGTACTGCGAGTCGTTCGCCAGTTCGACGGCCGCCTCTTCGCTCTCGACGCGGAACACCGAGGCGGCGGGGCCGAACAGTTCCTCGCGGGCGCCTGGCGAGTCGCGCGGCACGTCGGTCAGCACCGTCGGCGGGTAGAAGTACCCCTCCCTGTCGAGGGGTTCGCCGCCCGTCTCCACCGTCGCGCCCATCTCCACCGTCTCCTCGACCTGTTCCTGCAGGTCGGATAGCAGGTCCTCGCGCGCCTGCGGGCCCACGTCGGTGTCGTCGTCCTTGGGGTCGCCCACCTGCAACGCCTCCATCTCGGCGACGAACTTCTCGACGAACTCGTCGTACACGTCGTCGTGGACGATGAACCGCTTGGCGGCGATGCAGGACTGCCCGGAGTTGATGGTGCGCGCCCGTGCCCCCGTCTCCGCCGCCTCGTCGATGGGGGCGTCGTCGAGGACGACGAACGGGTCGCTGCCGCCGAGTTCGAGGACGCTCTTCTTCAGGTTCCGACCCGCCTGCTCGGCGACGGCCCGGCCCGCGGGACCGCTTCCGGTCAGCGTGACGGCCCGCACGCGTTCGTCCGCGACGACGTCCTCCACCTGGTCGGAGTCGACGAGGAGCGACTGGAAGACGCCCTCCGGATACCCGGCCTCGCTGAACACCTCTTCGATGACCTTCGCGCACCCCGGCACGTTCGAGGCGTGCTTCAACAGGCCCACGTTGCCGGACGTGAGGTGCGGAGCGGCGAAGCGGAACACCTGCCAGAGGGGGAAGTTCCACGGCATGACCGCGAGGATGGGGCCGAGGGGGTCGTACCGGACGTACGTCTCGGCGTCTTTCGGTCCGTTCACGGTCTTCTCTTGGAGGTGTTCGGCCGCGTGTTCGGCGTAGTAGTCGCAGACCCACGCGCACTTCTCCACCTCCGACCGCGCCTGCGAGATGGGCTTGCCCATCTCCTCGGTCATCAACTCGGCGAACTCCTCGTCTCGGTCGCGGAGGACTTCGCCCGCGTCGGCGAGGAGTTCGCGCCGGTCGGTCAGCGACCGCTCCCGCCACTCCCCGAAGGCGTCTATCGCCCGCGACAACGCCGCTTCGACCGCTTCGTCGTCGTGTTCGTCGTACTCGGCGCGGACTGACTCCGTGTACGGGTTGACGCTCTGCATCTCTGTCGGACCCACGCCCGTCGCCGGGTTAACTCTCGGGGCCGACGGGCGAGCGAACGACCCGCACCGCGACTCAGTGGTCGACGACCGTCATCTCCTCGACGGGCCACTGACTCAGCAGTTCGACGCCGTCCTCGCGGACGACGACCATCTCCTCGACGCGCACGCCCTGTCGCTCCGCGGGTTCCTGCGTCTCGACGGCCATCGTCATCCCTTCTTCTATCTCGACGGGGTGGTCCGGCGAGATACCGCGCCATATCAGCGGCACCTCGTACAGTTGGAGGCCCAGTCCGTGCGCCCAGTGGTTCGTCGTCAACTGCCAGTGTTCGTCGGCCCCGTACCAGTCGGCGTGTTCGCCCTCCATGTCCGGGAACGCCGCCGCCACCTCGGCGGTCGTCTTCCCCGGCTCTATCTCCTCCAACACGTCGTACAGGTTGTCGCGGGCCGTCTCGTACGCCTCCGTCTGCGCGTCCGTCGGTTCGCCCACGGAGAACGTCCGGTAGTAGCAGGAGCGGTAGCCGAGGTAGCCGATATTGTAGAAGTCGGCGTACACGAGGTCGCCGGGGCGAATCAGTCGGTCCGTCGTGTTCGCCTGGTGCTTCGGCCACGTGTTCGGCCCGGAGGTGAGGTACCCCCCGTGCACCGTCGCGCCGTGGCGCCACAGTTCGCGGACCGCGTCGCCCCACACCTCCGACTCGCGCCGCCCCGGTTTCGCGCCCTCGGCGATGGCCTGAAAGCCCGCCTCGCAGACCGCCGCGACCTGCCGGAGACACTCGATTTCGTCCTCGGTCTTCGTCTTCCGCGCGTCCGCCATGACGGCCGCGCAGTCGTCGGGTCGGAGGTCGACGCCCTGCGACTCGAACGCCGCGTGCAGGCCGCCGTGGTCGACGTCGATGCCCATCGGTTCGCTCCGGAGGTCGTACTCGTCGAGGGCGTCGACGACCGTCTCGGCCATCTTCCGGAGGAGGAACGACCGCGCCGAGTCGCGACCGGACGCGCGCGGGACGTTCCCCAGTCCGGGACAGGCGTAGCGAATATCGTTCAGCCACGGGCAGTTGTACCGCTGGTTGCTCGCGTGGTCGGCGGTGTCCCAGTGGACGACGGCCCCGTCCTCCAGAAGGAGCGAGTAGTGGTCCGCGCCGGACCCGCCGGTCATCGCCAGTCCGGTGACGTAGCGGATGTTCGGGTCCGAGACGAGGAGCATGCTCCCGAGGCCGGCGTCCCGCATCCGTTCGAGCGCGCGCTCCTTTCGCTCCTCGCGCATCCGCGCCACGTCGATTCGCTCCTCCCAGTCGACGGCCATGGTGCCGCGGGTGCCACTCATGAACTCCCGGTCGTGAAACGGCATGCCCGTACCGACAGCCGACGCCCACATCAAGTTTCCTCACGATTTATGCTCCCAAACCGAGAACGGCCGGACGGACATGTACAAGCACGTCGCGCTACTCGTCCGTCGGGACGGGATGACGCACGACGAGTTCGTGGAGTACTGGCAGGAGAACCACACTCCCATCGCGCGCGACATCGAGGGGGTCGTCCGCTACCAGACGGTCCTCCCCGTCGACCCGGAGGCGAGCGAGTTCGACGGCGTCGCGGAACTCTACTTCGAGGAGTTGGACGCCCTGCACGCCGCCCTCGGGAGTCCGGGGTCGCGAGACTACGACCCCGCGAAGGGGACGGCGAAAGCGGCGAGAGAGGACGTCGACGAGTTCCTCGCCGTCGACAGTCGGCCGCGCCTCATCGGCGAGGAGTTCGTCGAGAAGGACGGGACGGGCGGCGACACGACGGGCCTGTACAAGCACTCGGCGTTCCTCGTCAGGAAAGCCGGCATGTCACACGACGCGTTCCTCGACCACTGGGCGAACGAGCACGTCCCCCTCGCGCGGGAGATTCCGGGCGTCGTCCGCTACACCCGCGTCGTCCCGACGGACCCCGAGAACGCGGAGTTCGACGGCGTCGCCGAACTCTACTTCGAGAGTCTGGACGCCCTCCGCGCCGCCCTCGGCCACGAGTCCTCCCGCGACTACGACCCCGACCACCCGAAGGCCGCGGCGGCGCGGGACGACGTCGAGAACTTCCTCTCTCTGGAGGACCGGCCGCGGTTCGTCGGCCGCGAGACGGTCCAGAAGGACGAGACGGGGCGGTGAACGGATGACCGACGCAGACGGACCCGACGCGTCCGACACCGACGCCGACGGCGGAGGCGACACTGACGCGGGCGGCGGGGACGACGCGGCGGGACACTGGTCGTACCGCGGTCAGGTCGAAGCGGCGTTTCCCGAACTCGCCGACATCGAGGACGACGAACTCCGCGTGCAGGTGACCGAGGCGTGGTGTCTCGGCCTCGAACGCGGGGGGTGGCACGACGTCCGCGACGTGCCGTACGCGTGGAACATCCACGAGGTATCGAACGTCGAACACGTGCGCGGCGTCACCCGAATCGCCGTCGCGTCGGCAGAGGAGCAACGCGACTTCCACGGCGCGGACCCCGACTTCGACGTGGTGCGGGCCGCCTGCCTCCTGCACGACGTGGGCAAGTGCTACGAGTACGTGGATTTCGTGGACGACGACTGCCGCTCGGACCCCGACCCCACGTACGCGAGCGAGGAGATACCCCACTCGCTGTCGGGGTACGCCCTCGCGCACGAAGTCGGCTGTCCGCTGGCCGTTCAGCGCGCAATTCCACACTTCCTCGGCGAGGTTCCGACGCGAACGCTGGAGGCCGAACTCGTCAAGAGCGCGAACTCGGCGTCCTCGAACGCCATCACGCAGGCGACGATGGGCATCAGCCTCGACGAGTGGGTCGAGGAGTACTCCCAGACCAGTTGATTCGGCCGCCGTCTCCCGACGCCGACGACCCCCCAACGCTTTCTCTCCGGCCCGTGTAGGACGCGTCGATGCGAAAGCGTGTCAACCTCGACGAGTTGGAGATTCAGGACGTGGACCACGCCGAGGCGGACGTTCGCGCCGTCGGCTACGAACTCCGCCCCGAGAAGATGCGCCCGACGGTGTGGACGTTCGAGGAGGGCGGTTACGGGCCGAACCACCGGCAGGAGGAACAGGAGGAACTGTACCACGTCCTCTCGGGCCGGTTCGAGATGGCGTTCGCCGACGAGACGATGACGCTCGAGGCGGGCGACGTGGTGGTCGTCTCGCCCGAGGAGGAGCGACAACTCCGCTGTCTCGACGACGGCGAGGTGTTCGTCGTCGGCGCGCCGAACGTGAAGGACGACGGCGTCGTCGTCGACTGACGCGCCGCGGACGCGCCGGTGCCGTTCGCGCGGACCCGGCGTCACGCGCGTCGCCGGCGCGTGGAAGGTCAGACCGGGTCGAGTCCGTGCGCCTCGCGCAGGACGTTCACGTAGTCGCGGAACCCCGCCTCCAGGCCGTAGTCGGGTCGGTAGCCGAGGTCCGTTCGCGCCTTCGACGTGTCGAGTCGCTGCGTCCACGGCAGTTCCCCCTCGTCGGAGACGGTGAGGTCGGCGTCCGGCAGTAACTCCCGCACCGTCTCGACGGCCTCCCGAACCGTGGCGAGTTCGCCGCGGACGTTGTAGACGCGTTGCGTGAGGTCGGCCTCGGGCGCGAACGCCGCCAGTCGGAACGCCGTCGCCACGTCGCGGACGTGTTGCCAGTCGATGACCTGGTCCCCGTACTCGACGCTGAACGGTTCGCCGAGGGCGGGTTTCTCGACGATGTTCGCGAGGAACGCCGACCCGCCCGTCTCGCGGTACGGGCCGTAGGCGACGGTGGGGCGGAGGCCGACGTGCGAGACGTCGAAGTCCTCGTGATACACCCGCGCCTGATGCTCGTTGTACTCCTTCGTCGCGCCGTACAGGGTGTCGGGGTAGACGAGGTCCGACTCGGTGACGAACTCGTCGCCGTAGTTCGCCGGCGGCGCGTACACCGCCGCCGAGGACGCCCACGCGACGCGTTCGACCTGGTCCGACAGCGACCGCGCCGCCTCGAACACGTTGTTCGTCCCCTCGACGTTCACCCGGAGGGCCGCCCGGGGGTTCTCCCGCGCGGAGTTCGTCAGGAGGGCCGCGAGGTGGACGACGCGCGTCGCGCCCGTCTCTCGAATCGCGCGAATGACGTCCGGCGCGTCGGTCACGTCGCCCCGCCGGACGGTCACGTCGTCGGCGACGCCGAGTTTCTCGAGGATTCGCGCGTCCGCCGAGAGGTCGTACGCGACCACGTCGTGACCGTGGTCCACCAACTCGCGGGCGACGTACGACCCGATGAACCCCGTTCCGCCGGTAACTATCACGGTCGATGAAGACATACTGGGGAGTCGCGCGGCGGGCACACAAAACTGTTTCCCGGCGGGACGGTAGCGGGCCGGCGGCCGACAAGCCGTGTCCGCCTACTCGTGCAGACCGCCGACAGACGCGTAGAACGACGACTGGAGCGTCTCGGCCATGTCCTCGTCCCGGTCGATTCGCGCGTCCACCACCGTCGGCGTCGCACTCGCCTTCCCGTCGCGGAGGGCGTCGCCCAGTTCGTCCGGCGACTCGACGCGGACGCCTTCCGCGCCGAACGCCTCGGCGACGCGGGCGAAGTCGGTGTCGTGGAACTCGACGCCCGCGATGTCGTCCGGCCCGCGTTGCATCTGCCGCACCATCCCGAGGCTGGTGTCGTTGAGGACGACGAACGTCGGTGCGACGCCCTGCTCTACCGCCGTCTCCACGCTCGTCATCGTCATCGCGAACCCGCCGTCGCCGGCGACGGCCAGCACGTCCTTCTCCGTCGCCAGCGCCGCCGACACCGCCGCGGGGTTCGCCCAGCCCATCCCGCCGACGCCGCCGCTTCCGAAGTACGTCCGGACGGCGGGCGTCTGCAGGTAGTTCAGGAGCCAGAAGCGGTTGTTGCCGGAGTCCGCCGTCACGACGGTGTCCGCGTCCACCACGCGTTCTATCTCCTTGACGGCGCGTTGCGGGAGCATCGGCGTCGCCGCCGACTCGCACTCGGGCGCGTCGAACGACTCCCGCGCCGTCGCCGCCCGCGACTCGGCCCAGTCGTTCGACGCCGCGCCGGCCTCGGCGAGTTCGCGGAGCGACTCCGCCGCGTCGCCTATCAGGCCCACGTCAGCGGGGTACACCCACCCGGCGTTGCGCGCGTCCACGTCGGCGTGGACAATCGTCTGCTCCGCGGGTCGGACGAAGTCCGGCGCGCCCCAGTTCGTGTCCATCGGATTCAGCCGACAGCCGACGACGAGGAGCGCGTCCGCCTCGCTGACGACCCGGTTCGCCCCCTCGTGGCCGAACGACCCGACGACGCCGCCCGCCAGTCGGTGCGTCTCGGGGAACGTCGACTTGCCGAGGTAGGAGGTGACGACGATAGCGTCGTATCGCTCCGCGACGGTCCGGAGTTCGTCGTACGCGCCCGCGGCGTGGACGCCGTTGCCCGCGACGACGACGGGTCGGTCGGCGGACTCTAGGGCTTCGACGGCGGCGGCAACGTCCCGCGGCGTCGGCGCCGCCGACCACGTCCGCGTCTGCGCCGCGTCGTCCCAGACGGGCGGAATCGGGTCGTCCGGCATCTCCTCGGTCACGGCGTTCCCGTCGAGGACGACGGCCGTCGGCCCGGGTCGTCCGGCGACGGCGTGCTTGAACGCCAACTGGAGGCTCCGAACCGTCTCCGGCGGCGTGCGCGGACACCAGTGTTCCTTCGTCACCGCGTCGAGAATCTTCGGCAGTTCGACGCCGCCGTAGTCGCCGCGGGACTGCTGGTACGGCGCGACGGTGGAGTAGTCGCCCCGCTCGGAGGCTTCGGTGACGACGACCATCGGTGACGACCCGAGTCGCGCTTCCATCTGGCCGATGACACCGAGGCTGCCTATCCACGGCCCCTGCCCGACGAGGACGCCGGGGTCGCCCGTGAGGCGGCCGTGCATCTCGGCCATGACGCTCGCCTCGCGTTCGTCGCGCGGGCGGACCAGGTCCACCGACGACTCCGGCAGGCGGTCGAACAGTTCGATGACCCGGCCGCCGGGGTAGCCGAAGACGCGTTCGACGCCGAGGTTCTCCAGTGTCTCGACGAGTCGTTCGCTCGTGTTCATGACGCCGGGGCCGCGCGCTCGGACGCTCTGAGAGAACTATCCTGTACGTTCATTAGGTTTCCATCCCGCCGGCCGGTACTTTGCTCTGTCGCCGCCGAGGAACGCGGCGGACGGGTCCGTGACGACTCGCCGCGCGATGTTACACGGGTAGTGGTGTAAGGAAAACGGTCAATCGGGGGGTAAGGTTCGCCCGGACACGAGATATAGCTTCACCAGTCCATGTCGGGGGTTTATACGCAGACCCGATGCACCGGACGTCCGGGACGGGCCGCCGCCGTCACCGCGACGGCCACTCCGGGTCGCGGCCCTCGAGGAACGCGTCGATGCCCTCGTCCTTGTCGCCGACGGCGAACAGTTGGGCGAACAGTTCCGCCTCGTACTCGATTCCGCGGTCGAGGTCCATCCGCGAGGCGGCTTTGACGGCCTGCTTCGCGTGTCCGAGGGCGACGCCGCTCTTCTCGGCCATCGACCCCGCGAGTTCGTACACCCGGTCGTCGAACGTCTCCTCGTCGTGTACCTCGTCCACGAGTCCGATGTCCCGCGCCTCCTCGGCCGAGACGAGTTCGCCGGAGAGGACGAGACGCATCGCCTGCCCCTCGCCGACGAGGCGGACGAGTCGCTGCGTGCCGCCGCCGCCGGGCATGAGCCCCAAGTTGATTTCGGGTTGCCCCAGTTTCGCCCGTTCGTGGGCGATGCGCACGTCGCAGGCCTGCGCGAGTTCGCACCCGCCGCCGAGGGCGTGCCCGTTGAGGCGGGCGACGACTGGTTGTCGCAGGTCGGCGACGTACTCGTAGACGCGCGGCCGTTCGCTCGCCGCGCGTTGGGCCAGCATGTCGCGTTCGCGCAGTTCCGTCACGTCCGCCCCGGCGACGAACGCCTTCGCCTCCGCGGCCCCCGTGAGGACGACGACGCGGGCGTCGCTGTCCTCGACGGCGTCGAGGACGCGCTTCAACTCCGCGCGCAACTGCGCGTTCAGGGCGTTCCGCGCGTCGGGGCGGTTCATCGTCACCGTCGTGACGCCCTCGACTCGGTCGTCCACCGCCACGTCCACCGTCTCGCAGTCGGCGGCGACCGATTCCACGTCCTCGGGTCCCTCGGCCGCCGGTCCGCCGCGCGTCGGTCCGTCTCCCGCGCCGTCGCCCGACTCACCGCCTCCCGCGCCGCCGTCCGGGTCGTCGCTCATCGCTCTCCGCCCTCGTCGCTGACGCCCACCTTCTCGTCGCCCTCCCACAGGTAGAACCCCTCGCCCGTCTTCCGGCCGAGTTTCCCGGCGCGCACCTTCCGCTTGAGAATCTGCGGCGGCCGGAAGCGCTCCCCGAGTTCCTCCCGGAGGTACTCGAGGATGTCCAGACGGACGTCGAGTCCGACCACGTCGCCGAGTTCTATCGGTCCCATCGGGTGGTTGTACCCCAACTCCATCGCCGCGTCGACGTCTTCGGCCGACGCGACGCCCTCCTGAACCATCCGCATCGCCTCGCAACCGAGTGCGACACCGAGGCGCGAGGAGGCGAATCCGGGCGAGTCCCGCACCTCCACCGCCGTCTTCCCCACGTCTTCGACGAACTCGTGGGCGAAGTCGAGCGTCGCCGCCGCCGTCTGTTCGGCGGCGACGACTTCCACCAGCGCCATGATGTGGACGGGGTTGAAGAAGTGCAGGCCGACGCCGCGCCCCGGTCGGTCGAGGGCGCTCAGAATCTCCGTCACGGACAGCGACGACGTGTTCGTCGCGAGGACGGCGTCCGCGTCGGCGAACCCCTCCACCTCGCGCATCGTCTCGCGCTTGAGGTCCATCTCCTCGGGCACCGCCTCTATCACGAGGTCGGCGTCCGCGACCGCGTCCGCCAGCGAGGTGGTCCCCGTGATGCGGTCCAGCGTCGCCGTCATCTCCGCCTCGGTCACCTTGTCGCGTTCGACGCCGCCGCGGAGGTTCTCCTCGACGGCGTCGATACCGTCTCGAACGTACTCGTCCGCCACGTCTCGCATCACCACGTCGTGTCCGGCCATCGCGGACACCTGCGCGATTCCGTGCCCCATCGTCCCGGCTCCGAGTACGGCTACGTGCATGCTCGAACCGCGTCGCGGAACCCTCATAATCGTTTACCTCACTCGACGCGGGACGGCGACCCGCACGTTTTTATCATCATCAATCGTCGGGTTCGAACATGCCACACCGGAGCGTAGAGACCGCCCCTCGGGAGGAACTCCGCCGAGTGCAGTCCGAGCGACTGCGGGAGACGGTCCGCACCGCGTACGAGAACGTGCCGTTCTACCGGGAGCGATTCGATGAGATGGGGCTGTCGCCCGACGACGTGACGAGCGTCGACGACGTGTCGGCCCTCCCGTTCACGACGAAGGAGGACTTCCGCGACACCTACCCGACGGGGATGTTCGCCGTCGAGATGGACGACGTGGTCCGCGTCCACGCCTCCTCGGGGACGACGGGGAAGCCGAAGATAGTCGGCTACACGCAGTCGGACCTGGACGTGTGGGACGACGCGATGGCGCGGTGTCTCGTCGCCGCCGGTCTGGAGTCGGACGACGTGGTGCAGAACGCCTACGGCTACGGCCTGTTCACCGGCGGTCTCGGCCTCCAGCAGGGCATCGAGGCCATCGGTGCGACGGTCATCCCCATCGGGGGCGGGCAGACGCAGCGACAGGTGGAACTGCTCGCGGACCTCGAATCCGACGCCCTCGCCTGCACGCCGTCGTACGCGCTCTACGTCGCGGAGACGGCCGACGAGATGGGCGTGGACGTGCGCGAACTCCCCCTCCGCCTCGTCATCTTCGGGGCCGAACCCTGCACGGAACCGATGCGCGAGGAGATAGAGGACCGACTCGGCGTCACGGGCGTCGACCTGTACGGACTCTCCGAAATCGTCGGCCCCGGCGTCTCCATCGAGTGTCTCGAACAGGACGGCCTGCACGTCTGGGAGGACCGCTTCTACCCGGAGGTCGTCGACCCGGCGTCGGGCGACCCAGTCGCAGAGGGAGAGGAGGGCGAACTCGTCCTGACGACGCTCTCGAAGGAGGCGCTCCCCGTCCTGCGCTACCGCACGGGCGACCTGACGACGCTGAACTACGACACCTGCGACTGCGGTCGGACGGCCGTCCGCATGGACAACGTCACCGGCCGCACCGACGACTTGCTCATCGTCCGCGGCGTCAACGTCTACCCGAGCGAGATAGAGTCGGTCGTGCTGGAGTTCGAGGCGGTGGCGCCGTACTACCGCATCGACCTGCGACGCGAGGACAACCTCGACACGCTGGAACTCACCGTCGAACTGGCTGACGACTTCGACGGACCGGTCTCCGGCGTCCGAGAGCGGATTCTGGACCGCCTGTCGAACGTGCTGTCGTTCACGCCGGACGACCTCTCGCTGGTCCGACCGGGCGAAATCGCTCGGACCGAGGTGGGGAAGGTCCAACGGGTCTACGACCACCGCGGGTAGGTGCGGGACGGACCGCCGTCGCGCGGCGTGCGCCGCGTGTCGGCGCGCTCCCTCTCTCCTCCCCGCTCCTCCCCCACACCCCCTCCTCACCCCTCCGCTCACCCACCCGCGGTCCGCCCCGCCCCGCGCCGCCCCGCGGCGCTAGCGTCGCCCCCCGCAGAGCCGTTCCGGGCGTCTACACCGCCCCGACGTGACAGTTCGCGCGCTCCACCACCTTCCCCCCTCGCCGTCCGCCGAGCGACCGCGGTCTATCAGCAACGATTGGTATGTAAAGTATTTTACCGACGGACGGCGACGGGCCGGCATGGCTTACAGCTACGAACCGCACTACTTCGAGGACTTCGAGGAGGGAAAGGAGTTCGAGAGCGTCGGCCGGACCGTGACGGAGGCGGACTTCGTGATGCACTCGGCGCTGTCGGGCGACTGGACGGAACTCCACACGAACGCCGAGTACGCCGAGGACACCCAGTTCGGCCAGCGCATCGCCCACGGGCCGATGACGTTCGTGCAGTCGACGGGGTTCGTCTACCGGTGCGGCATCGTCGAACGGACGGCCATCGCCTTCCTCGGGATGAACTACATGGACCTGCCGAACCCGGTGTTCGTCGGCGACACCCTCTCGCAGACGATGACCGTCTCCGAGCGGAAGGACCTGAGCAGTCGGGACGACGCCGGACTCGTCGTCCTCGACGTGGAGATGACGAAACAGGACGGCACCGTCGTCCTCGAGGGCGACATGAAGTTCCTCGTCAAGCGACGTGACGCGGAATGAAGCTCGGAACGGGACTGTTCACCTGTCAGCGACGGCCCGACGACGGCCGTTCGTCGAGCGAGGTGTACGACGAGATGCTGACGCTCGGGCGCGCCATCGACGACGCGGGACTCGACAGCGCGTGGGTGTCAGAACACCACTTCACCGAGGACGACTACCTGTCGGGGACGATGCCCGCCCTCGGCGCGCTCGCGGCCGTCACCGAGGACGTGGAACTCGGGACGTGCATCGCGCTCGCACCGCTGTACGACGCGGTGCGACTCGCCGAGGACGTCGCGACGGTGGACAACATCTCGGGCGGGCGGACGACGCTCGGCCTCGCCATCGGGTCGAACCCCGACGAGTTCGACGCGTTCGGCGTCCCCCGCGAGGAACGGGTCGACCGACTCACGGACGCCGTGAACGTCTGTCGGGCGGCGTGGTCGCCGGGGCCACTCGAGTACGGCGCCGACTTTCACGACGTCTCTCCCGAGGTGAACGTGACGCCCAAGCCCGCCCACGACGTGCCCGTCATGCTCGGCGGGTCCGCGAAACCGGCCGTCCGGCGCGCGGCGCGGACCGCCGACGCGTGGTGCGCGCCGTCGGCACTCTCCGTCGAGGGGGTGAGAAAGCGCGTCGAGGACGTTCGGAGCGTCCGCGAGGCGGAGGGACTCGACGGCGACTTCGGGATATACGTGCTCCAGCACGGCTTCGTCGCCGACTCCGCCGAGGAGGCGTGGGACGCGATGGCGGACGGCTACCTCTACCTCCAGCGTCGCTACGCCGAACTGTTCTCCGGCGAGTCCGTCGACTCGCTCTCCGACGAACGCGTCGCGGAACTCCGCGAACAGGCCATCTTCGGGTCGCCCGAGACGGTGGTCGGGGAACTGGAGCGGTACCGCGACGCTCTCGGCGACGACATCCACGTCGTCCTGCGGACGTACTACCCCGGCATCGGCACCGACCGGATGGTCGAGTGCGTCGAGCGACTCGGCCGCGACGTCGCGCCGCACCTGCGTTGAGGCGGGCGCAGGTGGAAGTAGACGAGCGCAGGCGGGCGCGGGCGGAAACGGGCGAGCGCAGGCGAGAGCGGACGGGAGCGGATGGGCGAGGCGCGCGGCGCGTGTCCGCCGCGGTGTGCGGCCGGACCGACGAAACGACGAAGAGGCTCCGCGGCGAGACGGGAGACGATGGACGTAGAGGAGTTCTTCGAGTCGATGCCGTTCGCACGGTTGCTCGGCGTGGAGGTCACCGAGGCGGCCGACGGGCACGCCGAGGGTCGAATCGAGATGCGCGAGGAGTTGTCGTGGAACGCCGACCGGGTGATGGCGCACGGCGGCGTCACGTTCACCCTCGCAGACACCGTGGGGGGTGCGGCCCTCGTGAGCGAGGTGGACCAGCCGGTGCCGACGATAGACCTGCGCATCGACTACTTGGAGGCCGGGACGGGCGACCTGTTCGCGGAGGCGGACGTGGTCCGTCTCGGCGGCGACGTGGGGACGGTGGACGTGGAGGTGTACGCGGCCGACGACGACACCCACGTGGCGAGTGCGCGCGGCGTCTACAAGACGGGGTGACCTTCGAGAACGAGAGTGGGGGGCCGTTCGACGGAGAACTCAGCCGAACTTCTCGAACGGTTCCTGACAGTCGTGGCAGTAGTGCATCGACCGGCAGAGGCCGGGGCCCTTCGGGTGTTCGCGCTCGGTGTTCGTGCCGCCGCAGTACGGGCACTCGGCCGTCTCGTCCTTGCCGCTGGTGTCGACGCTGGGGTCCAAATCGCGCATGGTCAGATGCTCAGTCCGAACTCGCGGAGGTCCCGTTTCCCCTGCTCGGTCACCATCTCGACGGACCACGCGGGACTCCAGACGAGGTTGAGCGTCACCGTCTCGACTCCCTCGACGGCGCCGACGGCCGCGCGGATGTCGTCTTGGAGCATGTCGCGCGCGGGACACCCGGTGTACGTCAGCGTCATGTCGATGCGCGCCTCGCCCGTCGCGGCGTCGACGCCGACGGCGTAGACGAGTCCGAGGTCCACGATGCTGATGGGCATCTCCGGGTCCTCGACCGAGTAGAGGGCGTCCCAGACGGCGCGTTCGAGTCCCTCGGTTCCCTCGCCCGTCGCGGGGAACTCCTCGACGGCGCGACCCTCCACGTAGTCGGTGTGCGTGCAGTACGTCGGGTCGGCGTCGTCGGTGAACTCGCTAGACATCGTCGGGGTCCTTCATGAACCGGGTCGCCTCGTGCAGTCCCATCTCGCGGTACGCCTCGGTGAAGTCGTCGTAGAGGACCCGCCAGTGGTCGGTGTGGTCGCCGTCGCGGCCGACGTGGTCCGGCAGGACGTCGGCGTCGAGGCGGCCGTCCGCGTCCAACTCGGGTGCGCGCAGGTCGACGCCCACGTCGGTCATCGTCTCCGTCACTCGCTCTATCCACTCGGCGCGCAGGTCGGCCAGCGTTCGCGTGCGGACGCCGAGTTCGTCGATGGCCGCCTCCGCCTCCGCGGCGTCGGCGGCCGGTTCGAACAGGGTCAACGCGTACGGGAAGAGGCGGTCCGTCGCCTCCTGCACGCGCCGCCGTCCCTCCTCGGAGGCGACGAGACGGCGGAGCCAGTTCGTCGCGTGTTCGCGGTGGTAGTCCTCCTCGCCGAGGACCTTCTCCACCCGGTCGCGGATACGCGGGTACGACGAGTCGGCGAGGGCGTTCAGGCGGAGCGACTCGGCCTCGTCGTAGAGGTACGACCGGACGACGCAGTCGGCCCAGTCGCCCTCCGAGAACGGGAGTTCCACCAGCGTCGAGTGTCTGAACGTCGCCGGGTCGCGTTCCCACAGCAGGTCGGGTTCGGTGTAGCCGAAGTCCTCCAAGAGGTCGTACCACAGGCGCGCGTGGCCGAGTTCGTCCTGCGCGATGTTGGCGATGGCGATGTCGGACTCGATGGTCGGCGCGCGCACCTGCCACTCGGTGTAGCGGTCCGCGAGGACGAACTCGTCGTCCGCGAGTCGGCGGAGGAGGAGTTCGACGGCCTCGCGTTCGCGGTCCGAGAGGTCGGCCGGTCCCGCCAGCGATTCGACCGACGACATCAGTTCTCACCCCGGCCCTTCTCGGCCTCGACCTGTTCGCGTTCGGAGTCGGCCACCTCCTCGGCCACCGTCTCGACGTTGAACGTCATCGCCCACCGGTAGGACTTGTCCGTCGTCCCGCCGAACGCCGCGTTCTCGGCGTCGAGTTCGCCGATTTCGTCCTTCGGGACGACCCAGATGCTGTTCGTCGGCTTGCGCCGCGCGTGCTGTACCTGCGCGAACGTGAGCGCCATCTCCCGGTCCGGCGCGTGGACGTTCCCGCAGTGTTCGTGGTAGTCGCCCTTCTTGTCCTGTCTGAACACTTCCCAGATCATGGTCTCAGTCCGCCGCGGCGGGCGTGACGCCGCCGTCGTTCGCCTCGTACTCGTCCATCGACTCGCGCACCCACGCCACCGCCTCTTGGGCGCGCTTGCGGGAGTCTATCTGTTCCTTCCCGGGATCGTACTCGTTCTTCGCTATCCGGAAGAACTCCTCCCAGTCCAAGTCGTCCTCGTTCACCGTGTACTCGCCGGCGTCCTCGTCGTACTCGATGCGCGGGTACTCGGGGAGTTCGAGCCCGTACTTCTCGATCTTCGGGAGGTACGCGTTCAAGAACGCCTGCCGGAGTTCGTCGTTGGTGTTACGCTTCAGCCCCACGTCGGCGGCGAAGTCGTGGTGCGTCGACTTGTCGTCGGTCGGACCGAAGAACTGGACGATGCGCGGCCACCACGTCTCGAAGGCGTCCTGTAACTGCTCCTGTTGGGCCCTCGTCCCCTGCGACAGTTCGCGGAGGATGCTCTCGCCGTGCTTGACGTGGAACCCCTCCTCGAAGCACACCTTGTCCATCGCGTGCGCGTAGGGTTCCCAACTGGAGGACTTCAGCGTCGCCTGCCGGCGCATCGCCGCGCCGTCGACGAAGAAGCCGATCATCGGCGTCTCCACCCACGACTCCATCGGGTAGTGGAAGCAGTTCAGGAACTTCCCCTTCCCCTCGGCGAGTTCGTCCAGCATCTCCTCGCGCGTCTTGACGCCGAGGTTCTCGGCGGCGCGGTACAGCAGTTGGCCGTGGCCGAGTTCGTCCTGCACCTTCGCCGAGAACGCCAGCTTTCGCTCCAGACTCGGCGCCTTCCGGATGAACGGGCGTTCGAGGTACGCGCCCATTATCTCGGAGTTGGCGTGGAACTGTATCATCCGCGTCGCCGCCTTCCGGTACTCCTCCGGCATGTCGTCTTTCGGGGAGAACTGTCTGGGTCCCGCCCGTTCCTTCACGGTGTCGAGGTCCATATATCATAATCTTTCATCGGTATCGTCCTTACCCGTTGGCCCGTCCATAGACTGCCTTTATGTACTTACCGTGCGTCGTCGCGGGCATGATAGCGGAGTGTCTGGTCGCGGAGTTCAGAGTCGAGGGGGACGACTGCCCCCTCGCGGCGGCGACGGCGAACGCCGACGCGGCAATCGACGCCCGGCCGCCGCAACTCCGGTCGGACGGCTACGTCCTCCTCCGGTTCTCCGCGCGCCCGAGCGACGAACTCACGCGGACGCTCGACGCCGACGACCGAATTCGTTACCTCCACGTCACGCGCGCGGACGGTCGGCACAACTACCGCTGTCTCTCGAAACACCCCTGCGTCGTCCACGAACTCGTGAACGCGGGCTTTCTGGTCGAGTCGATGCGGTACGAGAACGGCGGTGCGACGATGCGCGGGGCCGTCGTCGGCTACGACGTCCTCCGCGGCGTCATGGAGGCGGCGGGGCGAACCGTCGGCGTGAGTCTCGAACGCGTCTCTCCGCTCCGCGCGGACGACGACGAACCGGTGGCGAGCGTCCACGAACTCACGCCGGCGCAGGAGGAGAGCGTCCGCGTCGCCGTCGAGATGGGGTACTTCGACCTGCCCCGCGACGTCACGGCCGCCGAGGTGGCCGCCGAACTGGGCATCAGCAAGACGGCCTTCCTCGAACGACTCCGCCGGGCGCAGGGGTCGCTGTTCGGGGCGATGTTCGGGTGAGTCGCCAGGGACCGTCCACCGCCGCGGACTGCGCCCTTCGCCCACCGTTTTGTACCGCCTCGCCGTAGTCGCCCCCATGCGCGTCGAAGACACCGACGGCGTCCGGCGAATCACGTTCGACCGACCGCGGGTGAAGAACGCCTTCACGGCCGAGACGGCCCCCGAACTCGCCGACGCCCTCGACGGCCTCGCGGCGGAGACGCACGACGCGGCCGTCCTGACGGGCGAGGGCGACGCGTTCAGCGCCGGCGGCGACGTCGAGGCGATGGCCGACCGCGACGAGACGGCCCGCGAGGCGTACGACCGCGTCCGCGAAACGCTGGGACGCGTCGCGGAGTCCGTCCTCACTGCGCCCGTTCCGGTCGTCGCCCGGGTCGACGGCGACGCCGTCGGCGCGGGGTTGTCGCTCGTCGCCGCCTGCGACTTCGCCCACGCCAGCGCGGACGCTCGCTTCGCCGCCTCGTTCGTCAACGTCGGACTCGTCCCCGACCTCGGGGGGACGGTGACGCTCCCACGCCTCGTCGGCCTCCGCGCCGCGAAGGAACTCGCCTTCACGGGTGACCTCGTCTCGGCCGACCGCGCGGCCGAACTCGGCCTCGTGAACGACGCCGTGCCCGCGACCGAACTCGACGCGACGGTCGAACGAACGGTGAAGCGACTGGCGTCGCGACCGACCGAGACCATCGCGTTGGCGAAGGAGGCCATCCACGCGAACCTCGGCCGACCGTGGCGCGACGGCCTCGAACGCGAGGCGCAGGCGCAGACGCTCGCCTACGACACCGACGCGCACGAGGAGGGCGTCGCGGCGTTCGTCGAGGACCGGTGTCCGGAGTTCGACTAACCGCCCGCCTCGACTTCCTCGCGGAGCAGGCTGTTCTCGTCCACGTAGTACCGCGCCGTCCACGGCGGGTAGTCGTAGTGCTGGGTCGCCGTCGAGTCGCTCCCGCCGGCCGCCTCGTTCACGTACGCCGAACACTGGACGACGACGACGTACCCGCTCCCGGCCGCCTCGGCGGACTCGACGTGACAGGAGTGTTCGGACATCCCGACGGTCCGCCCCGGACCGGACAGGTCGTTGTAACTGTAGCGGTACTCGTACGTCTTCGCGAACGCGGCGGCCGTCTCGGCGGTCAGTTTGCCCGGCCGTTCGGGTTCGGACTTCGGGCCCGCGGGGAAGGACGCCGTCCGGTTCGGGTACGGCGTCGCCGTCGGTTCCGCCGTGGCCGACGGCGTCGTCTGGACCGCCGTTCGACTCGCCGCCGTGGTCTCCCCGGCCGGCGCGTCGGCGACGGACCCGACGCAACCGGCGAGGAGGACGACAGCGACGACACAGAGGAGGACGCTGGTGCGCATGGGCGTCGTTCGGCGTCTCGTCGGAAAGGCGTGGCGTAGACTGCAACCGACGGTTGAGCTATCTCGGGGACCGCGGGCGGACGGCCACTGACGGCGGGCGGGTACGTCCGCGCCACCACCCACGGTGAACACGTCATCGAGTCGACGCGGTTACGAACTGTATAACCGGCCGATACGGCTGGATTCCGGCCGCCCCCCGACTACGCCCGCGGCCGTCGGGACGACTGACTGTCGGCGAAGGGAGACTGTATCGAACCGGGACTACTCACGCGACGCGTCAGTCGCGCGCGTTCCGCGCGCGGCCCAGTCGGCCGTCCCTCTCCGCGGGCCGCGACGCCGCCACCATCGTTTCGTCAGCGGTTTTCTGGTGCGTAATGTACTTCGTCCGACGACAACAGGGGCATAACAAAGTCTATCTCGGGCAGTATTCTGTACGAAGGCCGGGTCGGCGGCGCCGACGTGCCACTGGGTCACTCACAAGTGGGGTCGGAACGCCACGACGGGACGGCCATCGGAGAACCATGTACAAAGGCAACCGAGTCGCAGTCGTCGTACCAGCCTACAACGAGGAGCGGTTCGTCGGACGAACCATCGAGAGCGTCCCGTCGTACGCCGACCGCATCTACGCCGTCGACGACGGGTCGACGGACGGAACGTGGCGAGAGATACAGGAGACGGCGCGGCGACTGAACGAGGAGGGACCCGAACCGGTCGCGGCCGACGGCGGCCAGCACGACGGGTCGCGCGTCGTCTGCATCCGTCACGAGACGAATCAGGGCGTCGGCGCGGGCATCAAGACCGGCTACTACCGCGCGATAGACGACGACATGGACGTCGTCGCCGTCATGAACGGCGACGCGCAGATGGACCCCGAGGTGCTCCCGCACTTCCTCGACCCTATCGTCGAGGGCCGGGCCGACTACGCCAAGGGCGACCGAATCAGTCGCCGCGAGAACGTCGGCGAGATGAGTTCGTGGCGACTGTTCGGCAACCGCCTGCTCACGCGACTCACGAACCTCTCCAGCGGCTACTGGAAGACCATCGACTCGCAGAACGGCTACACCGCCGTCTCCGTCGAGACGCTCGAGCAGATTCCCCTCGAGGACGTGTACGACCAGTACGGCTTCCTCAACGACATGCTCACCACGCTGAACCTCCACGACGCCCGCATCGTGAACGTCCCCCACCGGGCGGTGTACGGCGACGAGGAGAGCGGCATCGTCTACCGGAACTTCGTCCCGAAGCTCTCCGGACTGCTCTTTCGGAACTTCCTCCGCCGACTCGCCCGCCGTTCGACCGACCGGTCGTACCAACCCGCCGTCGCCGCCTACGCCCTCGGGATGGTCGGGATGCTGTTCGGTGCGCTCTCCGCACTTCGCGGCGTCTCCCGCGCGCTTCGCCGCCGGGACGACGCCTCGGTACTCCGCTCGCTCTCCGGACTCCTCGTCAGCGCGCTCGTGTTCCTCGCGGGCGCGGTCCTCGACAGACGCGCCAACGAACACCTGGAGAAGGGCTTCGAGACGGACGCGCCCGCCTACGACGCCGACGACCACGGTACGGACGAGTAACGGTACGCTTCTCCGACGGCCGCGACCCGAACGGACAGTCGCGACGCCGCCGGCCACGGTGCGTTCGCGAATCCCCCCGCTCGCTCGTCGCGACGACCGTTCCGGTGCCGCCTGCTCCGCACGCCGGGACGAGAACGGTGTCGCTGGTCGATTAGCGGGTCCGAACCTCCCTCACCCCGCCGTTCAGAGGTAGCCGAGGTCTTCGAGGTGCGAGGTCATCGACTCGTCGAACTCGGCCTGTTCTTCCCGCTCGGACGTCGGGACCCCGTAGGTTCCGAGCCACGACTCGGCCTTCGCGGCCAGCGTCTCGCACACGTCCGGGTGGTCTCCGGCGACGTCCGTCATCTCGTCGGGGAGGGCGAACAGTTCCTCTCCGGACTCGCTGCGCTGGTAGCGGTAGTCGCGCGTCCGGAGACTCGTCAGGTCGCCCGCGTGGTAGCGCGCGGCGTCGAACGCGGGGTCTCGCTCCTGAATCGTGTCGAGCTTGCTCGCGCAGCGAACGCCGCTCCGTTGCGTGACGGCGAACTCGCGGGCCTCCGGGGCGAGTCCGACCCCCGCCGCGACGTCGAAGCCGACGCCGACGGCGTCGAGCACATCCGTCATCGCGTCCGCGTGTTGGACGACGCCGTCGTGACTCTCGACGCCGTCGACGCCGGAGACGACGAGGGGGACGTGCGAGACGGCGTCGTCGGCGACCACCATGTGCGCGAGCATCCCCTTCTCGCCGAACAGTTCGCCGTGGTCGGCGGTGACGACGACGATGGGGTCGTCCAGTCGCTCCTCGGCGTACTCGACGAGGCTGCGGACCGTGTCGTCAACGTAGCGGATGGTGGCGTCGTACATCGCCTGCAGCGCGTTCCACTCGTCCTCGGTGAACGGCACGCCGCGCGCGATGTAGCCGTGCAGGTCGTCGGACATCTCCATCACCAGGTCGAGGGCCTCCTCGACGGACATCTCGAAGTCGTCGGCGTACAGGTCCTGATACGGTTTCGGCGGGTAGTACGGGTGGTGGCTGTCGCCGAGGTGGGTGTAGAGGAACAGGTCCTCGTCGTTCGCGGCGGCCTCGCGGACGTGTCGCTTGGCGATGGCGTTGCTCACGTAGCCGACGGAGTGCTTTCCGGTGTCGGTCGTGTAGCCCGCCGAGTGCGTGTTGAGTTTCGTCAGGTAGCGGAGGACCGTCGGGATACCCGCCTCCTCGACGAGGGTGTCCTTTCCGAGGTAGTGGAAGTGGTCGAACCCGCGGGCCAGCCCCGTCGCGTCGCTCAACTGCGGGTTGGGCGAGACGCAGGCCGTCCGGTAGCCGGCGTCTCGCAACGCCTCGGGGACGGTCGGAACGTCGCTCGACAGACGATTCTCCTGCGTCCACGTCCGGTGGGCGGAGGAGGCGAGTCCGGTGAGGATGGAGGCGCTCGACGCGCGGGTCCAGACGTCGTGAGAGAAGCAGCGCTCGAACGCCGCGCCCGTCGTGCGGCCGGCCAGCGACGACAGGAACGGCGTCGTGTCGCGGTGGTGGCCGCCGAGGGAGGTGTGGTCCTGCCGGACGCTCTCGAGCGTTATCCAGACGATGTCGCGTGACATTTGATACTGGAGGCTGTCGCTCCGAGGCATTAATTCGTCAGCGACTAACGGACGACACCCGCGAAACGCGTCGGATTAGTCGGGGATTGTCGCCGACTCGGCCGGGGTCGCCGCGCGGTTCAGCGACGCGCGCTGGCGACGATTTTCTTGACGTTCCGACCGATGCCCCAGCGGAACTGCCGTTCGAGGACGGCCACGACGGCGAAGTAGGTGACTGCGCCGACGAGGATGCCGATGACCAACTCCGCGATGGCCGGGAGTTCGATCAGCGAGTCCACGTACCAGACGACGGCCGCCATGACGGCGCTCGCGGAGGTGGGGAACGCTATCTCGCGTATCGTCTCCAACGGGGGCACGTCGAGCATCTTCGTGATGAGGTAGATGTCGATGGGCATCATCGGGAAGACGTAGATGACCGTGACGACGGCGGCGGCGCCGGTGATGCCGTATCCGAGCGTCACCGCCACGGGATAGAGCGTCACCGCCATGAGGACGACGCGGAGGAAGCCGAGTTTCGCCAGCAGGTCGGGGCGACCCATCGCCTTCCAGATGGGGCCGAACGTCTGCCCGAGGGCGCGGAGGAAGCCGTAGAGGGCGAGTATCTGCATCGGGACGATCATGTCCGTCCACTGCTCGCCGAGGGCAACTATCACGAAGTCGGGGGCGACGACGGCGATGCCGAAGGCGACGGGCGCTGAGATGAACGCGTTCACGCGGAGCGTCTTCTTGAACGTGCTCCGCATCTGCTCGGCGTCGTCCTGTAGCTTCGAGAACGCCGGGAACATCACGCTGGAGATGACGCTCGTCAGTTCCGTCGCGGGCGCGTTCGAGAAGCGGTAGGCGTACTGGTAGAACGCCAGCGGCGCGGCCCCGATGAACGCGCCGACGAACGCGTCGTCACCCTCGCTGTAGAGGAAGTAGAGGATGGACGACCCGGTTATCCACTTGCCGTAGTTGATGAGTTGCCCCGCCGAGTCGCGGCTGAAACTCAGGTTCGGACGGAACTCGTGCAGGAGGTACGACAGGACGAGACGGAGCAGGTCGGCGGCGACGTACCCCGCGACCAGCGCCATCGCCGTCGGACTGACGAGCGCCCACGCGATGGCGACGACCACCTGCACCACGTCCCCGCTGACCCGGTAGACGAACTGCTTGTGGAAGTCGAGGTTCTTCTGGAAGTAGACCATCCCGGGGTTCTTGAAGCCGAGGAGGAGCGGCGAGAGCGCGATGACCTGAATCAGCGTCGTCGTGCTCTGGACGTTGCCGTCGCCGAGCACCTGCGCGATGAGCGGGGCCGCGAGGAGCAACACGGCGGAGATGAGCGCCCCGCGGGCGATTTCGAGCACCCACACGGTGTTGAGGTGTTCGTCCACGTTCGTCTCCTCGTCCTGCACGAGGGCGGCGTCGAGGCCGACGTTCGTGAACTTCTGGATGCCGCTCAGCGCGAGGAGCGCGACTCCGACCAGCCCGATCTGCGTCGGGCCGATGAGGCGCGCGAGGACGACGAGCATCGCCAACTGGAGGATGCGACCGAAGGCGTTCTGTCCCATCGCCCAGATGGCGCTCTTGACGACTCGTTCTGCGGTGCCACCGGTTGGGACGAGACGATTGAGGAGAGCGCGGAGCCGGCTCACTGCCGACCCCCCGTACGCACGCGAGATTCCATTCTTACCCTACGAGACCGTCGCCCGGACCTATCGTTATGGCGCTGGTAATGCTCGTGACTCTCTCACGAGCGTCCGTCGCTTTCGACGCGCTCGTCGCCGATTTCGGGCGATTAGTGAGCGGTGAACAAAGGCCCCCGCGAACGGACCGGAGAGACAATGAGTCACGACTCGGAACCCGGTCTGGTCTCTGTCGTCGTCCCCGCGTACGGACGGCCCGACTACCTCGACGCCGCCGTCGAGAGCGTCGCCGACCAGACGTACGGGTCCATCGAACTCGTCGTCGTCGACGACTGTTCGCCCGACCCCATCGAACCCATCGTCGCGGCCGCCGAGACGGGCGCCCTCGACAGCGTCCGGGTCGTCCGTCACGAGGTGAACCGCGGGGCGAACGCCGCGCGGAACACGGGCATCGAAGCCTCGACGGGCGAGTTCGTCGCCTTCCTCGACGACGACGACTACTGGCGACCCGAGAAGGTCGAAAAGCAGGTGCGCGCGTTCGAACGAGGCGGCGACGACGTCGGCTTCGTCTACACCGGACAGGAGAACGTCACCGCCGACGGGACGACGACGAACTACCGCGTCCCCGAGACGCGCGGGTGGGTGACGCGCGACCTGTTCCGCGGCGCGTCGCTCTGTCCCTTCTCCTCGGTGATGGTCCGCCGGTCCGTCGTCGATGCCGCGGGCCTCCTCGACACGCGCTTCCCGAGTTGGCAGGATCGCGAGTGGTACCTGCGCATCTCCGAGGAGTGCGCCTTCGAGGTCGTCGCCGAACCGCTGGCCGTCCGTCGCGTCGATTCGCACGGGCAGATAAGCGACAACTACGAGCAGAAACGCGACGTGTCGTACCCGCTGTTCTTGGAGAAACACCGCCCGCTGGCGCGGAAGTACGGTAAACGACACGAGAAGGCACTCGTTGCGGCCCAGTCGCGGTCGCTCGCGCACGCCGCACTGATGACGGGCCACTACCGCGACGCCGTCCGGTTCCTGCTGCGGAGCATCCGGTACGACCCGTCTCAGACCGAGTCGTACCCGGTTCTCGCCGTCGCGATGGGCGGCGAACGCGCGGTACAGGCGGCACAGCGTCTGAAGCGACTCGCCGAGCGACTCCGGGGCCGGACGGCGTTCGGAACCGCGTCGAACGACGCGAACGTCTGACCGCCGCGCGTCGCTCGGATACCGTCACGACCGACGGTTCGCGACCGGCGGTTCGAGGCCTGTTCCGGGCCTCCTCTGGGCGGCCGACGGTTCAGATGGTCCCCGAGTCGGCCAGTTCGGCGGCGGCGTCGATGACCCGCCCCCGCTCCGCTTCGGCCGACTGCTCGTGGTCGGTCACCGACCGTCCGATGTCGTACAGCGCCTCTTCTTCCAGCGGTTCGCCGTCGGCCGTCTCGACGCTCTCGCCCTCGGGCCGGCGGGTGTAGCGCCACGACCCGCCGTGGACGACGCGCCAGCCGTCGTTGTTCCGACTGGTGACGACGGGGTGGCCGACGGAGTCGTCTATCGTCTCGCCGCGGCCGAGTCGCGTCAGGAGGTCCGGGAGGCCGGCCAGCGAGAACGGCCGTTCGACGCGGGTTTCCGGGTGGTTCGCGACGAACAGGGGGACCCGGACCGTCTCCTCGTAGAGGAGGCCGTGGCCGTAGTGGCCGTCGCGTTCGCCGAACGACTCGCCGTGGTCCGCGTGGACGCAGAGGGCGGTGTCGTCGTCGACGGCCCGCGCCATCCGGTCGACGAACTCGTCGGTGAAGCGGACGGTGTCGTCGTACGCACGCAGGAGTCGGTCGTGGAGCATCCCCGACAGCGGGGTGTTCTGCTTCGCGCCGCCGAACAGCCACGCGTTGGCGGCGTACGCCGCCGCCGAGGACTGCGACCGGTAGCCCTTCGGCGGGAGGTACGGCATGTGGACGTCGACGAGGAATATCCAGCAGAAGAACGGCTCGTCGCCCCGCCGCGCCTCGTCCAGCCAGTCGGTTATCTGGTCGTAGAAGGCGTCCCACGACATGTACATGTCCTGGCCCTGCCACCAGTTCACCACCTGACTCGTGAGCGCCGAGAGGCCGCCGCCGCGGTCCGCG
The DNA here is from genome assembly GCF_900112175.1 of Halogeometricum rufum. Classification (NCBI taxonomy): domain Archaea; kingdom Methanobacteriati; phylum Methanobacteriota; class Halobacteria; order Halobacteriales; family Haloferacaceae; genus Halogeometricum; species Halogeometricum rufum. The sequence goes on along the minus strand of NZ_FOYT01000006.1, from coordinate 143,764 downwards.
CCCTTCTCGATGGTGTCGCTGGTGAGGTCGTTCTCCATGAAGTCCTCGAAGTCGTCGAAGCCGGCGTCGTAGCCGAAGAAGCGGGAGGTCCACGGGTTCGCGGTGAACCCGGCGGTCCGGTAGCCCATGTCCTTGAACCGCTGCGGCAGCGTCCGACTGGCCTTCAGGTTCTGCCGCATCACCTCCTTGCGGTCGCTCGCCGTCGAACGGTCGATGGGGTAGCGGCCGGTGAAGAACGTCGAGGAGGAACCGCTCGTCGCGCCGGCGGGTGCGACGGCGTTCTCGAAGACCAGTCCGTCCTCGGCGAGGCGGTCCATCGCCGGCGTGAGGCCGGCGTCGCTCCCGAGGAATCCGCACCGGTCGGAGCGGAAACTGTCGACGGTGACGAGGACGACGTCACGCTTGTCGGTCATGCGCCGCACTACCCTCCTTCGGGGTTTTGTTATGCCGGGAGTACCCGCGACCGCGGCGCGACGGTCGCGGCGCGGGCGTCGGTGCGTGCCACGCCGGCTCAGGGTGCCGTTCCGGCCGTAGCCGGTCTATAACAAACCGCTCCGTTCGCCAACGGGCTCTCACATCGGTCACTATGAATACGAACACGAGCGATTCCCTCTCCGACAGTGACACGCGCGACGTCGCACTCCCCGCACACGTTCTCGACAGGGTCGACGACCGACTGCCGCGGACGAACTTCGAAACCTCCGAGGAGTACGTCACGTACGTGCTCGAAGAGGTCCTCGCGCGCGTCGAAGACGCGAGCGACGACGAGTACGAGTCGGTCGACGAGCGAGAGGTGGAGAACCGGCTCAAGTCGCTCGGTTACATGGAGTGACGCGCGACTCCGCCGAGACGAATCGGCGCGGTCGCTCCGGGCGTGAGGCGGTTCGAAAAGTGAAGCGCTGACGGCGCGCCGTCCGGTTCTCTCTCGGTCGTGCGGCGACCGAATGCTCGTCCAACCAGTCGCATCACCGACTGGCTACCGGGGGCGCACTCGTCGTTCGCGCGGCGGGCGACCCGACGCGGGCAGGGCGACTGCGGGTGTCCACGAATCGCAGACCGGACTCGCCTACTGTCCGAGGTTCACCAGCGCGTCGCCGTTTATCTCCATCTTGACGATGTTGCCGGAGAAGCGGTAGCCGTCCTTCCCCGTCTTGACGACGCCGGCGACTTTCCCGTCGAACACCTTGTCGTCGAGGCTGTCGAGCGAGTTCGCGTCGCCGGCGACGGTCAGGTCCGGCGCGGGTTCGACGTCGCCCGTCACGTACACCGTGTAAGTCCCCGCGGCGGCGCTACTGGTGCCGTCGATGACGAGCGTGTTCGGCAGTTCCTCGTTGCCGCCGAGACTGGCCGGGTCCACCTCCGTCCCGTTGACGAGGACCGTCGCGTCGCCGTTCAGCGTGAAGTCCGTGATTTCGCCGGCGTAGACGTACATGTCCTCGCCGTCCGTGACCGCGCCCTCGGCGCTGTTCGTCGCCACGTTGCCGGAGATGTCGTCCGTCTCGTCGGGCGAGACGGCGATGTCCTCGGAGACGGTGACCGCGTACGTCGCGCTCGTCCCCGTCCCGACGACGGTGAGCGAGTTCGGCAGGTCGGTCGTCGGGTCCGACGTGCTGCCGTCGCCGGAACTCCCGTCGTCGGTGCCGCCGTCCGTCCCGCTCTCGTACTGCGTCGGGTCTATCTCCGTCCCGTTGACCGTCACGGTGGCGTACTCGGCGCCCTCGAACGCGAGGTCGGTGATCGACCCGGTGTAGTGGAACGCGTCGACGCCGGCGTCGGGGCCGACCTGACCGGAGGCCGTCTGCCCGTCGACGGTGTCCTCCAGACCGCTCGCCCCCCGGACGAGTTCGCCGTCCACGCTGAGGTCGAACGACGTGACGCCCCCGCCCGTGCTCTTGACGACGAACGTGTTCCCCGAGAGGAGTTCGGGCGTCACTTCGACGGACTTCGAGCCGTCGGCCGTCTCGACGAAGTAGTCTGCGTACTGCCCGCCGGTGACGGAGAAGTCCGTGACGTAGCCCTCGTACAGGTAGCTGTCCACGCCCGAGACCGGTCCGAGGCTGTCGGTGACCGTCCGGTTCTCGACGATGCCCTCGCCGTTCGAGGCGGGCTTCATCGTACCGCTCGTTGAGACGGTGAACTCCGTCTTCCCGCCGCCCGTGCTCTTCACCGTGAAGCGGTACGGCAGGTCGTAGCTCGACCCGTCGGTACTGTCGCCCGACCCGCCGGACCCGTCGCTGGTCGAGGGCGTGCCGTCGCTCGGCGTCGAACCCGGCAGCGACGGGAGGGGGCAGCTATCGCCCGACGTGATGCCCGACGTGGACACCCGCCCGTTCCGGAACGTCGTGGAACGGCCGCCGACGTCGACGTTCGTGTTCTCCACGACGGAACCGTCGCAGTTGTCGAGGAGGATGCCGTCGTTGTCGTTGGGCGAGGAGATGCAGCAGTTGCGGATGACCGAGTTGGGGCGGTCCTCGAAGTACATCGCGGCCTTGCTCCAGGCCGACCCGGTGACGCTCACGCCGTCGAGTTCCATCTCGATTGGCTCGCCCGCCTCGTTGGTCGGGCTCTGGCCGTAGACGGGGATGACGTGCTCGGAGTCACACTGGACGCGAGTGTTGCGAATCTTCGCGCCGCCGGTGTCGAAGTTGATGTAGATGCCGGCCATCGCGATGGACGTCGTGTTCTTGATGATGATGTCGCAGTCCTCGATGACGGGGCCCGAGAAGCGCTTGTCGTTCGTCTGCGCCCAGATGGCGCGGTTGAGTTGGATGGGTTTGCCGTCGAACTGCGACTCGACCTTCTCGTTGCGGGAGTCCCAGTCCTCCGTGTCCATCACGATGGTGCAGTTGCGGACCGTGGAGTCGCGACCGGCGGCCCGGATGGCCGTGTGGACCACGTTCTTCATGTAACAGTCTTCGATGAGGTAGGTACCGTTCCCCTTCCCGGTGTAGATGCCCGACTCGGAGCCGTTGTGAATCTCGACGTTCCGGAGGACCATGTGGCCCTCGTGGCCGCGGCCGCTCCAGATGTCGAGCGAACTGTCGGGGTAGTGTTCGAAGCGCGTCGGACCCGTCCGGTACAGGCCGTCGACGACGGCCGTCCCGTTGGGGTCGGTTACGTTCGCGGCGAACATCTGCGGCCCCGTCGGGGTCCAGCCGTCGTACTCGACGTTCTTCAGGACGAAGTTCCGCTTGATGTTGCCGCCCATCCCGACCGTCGTGTTGTAGTCGTCGCGGCGGTCGAGGGTGAAGTTCTTCAGGACGACGCCGGCGGCGTTCCCGAAGTTGAGCCAGCGCATCCCCGTCCCCTGCGGGGGGACGAACCGAACCTCCGATCGGTCGCCGGCGACGCCGACGATACCGGTCCGGTCCTCGAGGACCTGTTTGCTCCGTATCTTGTACGTGCCCGCGGGGAACTCGATGAGCGTCCCGGGGCGGAGGGCGTTCTCTAACTTGCCGTCGATTCGGTCGTTCCCGTTCGGGTCCATCCCGAGGTCGGAGACGGCGTTCACGACGCGGTCGAACGACACGCCTTCGCGTTCGGTCGCGGCGGCGGCAGTGGAGGCGGCACCGGCACCGGCGACGACGGCCGCAGTCGCGGCGCCCAGTTTGAGGGTGTCGCGTCGGCCGAGGAGTTTGGCGTCGTCGGTCTGGTCGTCGGTGTGGTCGGTGCCCGCGTCGTTCGGGCTGTTTGCAGGGTTCTCTGCCATGGACAGCTGTTTAGTAATGCATTAATGCAATAAAGGTATCGATTATTTCTCCCTTTTTAGTTAGCAAAAATACCACTTTTTGGCGTACTTTCACAAAATACTGAATATCACACTTTCGTTTACATAATCCGTTCTAACGTCGTATTTACTCGGGTGGTGAGGTAGCCAGAGTGGCGATTCGGGTGTTCGTCGTTCTCTCCGGAGAAGCGGTCTACGGGCCAGAAAAAAGCGTTAAGATGGCATTAATAGCGGATTAACGGCGGTTCGCGGGTGCGGTCGCGCTACTCGTCGAGGACCGTTCCGTAGAGGCTGTCGTCGGTGACGCCGATGACGGCGAGAGTCCGCTTGGCCGCGTCCGTCCCGTCCAGACAGGTGGTCCCGGACAGCGAACTCGCGAGTTGCTGGGCGTCCACGTCCGAGAGCATCGACGACTGGAGTCGGTGGAGGTTCTTGAGGGTGGCCAGACACTTGCCGCCGCCGGTACCGTTGCTGGACACGCGGAGCGGATAGCCCCCCGTGAGGACGCTCACGCCGTCGAGGACGGTTCCCTCGCAGTCGTCGAGGACGATGCCGTCGACGCCCACGCCGGGCAGGTCGATGGTCACGTTCGAGAGGCGGGACCGCGGCCGACCCTCCATCGCCATCGCGACGGTGTTCGTCGCCCGCCCGGTTATCTCGACGTTCTCGAACGTCATCTCCCACGGCTTCGCGGGGCGTTGGTTCCCCGTGTCGGGCTTGTCCACCGAGATAGTCGGGTAGTTCGTGTCGTTGTAGAACCGGCAGTTCCGCACCGTCGCGGCGCCCTGACTGTGCTCTATCTTCAAGAGGGCCTCCGTGCGCGGCGTCGCGCGCGCGATGACCGTGCAGTCCTCCACCAGTCCGCCGGTGTAGCCGTACTCGCCGGACTGCAGGTGGATGCCGCGCGCCTGATGCCAGTTCCCCCGGTTGCCGGGGGTGCGGTCCGTCGCGTCGACGACGACGGTTGCGCCCTTCACCCACGACCCCTCGCCGGAGATGCGGACGCCGTCGCCGAGGTTGTTCTTGAACAGGCCGCCCTCGACGCGGACGTCTCCCTGTCCCTTGGAGGCGTAGATGCCGTGTTCGCCCCCGTTCTCGATGTGGAGGTTCCGGTAGTACACCGTTCCGCGGTGGCCGCGCCCGGTGAACACGGTGATGGAGTTGCCGGGGTAGTGCGCGAAGTCCTGCGGTCCCTTCCGGACGAACGTGTCCACGATGGCGACGCCGTCCGGTTGCTTGACCTGCACGGCGATGCCGTTCGTCGACCCCGACTTCGAGTCCTGCCGGGGGTTCGACCCGGCTTTCTCGACGTTGTACAGGTGGAGGGCGTCGTCGACGAGAAAGCCCATCCCCATCGAGCGGTCGAACTTCTTCCCCTGCTGCATGGTGAAGTTCTCGACGACGATGCCGCTCCCGCCGTCGGCCATTATCCATCGGAACGACTTGCCCGCGGGGACGGTGAACTGCACGCCGCGCCGCGTCTCGCCCAGTCCGACGATGCCCCACCGGGAGACGTCGGCCACGTCGTGCCGCCGGCGGACCAGATACTCGCCGGACGGCACCTCGATGAGCGTCCCCTCGCGGAGGTTCTTCTCGAGCGACTGGTCGATCGGTTGCTCGCCCGTCGGGTCCCACCCCAGGTCGTCGACGGCGTTCACGACGCGGTCGAACGTGACTCCGCGTCGCGTCTTCGGCGTCCCGTCGTCCGGGTCGCCCGGCGTCTCCGTGAACGGCCCCGGTATCTCTGGCGTCTCCGTCGGCGTCTCGGTCCGACCGCCGCACCCCGCGACCGAGGCGACGCCGGCGCTTCCGAGGAGGCCGAGGAGTCGACGACGCGTGAACGTCCGACCGTCGTCGTCTGTCATCGTACGGTCACCCCACCCGAAGGGTCACTCCATGTACCCGAGTCCGCGGAGGCGGTCTTCCACCGTGTCGGTGTCCGTCTCGGTGGCGTCGGCCGCCTCGCGTTTCGCGTACTGGTTCGTCCGGACCGCGGCGGTGGCGGGTTCGGAGTCGGGGTCGTATATCTCCGAGAGCACGCGTCCGTCCGCCGTCTCCGGGACGTCCTGTCCGAGCGAGTGGAGGACCGTCGGAGCCACGTCCACCACCGCGGCGTCCTCGACTGTCGACCCGGCGCGAACGTCGTCGCCCCAAGCGAAGAAGATGCCCTCGGGCCGGTGGTACGCGGCGATGTCCGTCGCGGGTTCGACCGCATGTTCCCCCAACTTGGGTTCGACGTGGTATCCCTCCTTCGCTTCCACCACGATGTCCGGCGCTTCCGGGTCGTTCGGGAACCGGTCGTCGCTGTCGTGGACGGTCAGCAGGGGGTCGCCCGTCTCGGGGTCCGTCGCGTCCTCGAGCACGCGCATCACGTCTCGCTTCGTCCGTTCGACGGCCTTCGGGGGGACAGTACCCTTCTCGAACCGTTCTGTGTCGTTGACGTAGACGCTGCCCAGTCCGTGGAGGAACGCGTCGGTCTGGCCGAAGTCGACGTCGTACAGTCCGTGACTCCCGGGGATGCGCTCGGCGAAGAAGTCGACGACGGGCTTCGGCAGGTTCTCGACGAGTTTCTCGTCCGTGATGCCCACCTTGTGGAGCGCGCCCTGAACGCGCTCTTTGTCCAGTCCGACGCCCGCGAGGGCGCCGCGCGTCCCGTCGCTGTCCTTGACGGTCAACAGGCCCTCGTCGGCGAGGATGCGGTTGACGCTGATGACCTTCTCGATGGGCGCGAAGCCGTGGTCGGAGACGACGTAGAGGTCCGACCCGCGTTCCTCGCAGTAGTCCATCACGTCGCCGAGGACGTCGTCGAGTTTCTCGTAGTGCTCCAAGAGCGTCTCCTCGTCCCAGATGAGGTGCTGGAGTCGGTCGGGGGCGACGTAGACGAAGAAGAACAGCCGCCACGCCTCGTTCTCCATGAGCATCTCCATCAGTTCCCGGCGTCCGTCGAGGACCCGGTCCAGGTCGCGCAGGAACTCCTGCTCGCGGCCCGCGTAGTCGCGCCACTTGATGTCTATCTCGTAGTCGGGGAAGCGACGCTCGAACTCCGCGCGGAACGAGTCGGGGTTGACGGCGTCGCCGTCTATCTCCGGCGTCATCATGCCGCTGACGACGGCGCTGTCCTCGCCGGGGTCGCTCGTCGGGTACGTCATCGGGACGTTGGCGACGACGGAGGGAGAGACGAGTTCCCACAGCGGCGGTTGCCGGACGTCCGCGCTGGAGTAGGGCGACTGCTTGTAGGAGGAGTCGAGCTTCATGAACTCGTACAGCCCGTGCTTGTCGGGCCACGTTCCGGTCGCGATGGAGGGCCACGCCACGGGCGTGTTCGCCGGCGTCGTACTGCGGAGGGGACCGGAGGCCCCCTCCGTCAGGAGCCGCTCGAAGTTCGGTAACTCGCCGTCGTCCACGAACCGTTCGAGGAGTCCCCACGGGACTCCGTCGAGGCCCAAGACGAACGCTCGGCGAGTTTCGTCGTACGTATCGTTCACCGGGTACGTCTCGACCCGGTTTACGCTTAGTTATGGGCCGTATTCCCGTTTAGGAGGCGATTCACGCCCGTTTCAGGCTCGTGAAGACGTCCCACGACGCGGTCCCGTCCGTCGCTCCCTGCGCGCGCGGTCACGGGCGCTTCGCCGGCCCTCAGTGGGTGAGTTCGTGGTAGAGGTCGTCCAGTCGCTCGCTGGCGACGGCCCACGAGTAGTCACGTTCGACGCGTTCCCGACTCTCCCGCGCCATCGCCTCGACTCGCTCGGGGTCGTTGACGAGGTCCGACAGCGTGGCCGCCAGCGACTCCACGTCGCCGGGTTCGACGAGAACGCCGTTGTCGTCGTCGATGAGGCTCGGAATCGCGCCCACCGTCGTCGAGACGAGGGCGTTGCCGCCGGCCATCGCCTCCAGGAGCGCGATGGGGAGGTTCTCGGCGTACGTCGGCAGGACGAACACCGACCCCTCGTTCAGCAACTCCCGCTTTCGCTCCTCGGAGACGTAGCCCTCGTAGGTCACTCGCTCGTGTCGCTCGGCCAACTCCTCGGACAGGTGCGACAGCGGACCGCTCCCGGCGATGGTGACGCGGCAGTCCTCGTCGTTCGCCATCAGTTCGTCCACCGCCTCGACGAACTCCTCGATGCCCTTGCGTTCGAGGTGGTTCGAGACGAAGACGAGATGCGCCGGCCGCGCGTCGTAGCGCGGGTCGTACTCGCCCGGGTCGACGGCGTTCGGGAGGACGGTTATCTTCTCCTCGTCGGCGCGCATGCCGACGATGTCCCGCCAGTAGTCCGAGAGGACGATGACCGTGTCACACTGCGAGAAGACGACCGACTGGAAGAGTCGGACGGGCTTCGAGTCCGTCCGCATGAACGAGTCGAACGACGACCCGTGGACGTGGAGGACGACGGGGACGCGCCACACCAGCGACGCGATGATCACGTACAGTCCGGACTGGTAGAAGGAGTTCCAGTGGCTGGAGTGGACGTGGACCACGTCCGGCGGCCGCCTGAACGGGAAGCGGAGAATCTGCACGAACGCCGTCAGCATCGCGACGAGGAACGACCGGGAGTCGTCCATCGGCACCGAGACGTCGTAGATACGAGCGGAGACTCGCTGGGGGAGGCGACGGCGCTGCTCTTGCATGTACTGCGCGATACCTCCGGTCGTACCGGCCGGTCCGACCAACAGAACGTCTGTCGCCCGCATTATACTCGCAACCCGGTCGCTAGACGGAATAGTAATGCGGTGGTTACGCGAACGGCGACTGAAACGGGCCGGAACGGCCCAAAACTGACCGCGCTGGCGACGCCACCTCGTTCGTTTACCGCCGAGTTAATCGTCCGTCTGCTCCGGCGGGTCCAGTGGGTAGCCGCGCTGGTCGACGTAGTAGGTGTCGAACTCGCCGTTCGTCTGGATGTGCGAGATGCGCGGGTGCGTCCCGTTCGCGATTCGCTCGAAGTCGCCCTCCTCGTAGCGGAGCGAGTCGTACGCGACCAACTCCCGCGCCCTGTCCTTCTCGGAGACGGTGAGATAGTAGAACGGCTGCTCGGAGTAGGAGTACTCCCTGAACCGCGTCACGTTCTGCGTGCTGTTGAACTCCGACCCCGACAGCGTCCACTTCAGCCGGTTGTCGAACTCGGCGTTCAGCGCGTCGCTGAAGCGCCCCGGCCCGCCGCGGATACCGGCCACGGCGGCCCCCTCGGCGCGGTGTTCGAAGACCGTGTCGTAGCCGACGAACTGCTGTTCGGGGCTCTGCGGCGAGGGGTTGTACATGTACGGCGAGGGGAAGAACGCCGCCAACGACAGACACAGCACCGCGACGGTGAGCACCGAGACGACGGCCCGTTCGCGCCCGTCGAGGGCGTCGCCGATGGCGTCCGAGAGGTGATAGAGGGCGATGGCGCCGACGATGCCGACCAGCACCATCGCGAACCCGAAGTGCCGGAAGAAGTAGCCCGACACGTCGCCGATGAACTGCACCGCGAAGAACGGGCCGAGCGTGAACGCGGAGAAGCCGATGTAGGCCACCGCCACGCCGCTATCGGACCGTCCGCTCACCATGCCGAACACCAGCGCGGCCATGAACGCCGTCGCGATGACGACGTAGATGGCGTTAACCGCGAACAGTTTGACGAACAGTTCGACGATGCTCACGCCGATGGACTGAGCCGACCCGCCCCGTTGGGCGGCGACCTGTCCCGCGCCCGTCCCGGTGGTCAAGAACGCCTGCGCGGACAGGTAGACGTTGTTCAAGAGCGTGAACGTCTGCTGGTACTGGGTCGCCCACACCGCCAGCAGGACGGCGAGAAAGACGACCTGTCCGACTATCAGCCGGTGACGTTGCCCGCCGTCGGTCGCCGTCGGATGCGACACCCGGACGCGACGGCGCCACACCAGTCCGACGGCGAGGACGGTGCCCATGAAGATGAGCACGTTCACCGCCACCTGCGGGTGGTAGAACACGTTCGCCATCAACGCGACGGGCAGGACGAGGCTGGCCGCCGACGCCCAACTCGGCAGCGCGGTGTCCTCCGCCGACCGGGTGAGGTGCTTGAACAGCAAGTAGAGGACGAACGGGAAGTACAGCGTCGTCAGCGTGTAACTGTGGAAGTGCGAGTGCGTGCTGATGTTGTTGATGGGTAGCATCAGCATGGCCGTGAACGCCGCGATGACGACGGCTCTGGAGTCGCGGGTGACCACCCAGACGGCGAGGGGGACGAACAGCAACGCCAGCACCGACACGGTGAGCATCGCGTACATCATCCCCCACCTGACGGGGACGCCCATCGACTGCGAGAGGAACAGGGCCAGCGAGTGCCCCCCGGGGTAGATGATGTCGAAGAACCCGAACTCCGGATTGAGCATCCGCTTCGCCCAGCCGAGATGCGTCAGCGCGTCGCCCGACCCGTAGTAGTAGTAGCCGCGGACGAGGGGAAGCGAGAGGAACGCCACCGTGGCGAGACCCGCCAGACCGACGCCGGCGGCGCGGACGAGGTTGCGGCCGAACAGGGTCGCGACGGCACCGACGGCCGCCGCCCCGACGACGCCCACCCAGAAGGCCGGCGGCGTCGCCGCGTATATCGACACCTCGTAGCCGGTCGCCGGCTTCGAACGCGCCGCGAGGACGGCGACGGCGAGGCCGAGAAAGCCGACGAGGAGGAGCGCTCTCGTCCACCGCGGCGACGTCGGCTCGGAACGTCGGCTCAGGGGAGGCGACACGCTGTCAGCCCCCCGCCCGCGGCCGACGCGCCGCTTCGTCTTCGAGTCCGCTGCAGACGATTCCGAGAACGAACATCACGCTCTGTGCGAAGATTGGCGCGACTTTGGTTATTAGTCGTGTAACGTGGCGACGCGTTCGAGCGAGCAACTGGCGGGGTCAGTCAGCCTTGGTTTCGGTTGTCAGTGACACGCACGACCGTCCGCCCGCGACCGGTCCGCCGTGCGATTCACGGCGATTGTTCCATTGTTTATGTCGACGACCGTTCCACCGTTCCGTCGTTTAATCCCGTATAACCATACCCGTCCCGGGCGTTGACCGGGCCGTGTACGAGCTGGTCGGGTCGGGTGTCGCCGACGCGGCGGTCTACTTCACGGGAGTCCGACCCGACCGCCGCGCGTCCGACGCCGAACCGACAGACGGTTCGAGTGGTGCTCATGACAGGACACGACCGCGGCCGAACGCCGCAGAAGGGAGACGAGTACAGCCATCGAGACGGGACGACGGAAGTCGTGTTCACGACGCAGGACGACCGCGTTCTCACGTTTCGAGAGTATCCCGACGCGGACTCGTTCGACCGAACGGTGTCGTCGGCGACCTACCGCGGCGTGAACGAGGACGTGGCCTCCCTCCCGGAGGCGTCCGCGTTCGCCGACGCGGACGAGACGGGCGACGAGTAACCGACATGCGTAGCGAACCGGACGGCGAGCAGACGACGGGGGCCGGTGCCGACGTGAGCACCGCCGCACCCGAGAGTGAACGATTCGCGGCGTTGCCCGAGGAGTACCGTCGGCGCATCGAGACCGAGTTCGACGACGCTCCGGACGTCGAGCCGACGATATCCGTCGTCGTCGTCACGTTCCGGACCGACCGCGAGGCGTTCGAGTCGGTGCTCGACGCCCTCGGGGCACAGACCCACGAGGCGTTCGATTTCGTCGTCGTGAACAACGGCGTCGACTGGGACATCGAGTCGCGACTCCGCGAGTTCGACCACGGGACGACGTACGTCGAACTCGTCCGCAACTGCGGCGTCACGCTCGCGCGCAACCTCGGCGCCGAACTCGCCCGCTCGGACCTCCTGCTGTTTCTCGACGACGACGCCGTCCCCGCAGCGGACTTCGTCGAGGCACACCGGCGAGCGCACGACGACGAGGGCGTGGTCGCCGTCCGCGGCCGCATCTTCCCGCAGTCGAAGTCGTTCTACAACCGGCTCCAGCAGTGGTACGACCTCGGCGACCGGTCGCTGCCGTACCTCCTCAACATCGAGGGCAACACCTCCATCGACCGCGACGCCCACCGCTCGGTCTCGGGGTTCGACGAGCGACTCGGCGGCCGCGCGGGGCACGAGGGCATCGACCTCACCTACCGCCTCGTCGAGGCCGGCTACGACCGCGACCAGATCGTCTACTGTCCCGACGCTATCATCTACCACGACTACGCGACGAGTCTCCTCGGCTACGTCCGCAAACGAATCGTCAGCCGTCGCTACCGGAAGCGACTCACCGAGCGCCGACCCGAACTGTTCGATTTCGCCAGCACGTACTCGCCACCCGACCACGTGGTTCACGAGAAGTCCTCGCTGGACCACGTCGTCCACCTCGCACTCGACGGCGTCATCCGCGTCGGCTGCCGACTGGCCGAGACGCGCGACGCCCTCGGCGACCGACTCCCGAGCGTCTAGTCTCCCGTCCGACGATTCGCGCCGGCTTCGACTGCTTCCTCAGCCGACCAGTTCCGTCAGTCGCCACCGAAGTCCCGAGAGGTCGAAGCGAACCCGGTGGGTCGGTTCGTGGGCGCGCACTCGCGGGAGTCGGTAGGCGTCGGCCGCCTCGGGGTCCGAGAGGACGCCCCGCTCGGAGGTGACGGCCATCGCGTGCGACTCCCGCACCACGTCCACCGCCGCCTCCGAGTAACGGCCGAACGGGTAGCAGAAGCGGTCTACCGCGACGCCGAGGCGGTCCTCGAGTTCGTCGCGCGCGCCGACGATTTCGTCTTCCAGCGTCTTCCGGTCGCGCACGCGCGCGAGGTCCAGATGGGTTCGCGTGTGCGTGCCCACGGTGACGAGGGGGTCGGCGGCCACCTCGCGCAGTCGGTCCCACGACATCACCCCGGGGTCGCGGACCGACTCGTCTACGAACGCCGCCGGGTCGTTGAACGCCTCGTGGTCCACCGGTGACCGCGCGAAGCGGTAGGCGTAGCCGTCGGGGCACCCGCCGACGAACGCGACGGGGACGAACAGCGTCGCCGGCACCCGGTACTCTCGGAGGACCGGGAGCGCGTTCTCGTAGAAGTCGTCGTACGCGTCGTCGAACGTGAGTGCGACGCGCTTCTCGCCGCCGGCTTCGAGGACGGCCGGGAGGTCGACCACCTCGAAGGCGTCGGTGAGGTAGTCGAGGTCACGCCGGAACCGGTCGACGGAGACGTTGCCGTAGCCGGCGGGTTCGCCGACGGCGTGGTACGCGAGGACGGCGTTCGACTCGTCGGGGTAGTGCCGCGAGAACTGCGTCGCGCCGTCGAGGCGCGCCAGCGCCTCGAACCCCCCGCGGGCGAGGCGGCGCGGGAGGCCGGCGCCGGACACTTACGACTCCCGGACGGCGCGCAGGAAGTGACCGCCGTCCCACTCGACGAGGCGTTCGACGCGCAGGCCCGATGATTCGAGCACGTCGCGTATCTCCTCGCCCTCGTCGCCGCGGGTGAAGTGCTTCTCGTAGACGTTGACGTAGACGACGCGGCAGTCGAGGAGCGTGTGTTCGAGGCCGCGCAGGACGCCGAGTTCGGCCCCCTGCACGTCCACCTTCAGAACCGTCGGCGCGGGGACGCCGTCGGCGACGAGCGAGTCGCCCCGGTCGGTCCGGACGGCGATGCGCCGCCGTTCGGTGGGGCCGCCGACGACGCCGAACGCGCCCGTGCCGTCCGGACTGCTGACGCCCAGTTCGGCGCGTCCGCGTTCGTCGTCGAGGGCGAGTCGCCGCACCGTCGCGTCGCGCCCGTTCCGGTCGAGGTTCTCGCGGAGTCGGTCGACGTTCTCGGGGTGGGGTTCGATGGCGACGACGCGTTCCGGCGGGAGTCGCCCGGCCGCGAGGACGCTGAAGACGCCGACGTTCGCGCCCACGTCCCACACCACGTCGTCGTCGCGGAGCGAGCGAACGAACGCCGCCAGCACCGTCGCGTCTGGGTCCGAGCGGTACTTGGCGAACCCGCGGTACTCGAACCGCGTCGAGACGCGGAAGCGCGCCTCGTCGTCGCCGGCGCGGAACACCACCTCGTCCGGGAGGAAGACCGCCGCCGCGCGGTTCGCCACGTCGGAGAGCGTGCCGGTGAGACCGCTCCGTCTGGCGGCGTTGGCCAACGGCGTCCCGGCGAGTCGGTCGACGACGGCGTCCTTCGCGGTGCTCACGCCGCCGCGAACGGACTCGGACGGTTCGGAGTCGATTTTCGACGCCATCTCACACCACGTTGAACCACGCGTCCACGCTCGGTTCGACGTACGACTTCCCGACGATGTCGAGGGCGCCGTCGCCGTCCAGGTCCACCAGTTTCGCCTCGTGCGTCGGGGCGCCCTCGACGATGACCTCCGCGTCGAACGTCCCGTCGCCGCCGTTCCAGAAGACGAACTGCCGGGGGTCGTGGCCCGACTCCAGTCCCATCTCGGCGACGTAGATGTCGGGTGTCCCGTCGCCGTCCAGGTCCGCGACTTGCAGGGAGTGGGGGTTCGACAGGTCGTCGTGGAGGACGGTCGCCTCCCAGTCCGGGGGGTCGAACACGGCGAGACGGGCGCGTCTGTCGCCCTGATACGGCAGGTCGCCCTCCGTGACGACGACTTCGTCTTCGCCGTCGCCGTCCACGTCGGCGGCGACGACGCGCGTCCACTCCCAGCCCTCGGCTATCCGCTCGCGGGTCCACGTGCCGTCGTCCGCGCGGTGGAAGACGTTCGGCCCGGCGAGAATCTCCACGTCGCCGTCGCCGTCGAAGTCGCCTATCTGGACGCCCTCGACGTCGAGGTTCTCGGCGACGACGTGCCGGTTCGCCACCGGCCACGGTTCGCGCCGCGGGTCCTCGGGCACGTCGTAGTAGAAGACCACTTCGCTCTCTTGCGAGAGGCCGACGACTTCGACGTCGCCGTCCCCGTCCACGTCGGCGACGGCCACGTCGTGGTACTTCTCGAAGTCGTCGGTGACGAGGCGGCGCGTCCACTCCTCGCGGGGGTCGTCGGGCTGTTCGAACCAGTAGAGGTCGTACTGGTTGATGTTCTGCCCGGCGACGAGGTCCATCCTCCCGTTCCCGGTGACGTCGCCGAGGGCACCGCCGACCGAGAGGTCCGGCGCGCGCGCCACGTCGTGGCGTTCCCAGCCCGGGTTCTCGTACCAGAAGACGTTCCACTCGCGTCGATGAATCGCCTCGCGCGTCCCCGGCAGTTTCCGGAGGTCTATCTCCTTGTCGAGGACCGGGAGTGTGACGGGATACTCGCCGCCGAGTGCGCCGACGAGGACGTCCGGACGACCGTTCCCCGTGAGGTCGGTCGTGAGACAGAAACTCATGCGACCGCTCGGGGGCGCGTCGTCCAGGCGACGGTGCTGAAGCTCCATACGTCGTCCGTCCGGCGAGACCCCGATTGTAATAGCCCGATTAACCGCCTGAGCGACGTAGCGAGGGCTATCGCGACGGCTCGGCGCGCGCGGCCTCACCGGGCGCGTCCGTCTCGGACCCGCCGCAGAGGCGGGAGAGCAGGGCCGCGCCGTCTTCGACGGTCTGGTGGGGGTCGGCCGGGTCGTCGTGTTCGTAGACCAACCACTCGGTCCCGCTCTCGCGGGCGGCGCGAGCGACGGCGTCGAAGTCGACGGCTCCCGTGCCGGGGTCGGCGTTCTCGTAGGTCCCGAACCGGCCCGTCGGCGTCACGTCGCGGACGTGGACCAGCGGTACCCGACCGGCGGCGAGTTCGATGGCCGCGGCGGGGTCGAAGCCGGCCGCGGTCACCTCGCCCACGTCCACCTCGAAGAACAGGTCGTCCGGCGTCGTCCGGGCGAAGAGGTTCCAGAAGCCCGACTTGCTCGGAATCTCCGTGGGGTCGTGCCGCGGGTCCGCGCGGCGGAGGCGGGCGAGGGCCTCGCCGCCCAGGTTGGCGACGCCTTGCGGGACGGGCGTCCGGTCGAACAGTTGCCCGACGACCCCGGGGTACATCGGGTAGAGGTCGTGCCGAATCGTGTGGTAGCCGAGGTCCACGTCGTGCGCGTCGAGTTCGTGGGCCGCGTCGGCGATGCGGTACGAGAGCGACCGGACGGCCCACCGCGTCTGGAACTCCCGTTCGGAGATGTGCGGGACGACGACGCGGTCACAGCCGACCGCGTCCAGTCGGTCGAGCAGGTCGTTCTCCCCCTCGACGGCGGCTTCGACCGTCGAGAGGTCGGCGTGGACGGCGACGGGGACGACGCCCGTCTCGTCGAGTGCGTCGGCGACGGCGTCGACGTCCGCCTCGAAGAACCGGGTGGCGAACTCGACGCCCTCGAATCCGGCGTCGGCGACGCGGCGAATCACGTCCGGGAGCGAGTCGGTCGACTCGCGGACGCTGTACAACTGTATCGCTGGACGGGGCGGTCGCTCCATACCTCGCGGTGTCCCGTCCGAGCCATTGTAATGGAGCGTCTAAGCCCGTGCATCCGGCAAATGCTGTCGAATCACACGGCCGCCGACCGTACGGCGGACCGTCGCCGTTGGGCGGGTCGCTGCCGGCGTCGTCGCCGGCCGTTATGCCGTGAATACTCAACGACCGCACGCTCGTACCGACGCCCGTGACATTCAGAATCGGATTCGTCGGCACCGGCGACCCCGACGGCGACGGCTTCGCCATGGCGTACCGGCACGCCGCGGGCTACGAACGACTCGACGACTGCGAACTCGTCGCCTGCGCGGACGTCGTCCCCGAGAACGCCGCGGCGTTCGCCGAGGCGCACGACATCGACGACTCGCACGTCTACGAGGACTACGAGGCGATGCTCGACGAGGCGGAACCGGACGTGGTCAGCGTCTGCGTCCCGCCCGCCCTCCACGCTGACATCGTGGTCGACATCGCTCACAGCGGCGTCGTGCGGGGCGTCCACTGCGAGAAGCCGATGGCGCTGACGTGGGGCGACGCGAAGCGCATGGTCGAGGAGTGCGAGGCGGAGGGCGTCGCCCTCACCATCAACCACCAGCAGCGCTTCGGGAAGCCCTACCGGAAGGCCAAGGACCTCCTCGACGACGGGACGATAGGCGACCTTCGGCGCATCGAGTTCCGCGAGGAACACCTGTACGACACGGGCACGCACTCGTTCGACCTCGCGAACTTCTACAACGACATGGAACCCGTGGAGTGGGTGCTCGCGCAGATAGACTACACCGACGAGAACGTGCTGTTCGGGACGCACAACGAGAATCAGGCGATGGCCCAGTGGCGCTACGAGAACGGCGTCTACGGGCTGGCCTCGACCGGTCGCGGCGAGGCGTTCTGCGGCGACGCCCTGTTCCGCCTCCGCGGAACGGACGGCGAAATCGAGGTGCGCGACGACGGGACGCTCGCGTACCGCCGCGACGGCAAGTCGTGGAAGACGGCCAAGACGGGGACGGACGGGCGCTACCGGCCGAAACCCGGTCGAGTGCGCGCCGGCGCCAGACTCGTCGCCGGTCGCCTCTCCTCGCGACTCGCGGACCGACTCGACGCCACGACGTACACCGAACGGGCCGTCGAGGAACTCGTCGGTGCCCTCCGCGACGGCGAGCAGTCCGAGTTGAACGGCCGCGACGCCCTCGCCGCCGACGAACTCATCTTCGCCGCGTGGGAGTCCTCGCGCCGGCGCGGACGCGTCGAACTCCCGTTGGAAGTCGAGGACAACGCGCTCGAATCGATGGTCGCAGAACGGAAGGTCGGTCCCGAGGCGACGGACCGGAGCATCGCGGACGAGGAGTCCGACGCCGTCGCGGGCGGGAGTCGACTCGGGGCGCTTCGGTCGCGTCTCGTCGGGTTCGTCGGTCGGTAGCGCTCCGACGCTTCGGACGGGCGCTCAGTCGAGCGTCTCGTTCATCAGGTCGGCGGTCAGGTCGGCGACTTCGCGCCGGACGCGTCGCGCGCGCGTCAGGTCCGGTTGCGCGTCATGGTCGGTGATGGACTCCACGTAGTCGAGGACGTCCTCGGCGTTGCGGGAGTGGAATATCTCGCCCTCCTCGATGAGCGCGCGGTCCACCGAGATGAGCGTGCTCGGGAAGAACGACACGGCGGGTGTCTGCATGCGCGACGCTTCGCGCGCCATCGTTCCGGACCCCGTCAGCACACAGCGCGCGTGCCACGCGAGTTCAAGCCCCGAGAGGGGTTCGTCCGGGACGTACACCCGTTCGGGCGGCAGTCCGTCGGCGAACGCGCGGTCCGTCCCCTCGCGGGGGAGGTAGACGACGTTCACGCCGCGTTCGACGGCGCCGGCGAGGATGTCGGGGACGAGAGACCCCTCGGCGTCCACGTACGTCGCGGAGAGTGCTTCCGGACGGACGACGATGAAATCCTGGCTCTCGAACGGAATCGTGTCGAGGAACGACGGGTCGGGCTCGAAGGCGGCGACGTAGACGTCCTCCTTGTAGCCGTCGTACGTGTGGATGCTGTCGGGGTCGGCACCCCGGTCGGTCAGCACCTCGGTTCGGAACGCCGTGGGGACGACGTTGTGCGTCGCCTGCGCTTCCAGCCGGTGGTACAGTTCCTCGGCGGCCAACCCGTCCACGTAGGCGCAGATGTCGTTATCGGTGAAGTGGATGGAGGGGATGCCGCGAACCTTCGCCGCGAGGATGCACATCGCGTTTCGCGAGGAGAGCGCAACGTCGGCGTCCGGCGCTTCGAGTGCCAGTTGAGCGGTTCGTAGCGGAATCCCTACCTTGCGTAAGTGGGGGTTCTCGTAGTCTTTTCCGACCGTCCGAAAGTCGTAGCCGACCTGTCGGGCCAACGGTACCGTCTCGGTCTTCTCGCGAACGGTCACGGTCGGCTCGACGTTGGAGAACGAGTCTGTCAGCGCCTTGAAGAAGAACGGATGGGAAGGGCTCGCGAGGTCGACCCACGCCTCGACGGTTTGGGCGACGCTGCGCGTCGTCTCGGACGGTTCGTCTTCGCTGGCGGCGAACGTTGCGCGGCTCACAGCTCACCACCTTCGGCCGGGAGGGTCGTGCGAGGGCCACCGGTCGTGCGGGGGCTATCGAGTGCGCTCGTCATCTATCGCACACAGCACAGAGAACGCACTTGGTTATGCGTCGGTGAACGACCGGCCGTTCCGATTGCGGCGAAAATATGTCTTGCGTTAGTGTCGATTCACGCGAATTTGCTCGGGAGAGCGACGGCTACGTGCCGGTGTCCGACCCGTCCTCGACGTTCATCCAGAGCGTGACGTGTCGGTACGACGACTCGACGTTCGGGCTCTGCGGGGCGTCGCCGCGGTAGACGAGGTAGGCGAGACGGACGTTCTCGCCGGATATCTGTGGGGCGACTTCGTGCGTCAACTGCCAGCTGTCGCCCGCCCGGAGCGTCTCCGAGAAGCGGTCTATCTCGTTCGTGGCGACCACGTCCCCGTTCGATTCGACGCGTTGCAGTTGGACCACCACCGTGTAGTTCGTCGTCTCCTGCTCGAAGTTCTCGACGAGGAGGACGAGTTCGCCGCTCTCGCCGACCGAGAGGTTCTGCGGGTAGTCTCCCGCGACGAGCGACCCGTCGTCCTGTTCGGTCAGCAGCGACACCTGCGTGTACGACGCGCTCCCGACGCTCGCCGGCGAGATGAGCGCGAACGCGACGGTGGCGGTGGCGACGACGACGACGGCCGCGAGCGCCACGTTGAGAGCGCCGTCCCAGTCGGACCGGCCGCGCGCCACCTCACGGTACCGGACGAGCACGCCGACCGGCGGCACGTAGCGCGTCTCCGCCGCGACGCGGAGCCGTCGGACGGCGCCGAGAACCGTGGCGACGACGGCGAACGTGCCGCAGACGGCGGCGACGTTCGGCCCGGTGAACTCGAACCCGCCGACTTCGAGCCCCCACGCGAAGACGGGGACGAGCGCGACGCTCAGACCGACGCCGAGCGCGAGACGCTCGAAGAACGGCAGTCCCGCGTGTTCCGTCTCGCTCCCCGTGAACGCCGACGGCAGGTCGCCCACGCCGGGACGCGTCTCCTTCGCGGCCGGGAAGACGAGCGTCGTGAGCGCGTAGCCCGGGAGGAAGAGGACGAGCACGCCGGCGAGGACCGCTCTGAGGGTGACCGGTTCGAGGTTCAAGACGGTGAAGACCGCACCCGCGGTGAGCGCGATGGTCGCGACGACGTCCGCGTAGACTGCGCGGCCGCTCACGACGTATCACTCCGGGCGCGGCGGGCGAAGCGAGACGTCTGCGTGCGCTGGGAGGCGTTCATAGGGGTATCTCGTCGGGTGTCCTTTCGGTACGCGCTTTGTTATGGCTGGAATAATCGCTCACCGCGCGCGAACCGCGCGAGACGTGCTCACGGTCCGCATACCCCGTCGCCGACGAATCTGACCGTTCGCTTATGACGCTGAAAATGTAATTCTGTGATAAATACCTATCCGTAACAACGACTGTATGGTTAGGAAGAGACTTCGACCGGAGATACTATTTTGTCCGAGCACAATCAGTTCTACCGAAGTCCCGGGCGTCGCACGTGGGGTCGATGGACGCGAAACGCCGAAGAGGCTACGCCCGGTGCTCACCTGACAAGTAGATTATGAATCATCTCTCCCCTCTCGAAACTGCCGAACGCGCCCTCGACTGGGCTCGGGAGCGAGACTACGCGGGGTACGACCCGTACGACGGCCTCAACAGCCCGATTCTCTCGTCGCTCTCGACGAACTGGTTCACGCGTCTCGTCGCCATCCACGGCGTCAACAAGTCGCCGGTGAATCTCCGTCCGTTGCTCGGCATCGAACCGGAACGCAACCCGAAGGGCATCGGCCTGTTCGCATCGGCGTGCCTGCGGTTGTACGAGACGACGGACGACGAGGCGTACCTCGCGGAGGCGGAACGACTCCTTCGGTGGTTGCGAGAGCACACCTCGCCGGAGACTGAGCGGCACGCGTGGGGGTACAACTTCGACTGGCAGAACGCCCGTCGGTTCTTCCTCCCCGAGTACCACCCGTCCATCGTGGTGACGGTGTTCTGCGCTCGCGCGTTCCTCGAACACCACGAAGTGACCGGTGCCACGTGGTCGCTCGAGGTGGCCGACGACGCCGCGGCGTACATCCGCGAGGGAATCAACGTCGTCGACGTCGAGGGGTTCGACGCCTACACCTACACGCCGCACGACGAGTTCGTCGTCATCAACGCGAACGCCCTCGCCGCGGGGTTCTTCCTCCGCCTGTCCGACCACACCGACGACGACGCCCTGTTCGAACGCGCGGAGGAACTGTTCGAGTTCGTCCTCCACGCGCAGGACGACAGCGGCGCGTGGTACTACTCGATGCCCGCCTCGGACTCGCACCTCAGCCACGACAACTTCCACACCGGGTTCGTCCTCGAGAGCCTCCACGAGTACGTCACGCGCGTCGAGAGCGAACGCGTCCGCGAGGCGTACGAGAACGGGCTGTCGTTCTTCGTCCGGGAACTGTTCGAGGAGGACGGCGCGCCCAAGTTCGAGTCCGACCGGTCCAAACCGTACGACGCACACGCGTCGGCGCAGGCGCTCATCACCCTCGTCCAGTCGGACGACCCGGAGGCGCACGAGGTTGCGACCCGCGTCTACGACTGGACGATGGACAACCTCTACGACCCCGACGGCTACTTCTACCGTCGCGTCGGGCGGTTCTTCGACGACGAGACGCCGTACATGCGCTGGAGTCAGGGCTGGATGACGCTCGCCCTCGCGACGCTTGCGCGCGAAGAAGTCGTCGACGCGGACGGCGAACGGGCCACGGACCGCGTCAGCGTCGGAGCCGAGGAGTGAGGCGGCCCCGGGACTCCCCGCCGTACCTTTTTGTCGCAGGACGCGGCCAGTCCCGGTAGATGACCCCGTCCCGTCGCGTCGCCGACCCGCGCTTCGCCACGCCGACGCTGGCGGTAGACCTGCCGTCGCTCGTCGACTCGCGGCGCGAGGCGTCGACACTCGCCGACCGGGAGGCGGCGGTCGAACGGGCGTGGGAGGCGTCGGCGACCCGACGGGTCTCCGTTCCCGACGCCCTCGGACTCGCCGAGAGCGACGTTCCCGTGGAGTCGGTTCCGACGGGCGAACTCGACGCGAACGGGCGCGAACCCGCCGCGCGAACGCTGGTGACGCGACTCGCCGGGACGGACCGCTGGGGGGTCCTCACCGACGGCCGGTACTGGCGTCTGTACGGCGGCGGCGACCCGGACGAACAGCGGTTCCACGAACTGGACCTCCGAGCGCTCCTCGCCGGCGACGGCGGGTCGGCGTCGACCCGCGGCCGCCGTCGCTTCGTCGCCCTGTTCGCGCGCGAGGCGTTCGAGGGCGACGCGGACGAGGAGGACGCGAACGGGGGCGACGCCGAGTCGTTCCTCGACGCCCTCGCGTCGGCGGACGCGGCGCGCCGGGCGTCCGTCCGCGCCTCGCTGGGTGACCGGTTCGTCACGGCCGTCGAGACGCTCCGCGCGGCCCCCGACGGCCCGTCGGACGGCGCGTCGGTCGCAGTCGCCTTCCGCCTCGCGTTCGACCTGTTCGCCGCCGACCGAACCGGGACGCCGCGGTTCGTCGCCGACGCGGACGCCCTCCGGGCCGTCCGTGACCGACTCGCCGCCGCGCCGACGGCGGACGAGTCGGCGGGGGGCGGGCCGACGCTCGACTCGACGGGGAGCGAGACGCTCCGCGAGTGGGTCGCCGGGGCTGCCGACTCGGCGCTGGGCGGGCCGTTCGGGACCGGACCGTCTGCAGACGCCGCGGGGGCGTCGCCCGACGACTCGGCGTCGTCTCCCACCGGCGTCGGCGACCCGTCGTCGGCCGCCGACGTTCGGTCGCTCACCGACGAGACGCTCGAACGGGTCTGTTCGCTCCTCGGGACCGTCTCCTGCGACGGCCGGCGGTTCGGCGTGGACTACCGGACGGTGGACGCTCGTCACCTCGCCGACGTGCACGAACGCCTCGTCGACGCGTTCGAGCGGTCCGCCGGCGGACGGACGACGCGCCGGAAGGCCCACGGGTCGTTCTACACGCCCGATTCGGTCGTGACGTACCTCGCGGCGCGGACCGCGGGGTCGCTCGCGGACGACGCGCGGGACGACGCCGCGGACGAGGCGGGAGACGCCTTCGTCGCCGCCGTCCGCTCGTCGCTCCTCGACGCTCGGGTGGCCGACCCCGCGATGGGCGGGGGGACGCTCCTCGTCGCCGTCGCTCGCCGCCTCGCGTCGGGGATTCGGCGGGCGGCGCGCGAGGCGGGTGCGCCGGTCGAACCGGTCGCGTCGGTCCGACGGGCCGTCGTCGAGCGGTGTCTGTACGGCGTGGACCGCAGTCCGACCGCGGCCGCCGTCGCCCGACTGGTCTGTCTGGTCGAGACGCTCGGGCCCGAGGCGGACGTCGACCGACTCCCCGCGTTGGCCGACCACCTCCGGTGCGGCGACGCGTTGCTCGGCCCCGGCCCGGACGCGGACGACGCCGACCCCGCCGCCGGCACCGCGGCGGACCGACCGGGAGCGATTCGCTGGCGGACGGCGTTCGCCGAGGTGTTCGACGCCGAGAACAGCGGACGCGGTGGTGTCGGATTCGACGCCATCGTCGGCAACCCGCCGTGGAAGGGAACGGCCGGCCGCGCGGACATCAGCGCGCGTATCGACGGCGACACGACGGCTCACCTCAAGCGAACCTTCGAAGCCGCCGCCGGCCCCCAACCGAACCTCTACGCCGCGTTCCTCGAACGGGCGTGTCGCCTCGCCCCCGGCGGCCGCGTGGCGCTCGTCGTCCCCGACGCCCTCCTCGTTCGACTCTCGGCCGCCCCCGCCCGCCGGTTCCTCATCGACGCCGGGGGCGTGACGCACCTCCTCCGGGTGGGAACCGTCTTCGCCGACGCGAACGAGGGCGCCGCCGTCGTCGTCTGCGCCCCGGAGACGGACACGGGGGCGGACGCGACGGGGAAGAACGCCATCCGGACGTGGTTCGGCGACGCGGAGGCGTTCGCGGTCGCCGCGCGGGCCGACTCGTTCGAGTACGGGCGTCTCAGCCGGGAGACGGTGGCGTCAGAGGCGTACGCCCGCTTCCAACTCCTGCGCGACGACGTCGCCGAGGGCATCTTCCGGAAACTCGAACGCCGCGACCCGCTCGAGGCGGTGGGGTCCGTCGCCCGCGGCGAGGAGTTCGGCAAGCGCGACGACAGCGTCCACGAGGTGCCGGCGGACGGGACGCGGCCACTCGTCCCCGGGTCGGCGGTTCGGCCGTACGCCCTCCGACGGGGGGAGATTCGACACGTCGACGCCGAGGCCGTCTCGAAGGCCGTGTACGACCCGCCGAAACTGCTCTGTCGACAGACCGGACGCTTCCTCGTCGGAACGCTCGACGTCGAGGGACTCGCCAACCTGAAGTCGGTGTACGACGTCCACGTCGACCCCGTACACCGCTCGGCGGGTCCCGCGGACGACGAGCGACTGCTGAAGCACCTCCTCGGCCTGCTGAACTCGCGGGTGTACAACTACTACCACTACGTCCGGCGGAACGCCTACCCCGCGCAGTTCCCGCAGCAGAACCAGCGCAACTACGAGACGCTCCCCGTCTGGTCGGGGTCGGTCGACGACGAACTCGTCTCGTTGGTCGACCGACGACTCGCCGTCGGTCGCGAACGGGCGTCGCTCGCCGACGACGTCGCCTCGGTCGTCGAGTTCGAGGACGCGTCGGTCCCGCTCGACCGGTTCGACCCGGAGGTGGTGGACGACGGTCTCTCGCGCTCGCACCGCGCCGAGACGCCGGGGCTCCGAATCGCCGACCTCTCGGTTCGAGAGGCGGGCGACGAACTGACGCTCCGGGCGACGTACGAGACGGACGCGGGACGCGAGACGCGGGACGTGCTCCGGTTCGCCGCACCGTCGCCGCGGGACGCCGTCGTCCTCTCGACGTGGCTCCCCGCCGTCGGGGCGGCGACGGCGACGGACCGGCGGGCCTGCGGTCTCCGGCCGGTCGGTCGGAGTTCGCAGACGACGCCCGCGACCCGTCTCCGCGCCCTCCGCGTCCCGGACCCCGAGACGCACGCCGCGGCGGTGGCGAGGTGCGCCCGGGACCGCCGCCGCGCGGCGACACTCGACCGCCGCGCCGCGACGTTGGACGCCCGCATCGACGCCCGCGTCGCCGACGCCTGCGGGCTGACGGCCGACGAACGGAGGCGCGTCCGCGAGACGCTCGCCTCGGTGTCGGAGTGGACGGCGCTCCGGCGACCTTCGGGGTAGCGCGTCGGCCGAGTGCGGTCACCGTTCGCCGCCTCGCCGCGTCCGCGACGACGACGCTCCCGGCGGCGAGAAGATTGATTGCGGCGAGTCGAGTACGAGCCAGTCGCGCGGTTCCGTCCCCGCGAGCTTCAGCACCGATGAGCCTCACGCAACCCCTCCTCGACGCCCTCGTCCGGTACGGTTATCTCGGCATCTTCGTCTTCACGTTCCTCGAGACGTCGTTGCTGTTTCCCCTGTTACCCAGCGAACTCGTCGTCCCGGCGATAGCGGGCGTCGCCGTCGGGTCGGCGACGGGGGCCGTCGCGTTCGCCGCCGCCGGCGCGGCGGGCGGGACCGTCGGGGGACTGTTCGCCTACCGCGTCTTCGGCGCGCGCGGGGCGACGGCGGCCGAGCGATACGGCGACTCCGTCCGCGTCTCGCAGGACGACATCGACCGGGGGCGCCGACTGTTCTCCCGGTGGGGAGAACACTCGGTCCTCTGGGGACGACTGCTCCCGTTCTTCCGGTCGGCGGTGTCCATCCCGGCGGGGTTCGCGCAGATGAGTCTCGCGAAGTTCGCCGTCTACACCGCCGCGGGCACGTTCGCGTTCGACATCGCGGTGGCCGGCCTCGTGCTCTACGGGCGGCGACAGGTCGAACGCGTCGGCGCACGGCACCTCGCGACCCGACTCGTCGCTCTCCTGAACGAGTTCGTCGCCGCGCGGCCCGCCGTCGCCGCCGTCGTCGGTGCCGCCGCCGTCTTCCTCGCCGCCGTCGCGGTCGGTCTGGGTGTCAGCCGCTGGGCGCCGGCGAACTGACCGCCAGCCGGGCCGTGCGACTCGCGCGTCGGGTACGCCGGAAAAGGGAATCGCTGTGCCCCGACACCACCACGTTGCCGGGGAACGGTCGCCGGTTCGGTCGGGTCGGTCAGTCGGCGGCCACGTTGCTCGGCGGGACGACGTCCACGTTCCACTGGTCGTCCACGACGACCTCACAGCCGTCGAACGTGAAGCTCACGTGCCCCTCGACGAGCGACTGTTCGCCGGGCATCCCGACGAACAGGTTCTTGACGGCGTCCAGGTCGACGACGTCGTGCAGTCGTTCGCCGAGTTCCAGCGGGTCCACGCCCTTCGCGTCCGCCACCGTGGTCACAATCTGCCAGTCGAGGTCCTCGTCAACCGTCTCCGAACTACCACTTCGTGCCTGGTTCATACATCTGCAACTGTCCTCTCGTGATAAGTCAGTTGTAACTAAGCGGCTAGCGTATCGATAGCTCGTACGCTATGTAGATAGCCATCTATTCTTGGGAGATTGTCTCACGAACCGACTACTCTAGCCGCGAGTGACGAAAGGCCCCGTCTGCTCACTTCAGAGACGTGTTCGGCGCTCGTCGGCCAGCAGATTGTCGAGGAGTTTTCGCTCGGCGACGCGGAGGTGGCGCGAGAACGTCGGTTGGGCGACGTCCAGCGACGCCGCGAGTTCGCTGGCCGTCTGTTCGCGCGGCCACGAGAAGTAGCCCGAGAAGTAGGCGGTTCGGAGCGCCTCGAACTGTCGGTCGGTCAGCGACTCGCCGAGGTTCGCGCGGAACGACTGCTGAGTCTCGATGGAGCGTTCGCGGGTCCGCTTGGCGCTGAGTTCGGTCCCGGGGTACGACTCGCGGAGGTGTTCGACGAACTCGCGGACGTCCGACCCCGGCGAGAGTTCGACGACGACGTCCACCGCCTCCGGCGTCGCGGTGAGCGTCCGGACGGCACCGCCGAGGTCGGCCAGTCGCGAGGGAAGCGTCTCGGCCGCCAGTTGCACCTCGACCAGCGTCTCGTCGTCGCGTCGGACTATCTCTCGGACCTCCTCGACGACGACGAGCGACGAGAGCGTGTCGGCGTCGGCGTCCGGCCCTTCGAGCGTCAAGTAGAGTAGCGACCCGTCCGTCTGCGGGATGCTCCCCTCCAACTGCACTTCGCCGTCGAGCGCGCGTGCGATGCGGAGCAGCGGTTCGTTCTGACTGCTGACCCGAATCTCCAACTCGATGAGCGACTCGGTGTGAAGCGACTCCTTCGCCTCCGCCCCGTTGATGGCGTTCGCCGTGGTGACGCCGAGTTCCTCGAACATCAGCTGCGTCCCGTCGTCGAAGGCGTTCGGTTCCGTCGCGTACACGGTCAGCGCACCGTAACTGAACTCGTGGTACGTCAGGGGGACGCTCGCGACGGAGCCGAACTCCCTGTCGAGGGCGTCGCGCCGCCACTGGTGTTCCTGTATCTCCTGTCCGACGTTGTCGACCAGCGTCGTCTCGTCGGTCCGAATCGTCCGCACGCTCGGTTCCGACGCGTACGCCTCGGGCGACTCCGTCAGACAGTCCAGATAGCCGCGCTCCTCGCCCGCCCACGCGCGAGGCACGACCTGTTCGTTCACGCGGTCGTACGTGCCGACCCACGCGAACGCGATGGAGGGGCCGTCGACGAGTCGTTCGCAGACGGCCCGCTCTATCTCCTCCCGCGAGTCGGACTCGACGAGCACCCGGTTGACCTCGCGGAGCAGTTCGTTGAAGCGGTTCAGGTTGGTCAGTTCCTCGTTCCGTCGCGCCAACTCGCCCCTGCGACGTTCGAGTTCGAGCGACCGGGCGACCCGGTCGAGCGCCGCCTCGGCGTTCGCGGCCAGCAGGTGCGTCAGCGTCGACTGCCCCCGCGGGGAGTCCTCGCCAGACGACGACGTCGCGAGGACGCCGTGAGTGCCGAGGGGGATGGCGACGCTCTCGGCGGCGGCGTCGGCGGGGTCGGCCGGCGTGAGTTCGTCCCAGCGGTCGAGCGTCGTCACGTCGGTTCCGAGGTGGACAGACTCGCTCTCGGCGAAGCACCGCCAGAGCGCGCCGTCGCCGGGTCCGATGGACGGCGGTTCGCCCTCACCCTCCCACGCCACCGGTCGGAGTCGGCTGGCCTCCTCGTCGTAGAGGTAGACGACGACGGACTCCAGTTCGAGAATCTCCGTCGCGGTGCCGAGGACCGTCTCGCCGACGGCTGGCTTCGTCTGCGACTCGAATAGTTCGTGAGCCGAACTGTTGAGTGCGGTCAGCGTCCGCTCGTACCGCTTGCGGTCGCTGATGTCGCGGATGACGCCCACCGACCCGTGGGTACCGTCGCTGAAACTGAGCGCGGAGAAGCGCGTCTCGACGGGAATCGTGCTTCCGTCGGCCGTCTCCAGTTCCACGTCGAGGCGCCCGTCCGCTATCTCCCCGGTGAGTATCTGTTGGATGACCTCGCTCGCCTCGACGATGATGGACTCGTCGGCGAGCATCGTCGAGTGCGAACCGACGAGCGTCTCCCGGTCGTAGCCGGTCATCTCGACGACGGCTTCGTTGACCTCCGTGATTCGGAAGTTCTCGTCGAGGATGTAGATACCGTCGTCGATGGTCTCCAGGATGCGCTCGTAGCGATCCAGCGACTCCTCCGTCTCGGTTCGCTCGGTCACGTCCCGGTAGCGGAGCGCGAGTCCGTCGCGCAACGGGACGGCGTCGGCGGCGACCCGCCGCCCGTCCGGGAGCGTCGCCTCGAACGACTCGGCGTCGCCGGTCATCACGGCTTGCCAGCACTGCTCTGCGGTCGCGCGCGCGTTCGGACTCGCCGCCCAGACGTTCTCGCCGACCGGCGGAGCGTCCACGTCGCCGACGACGGCGGCGAACGCGTCCGTCGCCTCGACGACGCGCCACCGCCGGTCGAGGACGCAGGCGGCGTCACCGAAGGCGGCGGCGGCCGACACGACGTCGGTCGTGTCGACGCTGTCGTCGACGGCCGGTCCGCCCGCACCCGAGAGCCACGCCAGTCGGTCTGGCAGCGTCTCGTCCGATGGGACGACGGCCATCGCGCCCGCCTCGTACGCGCGTGACACCGCCTCGTCGCTCGCGTCCGTGAGGACGGCGACGACTACCGACCCGTCGGGCGCGGCGGCGACGGCGTCGACACTCGTGCAGACGATGCAGTCCACCTCGGGTTCGGCATCCGCCTCGGCCTCGCGGTTCGACCGGAGTTCGATTCTCTCGTCCGCGAGTAGGTACTCGCTGACCTCCTCGGGTCGGTGGTCGTCGCCGACGAGACGCACCTCCACCGAGAACTGCGAGGCGGTCGGTTCGACGGTCATTGGGAGTGTCCTAACGTTCGCCGGCAATAAGTGGTCGTATCCGAACGTAACGTATATTCAAGAATACCTGAACATAGTGGCAACCCCAGACCGACAGGATAGAAATAACTTCTCTAATCACTGAATTTCTGTAAAATACGAACATTAAGTGGGAAGATTAATACGTTAGCACTAAATTAATCCGGGTATGTCGGGGAGAGCAGCATACCAACAGTCCGGTGGTATCCTTGGGGGGAACCACGCAGAGTGTATCGAAACCGTCCGAAAGACCGAACTGCCGCAGTGCGTCGTCGAACTGTCCGACGAGTACGACCGCCGCGTCGGCGACAGAGACCGGTTCCTGTGGAAGTGGATCCACAACCTGTTCGACGCGTTCACGCTTCCGTGCGTCCCGTCTGCCGATTTGGAGGAGGTTAAAACGACGAAGACGGTGTTCACGATGTACATCACCGTCCTCGACGACTTGGCCGACCACTTCGGCGACGAGGAGACGTTCGAACAGGCGCGTCGACTGCCGCACGCGCCCGAGTCCGTCCGCTACGACGCGCCCGGCGTCGACACCGACATCCTCCGCTTCGCCGAGAAGCTTTGGACCCGCGTTAAGGGCCGATTAACGGACGCTCCGTGCTACGAGGCGCGTCGCGACGTGTTCCAGTTCGACGTTCGGCAGGCGCTGAACGCGATGGACTACGCGCGCGTCCTCAACGACAACCGCGAGATAGCCAACCTCGCGGAGTCCCGTCACCACGGGCCGTTCAACATGGTGATGTTCCCGTACGCGGGCATCGACCTCATGTGGACGCCCGACTTCGACGAGACGGAACTCGGCCAACTTCGGAGTCTCCTCATGGACCTGCAGAAGATGGCCCGCATCGGCAACTGGGTGACCACGTGGGAACGCGAACTGTACGAGGACGACTACACGGCGGGCGTCGTCGTCGAGGCTCTCGAACGCGACATCGTCACGACCGACGACGACCCCGAACGCGCCATCGCGGCGATTCGCGAGAACGGGGTCGCCGACCGGTTCGAGGAGGAGTGGGAGAGCAGATACCGCGACGCACTCGGCGAGCGATACGACATCGAGAGCTTCGACGTCGCCCGCCTCGTCCGGGGGATGCGAACCGTCATGGAGCACCACGTCGCGAGTTACGGCCAGAAGTGACGCGGTAAGAGCGACTGATTCTACCGTCGGCCGTTCGTACCGAGCGACGCCGCTCTCTTCGGTGCGCGCGGTTTCGGAGTCTCGGAGAAAAGCCGCGAAGAACGGGTGGCCGCCTCAGTCGGCGGTGACGTCACGACGCTCGCGTTCGGGTGCTTCCTCGGCCGCGGCCGCTCTGTAGACGCCCCACAGCAGCAGCACCGCGAGTCCGGCGAGCACCACGCCCGTGCGGATGACCGGGTCCACGGCGGGCGTCGCGACGATTTCGCCCGCCTCGTTCGTCACCGGGGCCGCACCGTAGGGCTGTCCCGCGAGTATCTCCACGGTGCCCAGTACCGCGGTGCCGATGACTACCAGGGCACCGCTCAGTGCCAACGCCACTTTGTCGACGATGTCGGTTTGCGTGTTCATGAGCGTTCACCTCCTCAACCGAGCAGGTACCGCAGTTTCGGGTGTCGTTTCACCAGCGTGGTCTGTTCGAGGATGGCGTCGAGCCCGAAGTACCGGCCCGTCGCCAGCACCATCATCGTCCCGAACAGCAGCAGGCCCATCAGGTCGCCGTTCACGAGCCCGTGGCCGAAGCCGGCGTTGCCGACCCAGAACAGGGTCATGAAGACCGCCCCGAAGAACGAGGCCAGTCGCACCAGCGCGCCGACCATCAGCCCCAGTCCGATGAGCGTCTCGCCGAGGGGGACGCCCGCCTGGATGAGGGGTCCGAGGTTGTTCCCCATCCAGACCGGGATGGGACCCAGCGCCGTCCCCGTCATCTGCTGCAGGTAGGCCGGCCCGTACGTGAAGGCGAGTCCGTCCTCGATGAGTTTCGTCACGCCGGCGTGGAAGAACCACCAGCCCGTGACGACGCGCAGGAGCGCGAGCCAGTAGGCCGTCAGCGGACTATCGAGGTCGAACTCGAACGCGTTGTCGAGCGGGTTCGCCGCGTTGTAGGACATCCTGTCTCACCTCACATGTGCTGCTTGTGCCGGGTGAAAGGTATAAATCCGGAACGGTTCCCAGTTACTGGAAAACGGTTCTGAGGGGCTCTCTACGCCGAAAAATTAGCGGTAGGTATCCGTTACCGGCTCTCGGCGCCGGCGCGCGGGGCAGCACGAGTGGCCGTCCGCCCCTCGGCGTGGACGAGTGTGGGTGCGCGCCGGACCGCGCGGACGCTCACCTCGCTCTCACTCGCTCGGCGGCGTCGCGTGTCCGAGCGCGTTCGCGAGCACGGTGTACCCACAGTGCGACGGGGCGTGCCCCTGGAGGCCGAACGGGTGGAGGTTCGACTGGGACGGCGCGGGGAGGAGACTCCCGACGACGTGGACGGTGCCGGCGTCTCCGGAGAGCGTCCCCAGCGCGACTTTCTTCGCCGTCGACTCCGACGCGTTCGCGTCGCCCTCGGACTCGCCGCTGTCAGACTCGCCGCCGTCGGACTGTCGACGGACGACCCGCCACCCGGCGACGTCCCCGCCGTCGGACTCGAAGGGAGCGGGGTCGACGAGGTACATCGGCGTCTCCGCGGCGGCGGCGTCCACGACGTACCCGAGGGCTCCCGCTTTCGCGAGTTCGCGCTGAATCGGCGTCGTCCCCGAGAGGAGGGTGCTGTCGTCGACGCGTTCCGTCACGGCGGCCGTCGTGGTCGTCGCCCGCGACACCGCGTCCGCGTCGACGCTCCCGGCCGGGTCGGCCGAGAGGTCACCGAGGAGTTCGACCCCGGCGTCCGTGAGGACCAGGTTCCCGCCGCCGGCGACGAAGTCGTCTATCGCCGAGACGTACGCGTCACGGTCGGTGCCGACGCCGTGGGGAACCACGAGGTTGTCGACGCCGTCGAGTGCGCCGTTCGAGACGTCGTCAGTCGTCACCGTCGTCACCGCATCCGAACGGTCGAGGAACGACCGGTAGGGGCCGACGACGTCCAGCGGCGTCACCTCGTACTGACGCTGTTCGTAGCCGAGCGTCGTCAGCGGGTTCGGCGACCCGTCGCCGGTCGCTGCGGTCGTTCGCACGTCGACGGTCGCCTCGCCGCCCACGCCGTTCGTCAGGCGTAGCGTCCACTCGCCGGGGGTCGGGTCGCTCACGACGAACGAAATCGTCCGCTTCGCGCTCGTCGCGAGCGTCTCGCCCTCGTACGTCCTGACGAGCGAGCCCGAGGGGTCGAGCAGGTCGACGTCGACGGCGCCCGACGCCGCGCGAACGCGACCCGAGACGCTGTGCGTCTCCTCGGCGACGGTGACCGTCCGCGTCGCCGTGTCGTCGGGAGCGACGGTGACCGACTCCGCGGTGCTCGTTCGTTCGTCGTCTCCCTCGTCCGTCGTCTCGCCGTCGTCGGTGACGAACGGGAGGTCCGCCGACGACGCGCGCAGGGCGTCCGCCGCGACGAAGGCGGTGGTCTCGCCGTCCGGCGTCTCCACCGCCGCGTCTGCCTCCGCCGTCGCCGCCTCGACGAGTGTCTCTATCGCCGTCCGGTGACCGACCATCTGCAGGTCGAGGAGGTCGGGGCGGTACTCGATGCTCCCGCGGAGGCGGTTGTCGAGTGCCATCTCGAAGGCCACCGACCGCGCGCCGACGCCGCCCTCCTCCTCCGAGAGTGCGAGCCACGAGACGAGACCGCCCGTCGTCGAGTAGCCGACCGCGTCGAATATCGTCCCGGCGGCGAACGGTTCGGTCGGGACCGGCGGCCGTTCGTCCATCCCGTACGCCTCCTGCATCGCCTTCACTTCCTCCGTCAGGACGGACTCGCGCTCCGAGAGCAGTGGTGCCAACTCCTCGTCGAGTCGGCCTCGGAGCCGGTCCGCGTACTCGAATATCGCGTGCGCGTCGGCGAAGTCGTACGCGTGGTTTGCGCTCAGGAGTTCCATCATCGTCTCGGACGCGAACATCCCGTGGAGGTCGGCGGCCCAGGTCACGTTCTCGTACGACCGAAGGTGTTCGACGACAGCCAGCGAGTCGGGCACCTGCTCCGTGTAGTCGACGGGTTCCTCGGGCACGTCCTCGTCGACGCCCGCTCCGTCGTCTCGCAGATTCCGCCCGCGGGGTTCGGCCGGGTGGTGCGCCGGGTCGATCCAGCCGGCCGTCGGATACTGCCGGTTCGGGTCGTTCCCCGTCGCGGTCGAGCGCTTGAACGTGTTCGCGTCCCGGAACCGACCGTCCACGAGGAGCGGCGACTTCGCCGCCCACCCGTCCGGGTTCGGGAACAGGAACACGAGTGCGACGTCGTCCAGCGCGCTCGCGACGGACTCCGCGTCGCCGGAGACGACGTCCTCGACGAGGCGCATGCCGGCTTCGGCGCCCGACCGCTCGTCGCCGTGGATGCCGAGCGTGACGACCAGTTTCTGCTTCTCCGCGAACGACTCGCGGTCTCGAACGTCGTTCGTGAGTTCGACGACCCAGACGTCCTTCGGCGCCGTCGACCGCGCCTCCCGGTCGAGCCATCCGGGACTCTCGCCGACCGACCGGTAGCGCAGCATGTCACCGTGCTCGTCCACCAGTCGGTCGATTCCCTGCTCGAACTCGGCGTAGTCGACGTAGCCGGTCGCCGCCGACGGCTCCGGAAAGACGCGGTTCGGATAGTGTTCGAGCTTCCAGAAGGGGTTCGCGCCGGGGGCGTACAGCACCGTCCGCGCCACGTCGCCTCGGGCGAGCGAGTAGAGGACCTGCGAGTTCACCGGCACCTCCCCGTACGCGGCGGGCGACTCCGTCGCCGTCGTCGTCCTGAGGTTCTTCACACCCATCTCTTCGAGTGCGGTCGTCTCGCTCTCGTCGTCGAGGACGAACAGCGTCGGAACCGTCGTCTCCTCCTCTGAATTCTGGACGACCGCCCACCAACGTTCGGAGAACCGCTCCGACGGCGGCGCGGCGGCGGCCGCCGCCGACGGCGAGAGGGCGATAGACCCGCCGAGAACGGCGGCTGCTGTCTGCAAGACTGTACGTCGGGACGTGAGGGACCAATCTCGGTCGGACATTGTCGTTTGCGGTGAAATCAGCGATGACAGAAATTCTACCTTCGAGAGGGGTCGAGAGCCGACCTCCCGTTGCTATCTCCTGATTACACTCGTCGCACCTCCTCGCGGGACGCTGATAAATGTGTGAGTGGAGTGTCAGAACTCACGGAACGCCCAAAGGTTGATACGGGTGGAGCGGCCGCCGGTCGCGGCGGGAAGTCGCCCCCACTTCGCGGCGCCGAACCCACCGCCGGAGACGAGTCCGACAGGCCGAGACGAATCGACCGAATCCGCCCTCGTGAACCGTTCGCGGCCGCAGTCGAGAGCGCCGACCGACCGCGAGAGATAGTCTCCGGATATGAAAGGTTGTTTCACGGAGACGCCCGAAGTTCGAGGAGATGTTGCGCACCGACAGCGACCCGCCGGCGTTCGACGGCGGGTCCGTGGTTCCCGTCGCAACGTACCTCCTGATCGTCGCCGCCCTGTCCGGACTCACGCTCGTCACCTCGGGCGCGTCCGGGTCACCCGTCGTCGGGGTTGGCTGGGGGCTCTTCCTCGCCGCCCTCGCCCTCGGGGCGTTCGCCGTCGAAGGCGTCTCGCCGCGGTCGGTTCTCCCACCGGCCCGCTCGCTCGCACCGGCCGCCGTCGCCGTCGCCGCGTTCTGGCTGCTCTACAACGTCGTCGCGTACGGACTCGCCCTCGGGGGCGTCCCCGGGTTCGAGCCAGCGCCGTCGCGCGTCGTCGCTCACCCGCTTCCGTACCTCGCGGCGTTCGTCAGCGCCCTGCTCTTCACCGCGATTCCGGAGGAACTGGCGTTTCGGGCGTACCTGCAGTCGAAATTCACCGCGCTCGCCGGCGGCGGACGCCGTCGAGCGACCGCGGTGGGAGTCTCGCTCGCGGCGGTTCTGTTCGCGCTCTTTCACCTCCCGCACTGGTTTCTCGCCTCGGGGCACGGCGTGGGGCCCGCGCTGGCGACGCGACTCTTCGGACTGACGCTTGCGGGACTCGCCTACGGTCTCGCGTACGCGCTGACGAGGAACCTGTGGCTGGTCGCGCTGTTCCACGCGACGATGAATCAGCCGCCGTTCCTGGTCGCGGTACACGTTCCCGCCGAGATGCACCTCCTCGTCGGAGCCGTCGAGTACGCGGCTATCGCCTCTACCGCGTTCGTCGCCGTTCGGGTGAGCGACACCGTCGGACCGACCAGCACTCGCGGTGGACGGGCGTCGACCGACGACTGACTCCGCACTCGCGTGTCGTCCGTCCCTGTCCTCCTGCGCCGCCGCGACGACTTGCCGAACTCCGGCCCTCCGCTCGCGAGGGTCCGAAGTTCTCGACTCCGACACCGCCGGCCGCTCTCCCCGAGAACGCGCTGACGACCCCCTCGACCCGTGCGTAAATCCGAGCCGGTTCGACTATTCGGCCTCTTCCGGAACACATCGAGTATTCGACACCGTCTTCTGGTACCAGACGTTCCGCTTCGACGACCGAAACTCGAAAACGTTCTTCACATTCGTCATATTTGCTGAAAGTGTCGGCAGTTACGGATTCACCAGCCGAGCAGACAGCTCTCTTTCCGAATATTGAAGGACGATGACCGGTCCCGCTCGCGGCGAGTGCGGGCGCGGGCAGAGCGTCCGACGGACCGACCGGGCCGACGTCAAAAGGTAAAGTGCCTCCCTCTCCGACACGGTAGTATGGCCGACGAGGAGATCGACGACGTGGACAGAGCGATCCTGTACGCACTTCAGGAAGATGCCCGGAACACGTCGTCCGGAGACATCGCGAAGCGGACCGGTACGTCGGACAGCACCGTCCGCAAGCGCATCCGGCGTCTCGAATCCGAGGGCGTCATCAAGGGATACCGCGCGAACGTCGACTACCAGAAGTCGGGGTATCCGCTCCGGATGCTGCTCTACTGTACCGCCTCGATTCCCGAACGCGGTGACATCGTCCCCGACATCTTGGAAATCGACGGCGTCGTCTCGGTCCAGGAGTTGGTCACCGGTGAACAGAACCTCCTCGTGACCGCCGTCGGCGAGACGGACGGCGACATCACGCCCGTCGCGCAGGAACTCCTCGATATGGGGCTCACCGTCGCCGACGAAGTACTCGTGCGCGCCCACGAGACGACGCCGTTCGGGAAGTTCGATTCCGGGAGTCGGGCGGCCGACGACTCCTAAACGAGCGTTCGTTTGACGTCCAACTCGGTCGCCCGACGCACGACCGCCCGTACCGGGTCGACCGAACCGGCTAGGTTGTCCGAATCTCCGTCGAGGACGACGAGTGCCGCCCGCCGACCGGGAGCGACGACGCCGCAGTCGAGTCCGGCGATTTCGGCACCGGCCGTGGTAGCCATCCGTAACACCTCCCGAGCGGTCACGTCGAACCGCTTCGCCGTGTACGCCATCTCCCGGAACATCGACGGGGGGTTCAGCATCACGTTGTCGGTTCCGAGCGCGACCGTCGTGTGGTCGAGCAGTTCCCGTACGGGCGGCGTTCCGACGTCGAGGACGGTGTTCGCGCGCGGACAGACCGCGACCGGAACGGATTGCTCGGCGACTCGTTCGAGGTGTTCCCGTTCGGCGTGCACCATGTGGACGAGCAGATTCGGGTCCAGGTCGAGCGCCGGGTGAATGTCGGTCGCGTCCGGTTCGCCGGCGTGGATGGCGAAGGGCAGGTCACGCTCCTCGCACGCGGCACGCTGGTCCGCGAAGTCGTTGTCGTTCGCGCCGGAGGCCCCGTACCCGTCGGCGACGTCGAGGACGGATCGGTCGCCGCTCCCGAAGACGAACGGGTCGAGAGCGAGGGACGCCGCCGCCTCACGAAGCGCGCGCGCCCCGGCGACTCCGGACTCCCTGAAGTCCAGACAGGAGGCCGTGCCGGTTCGCTGCATGAATCGGAGCGTCCGGTGCATCGCCGACACGAGGTCGGAGCGGTCGGCGGTCGCCAACCGCCGGTGCTTCAGACTGTTCGGCGGTGCGACTGCGTCGTCGAGGGACAGTCCGACGGCCGCTTCCTTCGCGACGGAATCGCCCAGGTGCGTGTGCGCGTTGACGAACGCCGGCAGGACGATGTCTGTCGACGTGGTCTCCGTCTCCTCGATGCTCGCGATCCGACCCTCCTCGACGACGACGCGCCCGCGGATGGGTTCGAACGACCGCCCGGCGAGGACGGTACCTGACAGTTCTTCCATGCCGGTACTCGGGACTAGATCACGATATGGTTTCCTGAACGAGTATATCGAACGCTTCGGTACCGACGCACCGGTTCGAAGCCGAATCCGGCACAGAGAACGACGACCGGGACCGCCGCGTCTGGGCGTACGGCACGCCTCGCGACGAACTCGAAGGGACGGACGGACCGTGAGGCTCCCCAATTCGACCCCGCCACCGAGCGTCAGACCGCAGGCTCGAATAACCATAACGTTCTATAATGTCCTTTGAACGAACGATTTGGGAATATAGATAGATTTAATAGTCATTTCGTTCTCGATATGGGGTAAGAACGACCAAAAACGGATTCCGAGTTCGCCTCGGTCGCCGGGACGGGTCGTACGATGAGTCGAACGATGTCAGGACGCACCTCGAAACAGACGGTCGGAGCGCTCCCGGACACGACGGTGCAGTCGCCGTCCGTGTCCGCTGCACTGACGTGGCTCGTGTGGTCGCTGTTCGCGGCGAGTGTCGTCGCCCTCGTCGTCCGAGTCCGGACCGGCGGCGTCTGGGAGATTCCCGGCGTGGTCGCCGTCGACGGCCTGACCGTCCTGATGTGGGTGGTCGTCACGTTCTTCAGCGGTATCGTTCACAGTTACTCGCGCCGTTACATGGCCGGTAGCGCTCACGAGACCGGCTTCTTCCTCGCCGTGTTCGGCTTCACGGTCACCGTGATGGGCCTCGTGGCCGCCGACCACCTCGCCCTGTTCGCCTCCCTGTGGCTGACGATGGGGCTGGTGATGGCGAAACTCGTCGGTACCGTCGACGGCTGGAGGCAGGCACGGGCCGCCGCGAGCGTCGCTCGGAGATACTTCCTCGCCAGCAGCGCGCTCCTCGGCGTCTCACTGACGGCGCTGTGGTGGACGACCGGTGCGACGACCGTCTCGGGTGTCGCGGCCGCCGCCGACGGTCTCGGCGGACCGGTGTGGATGGTCGCCGCGGCCGCCCTCGTCCTCGCGGCGATGATCCAGTCCGCGCTCGTCCCGTTCCACGGTTGGCTGCTCTCCTCGATGACCGCCCCGACGCCCGCGTCGGCGCTGATGCACGCCGGGTTCGTCAACGCCGGCGGCATCCTGCTGACCCGTTTCGCTCCGGTCGTGACCGTCGACGCCACCCTGATGCTCGCCATCGTGGTCGTCGGTGCGACGAGCGCCCTGCTCGGAAAGCTGCTCAAAGCCGTCCAGTCCGACGTCAAGACCGAACTGGGCTGTTCGACGGTCGGACAGATGGGCTTCATGATCATGCAGGCGGGCCTCGGTTTCTTCGGGGCCGCCGTCACCCACCTCGTCCTGCACGGCTTCTACAAGGCGTATCACTTCCTCGGCGCGGGCGGACGGGTCGAGCGCACCAGTCCGACCGAGAGCGAGACCCGCGGGACGAGCGTCGCAGGCGCCGCAGTCGTCCTGGTGACCGGTCTCGCGGGCGGCTGGCTGTTCGCCGTCCTCACCGGGAAGGGTACGACCGGCGACAGCGGGCTCCTGCTCGTGTCGTTCGTCGTGCTCACGACGCTGCACGCGGCCCGCAGCGCCGTCGAGCACACCTCGCTCTCGGCGACGGCTCGCTACGGCGCGGTCCCACTCGTCTTCGTCCCGGCCATCACCGTCTACGCGCTCGTCTACGAGGCTATCTCGGGCGTCCTGTCCGGGCTTCCCGTCGTCGCGGCCCCGACCGAACTGACCGCGCTCCACGGGGCCGTCGCCGTCGTCTTCCTCGCCGCTTACGTCGCGATAGCGGCCGGCGTCCACGAGCGCAGTCACCGTCTCTACGTCGCGCTGTTGAACGCGAGCCAACCGGCTTCCGGTACCGTGCTGACCGCCGCGGAGGAATACAATGAGCACTGAACACACCGTCGAAGACAGCATCGACAAGGCAGCGACCACCGTCGGGTCGGTCTGGCCGATCCACTCGTTCGTGACGGCCAACCCGCTCTCGGGGTTCGAGGACGTACCGTTCGGCGAGGCCGTCACGCAGGCCGCGGACCTCCTCGGCGGCCGCGGCTATCCGCGCCCGGAGACGTTCCGGGCGGCCCTCGACGACGGGCAGATCGAGCCCGAGATACTCGCGTCCGAACTGGCCGAGCGCGGGTACGAGAACGACCCCGAGACCCTGCTGGAACGCATGGACACGAGCGTCGAGTCGGAGCCCCCGAACACCGACGCCGAACTGGTCGACCACGTGCTGACGAAGTGGCTGTCGGCGTTCCTCGACGAAGGGCAGGCGCAGTGGTCGATGCCGAACCGCGAGGACGGGTTCTACGACGCCTTCCGGTCGGTGGCCGCGCACGACGGTCAGATTCCCGACGACGGGGTCGCCGCCGACCTACCGGAGTCGCCACGCGAAGCCATCGCGTCCGTGCTGGAGCCGTATCCCGAGAGCCAGTGGGTGCCCATCTTCGAGGAGCAGTTCGCCGCGCTCCCCGGCTGGGCCGGCTTCGTCAAACAGCGCGCCGCCGACGACGGCGCGTGGCAGTCGACGTACCCCGTCACGCTGGAGGGCTACCTCGCGGTTCGCCTCGCCCTCTCCGAGAGCTTCGGCGTCGACATCGGGCCGTCGACCGGTCCCGACAGCACCGAAGCCGAGGCGGCAGACGAACTCGCCGACGCGTTCCTGAGCGCGTGGGAGGCGAGTTATCGCCGTCAGGTCGTCGAGCGCGTCGCCGCCGAGAGCGAGGCGCTCGACGACGCCGAACCCAGCGGTCGCCCGGACGCGCAACTGGTCTTCTGCATCGACACGCGGTCGGAGATCATCCGCCGTCACGTCGAGGCGGCCGGCGACTACGAGACGCACGGCTACGCCGGCTTCTTCGGCATCCCCATGGAGTATCAGGGGTACGATTCCGAGGTGTTGGTCGACGCCTGTCCGCCGATTCTCGACCCGCAGCACCGCATCTCCGAGGTCCCCGTCGACAGGGAGACGCGCGCGAGACACGACCGCTGGACGCGCCTCCGCGAGGCCGCGAGCGAGGTGGTCGAGACGGTGAAGACGAACCCGGCCACCGCCTTCGGCTTCGTCGAGAGCGCCGGTAGCGGGTACGGTCTGGCGCTCGCGGCCCGGACGCTCGTTCCCGACCGCGTCTTCGACCTGCTCGACACCGCCGACGACGCGGTGCCCGACACCCACGAGTTCTGCGAGCAACTCGTCGACCACCAGCACTCTTACGTCGGCGACCGTCCGGTGGGACTGACTCGCGAGGAGCGCGTTGAGTACGCCGCCACCGCCTTCGAGCTGATGGGGTGGGAGACGTTCGGCCGCCTCGTCGTCTTCGCGGGTCACGCGAGCGAGACGACCAACAACCCCTACGACGCGAGTCTGGACTGCGGTGCCTGTGCCGGGAACCCCGGCGGCCCGAGCGCTCGCGCCCTCGCGTCCATCTGTAACGACGAGGCCGTCAAGAGCGAACTCCGCGACCGCGGGTTCGAAATCCCCGAGGACACGGTCTTCGTCGCCGGTCAGCACAACACGACGACCGACGAAGTGGAACTGTTCGCCGAGGACGTCCCCGAGAGCCACGCGGACGACCTCGACCGGTTGCGCGCGGACCTCGCGACCGCCCGCGAGAATGCGGCCGCCGAGCGCGCCGCGTCGATGGGCGCCGACGGTTCGACGGGCGTCGGCGAGACGGAACGCCGCGCCGCCGACTGGGCCGAGACGCGTCCCGAGTGGGGGCTGGCGGGCAACGCCGGCTTCGTCGTCGGCCCCCGCGAACTGACCAGCGGTCTCGACCTCGACGGCCGCGCCTTCCTCCACTCGTACGACTGGTCGACGGACCCCGACGGCGACGCACTCGAAGCGATACTCACGGGCCCGATGGTCGTCACCCAGTGGATCAACGCCCAGTACTACTTCTCGACGGTCGACAACGCCGTCTACGGGAGCGGCTCGAAGGTGACCCAGAACCCCGTCGGTAACGTCGGTGTCTACCAGGGCAACGGCGGCGACCTGATGACCGGCCTCCCCCTCCAGTCGCTGATGCTCGCCGACGACGAACCGTACCACCAGCCGCTCCGCCTCTCGACGGTCGTCCACGCGCCGGTCGAACGCGTCACCGCCGTCCTGGCCGACCACGGCGAGTTGGCCCAACTGCTGGACAACGACTGGCTCTCGCTGACGGTCGTCGACCCCACTCAGGACCACCGCGCGTTCCGCTACGAGGCGGACCTCGAGTGGATACCGGAGTCCGACCCGGTCGAAGCACACCCCGAGGCGTCGAACGCACCCGCTGTCGCCGACGACTGAGCGGTCCGTACTCGTCTCGGACTCCTCCCCGAGGCCGTTCTGGCGCCCGGAACCCGAACTGACTCGCTGGTGGACGGCTCGGCGGTATTTGATATAGCGCTATTTGATATATGAGTGGCTATTTGGACGCTTCTCGGCCTCTGCTGGCTACATTCGGCGGATGAGCCGTTCGAGCAAGAACTTTGTTTTAGCCCAATAAAGCAAAGTGGATAGCGCGGGGTCGGCGCTGTCTCCTCGTCGGTCGCGGGCCGCCGCTCGTGGGCCGGACGCTCCGGCGTCTGGCCTCGGTCACCGGCGAGGACGGTGGCGGGAATCGGGTCGTTCGACCCCGGCCGACCGACACTACTACGCGGCAGCGCCGCCAATCCGGAACCGAGATGAGCGAACAAGAGCGATTTCGGTCGGTCGTTCGCGGCGCACTCCGACGGGCGGACGCGGCGTTCGCGGAACTCTCGGACGACGACCGGCGGGCCGTCCCGACGGCGGACGCCGACTTCACGACCGCGTTCGATCGGTCGCTCACCGAGCGCTTCGAACGGTTCTTCGCCGACCAGTCGGCACGGTACGCCGTCCTCACGGAGGAACAGACCGAGTCGACGACGGCGGACGCCGACTACCTCGCCATCGTCGACGAAGTCGACGGGACGGCGAACCTGGCGAACGGCGTCGGCGAACTGCCGTTCGGACCGGTCGTCGCCGTCTGCGACGACCCCGACCCGACCTTCGGCGACGTCGCCGCGATGGGCTACCTCGTCCTCCCGACGGGCGACCTGTACGAAGCGTACCGCGACGAGGGGGCCTTCCTCACGAGACGGTGGGCGACCGACGGCGACGACCGGCGGACGCGCCTCGAGACGACGGGGCGAACGTCCGCGGACGGGACGCCACCTAACGTTCTCGTCGACCAGTACATGCTCGCGGAGCGACCGGAACTCGCGTCCGTGCTCTGGCGTCTGGGCTACCCCGGCGACTACCGGAGCCTCGGACACCACTCGGCGCTCGTCGCCCGCGGAGCGTACGACGTCGCCGTCTCCGGCGACTACTGTCACCTCCACGAGGGCAAGCGGGCGACGGCCGAGGAACTCGCCGGCGCGTTCCGTCTCGTGAGGGAGGCGGGCGGCACCGTC
Organism: Halogeometricum rufum; assembly: GCF_900112175.1. Lineage (NCBI taxonomy): Archaea > Methanobacteriati > Methanobacteriota > Halobacteria > Halobacteriales > Haloferacaceae > Halogeometricum > Halogeometricum rufum. Next base: position 101,175 of record NZ_FOYT01000006.1, on the reverse strand, counting down.
ACCGACTGGAACGGCGACTCGCTTCGGACCCAACGAATCGGGTTCGCCGACGGAAAACCGCACGACGTCGTCGTCGCGGCGTCGGAGGCGCTGGCGTCCGACGTCGCCGGGCGGTTGTCGAACGCGCTCCCGTGAACCGAGTCCGGAATCGCCTCGGCACCGACCCCCCCGCGGGCGGTATCACCCGTAGTGCGTCTGCAACGAGTGGAGGATGATAGCCGAGAAACAGGCGAACACGCCGACGAGCGTCGTGAACGAGGCGACCATCGCGAACCCCAGAGAGAACTCGTTCGTCTGGATGTACGACGAAATCGTCCAGTAAGCGATTCCCAGACCGACGAACGTACTGAGGAACCCCGGCATTCCGAGGACCAGTACGGGATGCTTCCGCTCCACCGTTCGCAGCAGGTTGCTCACGATGATGGCGCCGTGTTTGACCGGATTGTGCGTGCTGGCGTTCTCGATGTCGTATCGGACTGTCGTTCCGACTTCCTCGATATCGTACTTGTGGTTGTGGGCGTGGTGCAAGATGTCGGTACTGGCGTTCATGTGTTCACCGAGGCTGTCGGCCGTCGCCAGCGTCCGAATCGCCTGCCGGTCGTACGCTCGGAATCCGTTCTGCGTGTCGGCCACCCACGCGTCCGACCGGACGACGCCCATGCTGAGGTTCGTAAGGACGTTGACCACAGTGAGGCCGAAACGTCGATACAGGGGCACTTCACTCTCTGCACCGTCGCCGAACCGGTCTCCGACGACCAGTTCTGCTCCGGTGGTCCGCTGCCGGTCGACGAGTTTGTGGATGTCCGACGGGTCGTGCTGTCCGTCGCCGTCGAGGATGACGAGGTGGTCGGCGTTCCGTCTGTCGGCCTCTTTGAACAGCGTCTGCAGCGCTGCACCGTAGCCCCGGTTCCGTTCGTGCTCGACGACGACTGCACCGGCGCGTCGAGCCAGGTCAGCCGTATCGTCTGCACTCCCGTCGTCGACGACGACGGTCGCGTCTGCGTACTTTCGCGTCTCGGTGACGACCTCGTGTATCTTCCGACCTTCGTTGTACGCAGGGATGCCGGCTAGTATCTCACACGCCTGGCTGCGATCCGAACGGGTGGGCGAGCGAATCGCGTAGAATCCCTCAGTTGCGGTTCGTTCGGACTGACGGATGGCGTCGTAGTCGACGTACTCGTCGTGGTTCTCGTGAAGTACGACTCCCGGGAAGCCGAGTTCTTGAGCGGTCTCCGAGAGGTAGTACTCGCCGATGTCGTCCACGAAATCAGAGTCGGTCGCCGATACGACGATGGCAGACGCTTCCCGGGCGATTTCCACCGACTCCGGTTCGGACTCTCCCTGGTAGGCAACGAGGAGTGAGTACCCCCGTCGGTTCGCGCGGAGAGCGATGCGTGCGATGGCATCTCCACTGTCTTCGGTCGCGACGACGCCGATTGCCGGCTTATCACAGTTCAGTATCTCGACTTCCACTGGCGTGCTTGGTTCCATCTTCGGTGTCAACCCCGTTGTCTCCGTTCGATTCGGCCGACCGATCCCCCACTCACATCACCCGTACGAAGCGTCCGTACTGCGAACGGTCGAGCGCAGTGGACATCTCAGATCATCTGCTCTTTCCACGTTTCCGGCGTCTTCTCGTTGACGATCTCCAGGTCGAGATGGTACTCGAACTCTCTGGGGCCGACTTCCTCGACCCACTCGACCATCTCCTCGAGTCCGTCTCGGAGGGTGTATCGCGATTCGTATCCGAGCAGGTCGCGAGCCTTGTCCGCCGAACAGTTCGCCAGTTCGACCTCCTGCGGTCGCCCCTCGACGTAGATCGGGTCTAAATCGAAATCGATGATGTCGGCGATGACCTCCGCCAGCGTGTTTATCGTGATGAACTCGTCGTCCGGTCCGATGTTGATGGTCTCGCCGACGACTGCATCCTCGTGCGCGAGTTTCTTCAACGGACGGACGTCGTCTTGGATGAAGGTGAAGCAGCGCTTCTGTTCGCCGTCGCCGTAGATTATCGGCTGTTTTCCCTGGAGCATCCGGTTGATGAAGATGGCAGCGACGTTGCGGAACGGGTCGTTGAACTTCTGTCGGGGTCCGATGATGTTGTGCGGTACCGCGATGACGTACTCGAACTCGTGGACGTCGGCCAGCAGTTCCGTCAAGTCCTCCGAAGCGACCTTGCTTATGGCGTAGGGGTCTTGTGGACGCGGTTCCATCTCCTCGGTGAACGGCGTCTCGTTCTCCCCGTACCGGGACATGCTCGAACAGTAGATGAACCGGTCGACGTCGCAGTCGGCGGCGGCAGCGAGCGTTCCCGACGTCGCCTGGTAGATGTGGTCGTTGATCAACGCCGGCGAGAAGACGCTGAGTCCCTCGTGTGCGAGCGCGGCCGTGTGGTAGACGATGTCTGCGTCTCCCATCGCTTCTTTCATCGCCTCCACGTCTTGGCACTCGATGCGGTGAAACTCCGCCTCGTCGGGGACGTTGCTCTCGTATCCGCCGATCAGGTTGTCGTTGCCGGCTACCTCGTACCCCTCCTCGATGAACGCGTCCGCCAAGTGGCTACCCAGAAATCCCGCGATTCCGGTGACGAAGACTCGCTTGTCCATGTGGGTAATGAGAAAAGTGATAGCTATTAAATCATTCCTCTGAATATTCGTTCGGATACTGTCTTACATTCGTGAATTGTTGGAGAGAACATTTCGACCGAAGTTCGTCGTGGCTGGTGTCGTGATATTCGGTCTTCTGTTAGCGTTCGACCGCCGATACCGTCGACCCCGGACCTGCCCCCGGACTATGTCAGAGTTATAATTATTCTAACTGCCCGACACGAGCGGGTAGTATTCTATTTACGCCGAGCGGGGGGGAGCCGTCCGATCGAGCGGCTGAATCCGAATTTCTGTGACGTTTCTAATACTGTAATTGTTAGGGTCCTAACTAGACCGCAAGTGTCGATTTATCTCGTGGATTAGTTCTGTCTCCCGGCCCGCCTGTCTCGTCGCCCACGAGGGCTGCGAAATGTGGCTGAGAGAGTACCCAAGCGCGGTCTTAGGAGTTTTAAGCGTGGTGAAATCACCGGACGCAGTTCTAGATATGCCAAACGGACTAGGTGATGTCGTGTAGACCAGGTACGCTGTCCGGGGGGTGACGAATCAATCGTTCAATGGTTTCTTACTAATACTCTTATCGAGTTATCATGTCCCTACTCTGAAACTAGTCAGTATTCGTGATCGTATGACGACAGCCGGGCGAATGCCGTCTCTAGCGGCATCACGGCGGTCAATCACCGCCAGACGCGTCGAACTCCGAGTCAAACTTCGCGGGTGCCGATGACGACAGTCGGGTTCCTCTCGTCACTCACTGTGCGTCCGTTACGGTCGGCGCCGACACCCGGCCTCAGAGTCCCTGCCGAGCGCCGGTCTCCACCGTGGCGGGGCAGTGAGGGCAGACCGTGCGACGCGGGAACCGCTGTTCGTCCGTCGCCGGACCGTCAGAGGTAGCCGAGGTCGGCCAGTTGGTCCTGCGTTCGGGAATCCAGTGTCGAGGGGTCACCGACGTGTTTGTCGTCGGTGAGGAACGAGCGGAGTTCGGCCTCGATTTCGGGGTCTTCGACGAGGCGGTCTTCGTCGGTGTTCAGTACGACCGACTCTGATTCGTGCGGCGAGTCGATGAGGAGGTGAGAGTCACGGACGACTGCCTGTTGGTCGTATCCGTACGCGATCTCCTCCGAGAGGACCGCTCTCTCGGCCGGAAGTCGGTCGATGGGGACGCCGTCGCACGTCGAGAGCGAGTCGTCGTCGAGGCCGAGTTCCGAGAGCACCGTGGGGACGATGTCGGTCGTCGAGACGAGTTCGTCGGTCGCGTGCTCCCATCCTCCTGCGAGAATCAGCGGAACGAACAGTACCTCGGGGACGAGCGCGTGGCCGTGACCGGTGCCGTAGACGCCGCGCGGGTCGTGGAAGTGGCGTCGCTCGAGTTCGACTCGCTCCCAGAACTCCTCGCCGTGGTCGCTCGTGACGACGATCAGTGTGTCGTCGAGGTCGCTCCGCGCCGCGAGAGCGTCGAACAACCGTCGGAGTTCCTCGTCTACGAATCGAAGCACGGTGTCGTACAGACGGATTCGTTCTCGTCGGTACGTCTCGAACTCCTCTTGCGGGTCGGTCCGCGTGGTGAAGTCCCATCGTTCGACGTCCGGCACGTCCTCGACCTCGCCGAAGGGCGCGTTCGCCGGCCGGTGCAGCGGCGAGTGCAAATCACCGAGCTGGAGGTAGCCGAATCGGCTCTCGTCGGTCGAATCCCACCAGTCGAGGAAGCCGTCGACGAGTTCGTCCGCGGGTGCGTCGTGCTCGACTGACGACCGCTCGAATCGCCCGCGGAGGGGTAGTTCGGCGGTGACGATAGCGCTGGCGAAGTACGTGTCGTATCCCGCCTTCGCGAGCAGTTCCGGCAGCGCGTACACGTCGTCGCGTATCGTCGCCGGCGGGTTGTTGACGCTCTGGTTTCGCAGTTCTTGATCGTACGCTGCGCCGTGGTTGTGTGGGTACTGTCCCGTCAATATCGACGGAACGGACGAATACGTCCACGGTGCCGCCGAGACGCAGTTGGGGGAGTATCCCGGCAAGCCGTCGAGAAACGGTGTCGTCTCGCGGTCGTACCCTGCACGTGAGAGGTGGTCGTTACGGAGGCAGTCTACGGCGACGATCAGCACGTCACGGTCGTCTATCCGATGTTCCGGAGTCTCGCGCAGTCGCCGTCTGAATCGGAGCCGGTTCTGCACCGGTTGGACCACGTCGTATTTCGCGGTCCGGTACAGCGGAGAAACCCGTGCTCGAATCCGCTCGTACGTCTCCTCGTCCATCCACGACCGCACCGAGTTGACAACGTCGTCGGATCTCATGCTAGGCAGGTTGTCGCCGTTCGATGACGCTCACTGCGCCACCGCGGCCGTGATTTCCTCGACCGTCTCGTACGCCTGCTGCACGATGTCTTTGATCCAGATGTACTCGTACGTACTCACTCGGCCGAGGTTGTGCATGTTCTCGTACTCGCTGACCTGACCGTTGATGAGCTCGAATTTCTGAATCTCCTCTTCGACCGGCAGCGGATACGCACGGGGTGCGCGCCGCGCCTCCGAGTCGAGAACCGTCGCGTCGACTCCCTGTTCGTCGAGGAACGAGAGCAGGTAGTCGTCGAACCACTCCGCGTCTCTCGACCAGAGGTCGTCGCCGACGAAACACGGGAACTCGACGGTCAGAATGTACTCGCCCTCGGGTATCGACTGCGGCGTGAAGTCGTAGTCGGTGATTCGAGTGAACTCGTAGTCGTTCGGGAAGTACCCCCAGTTCACGTGCGACGGGAAGAGGCGTTCTGACGCCTCGACGTGGGCACCGAGGATGACCATGCTTCGATAGTTCAGCGACACGTCGATGTCGTCCACGAGGAAACTCGGGTCGATGGTGCTGACGAACAGGTCGTCTTCCAGACGCTGCCCGCTCTCGGTTTCGAGCGCGAGAATCCGGTCGCCGTCCGTCTCGAGGCCGCTCACTCCGTCGAAGACGACGTCGCAGTCCTCGATCATCTCCTTCAGGACCGACGTGTACTTCTCGTCGGGGTAGAACGCCCCGCCGTCGAAGAACGAGTCCTCGTCGTCGGGGAAGCTGATCTTGAAGTCGAACCAGTCGCCCGTGATACGCGACGGTTCGACGCCCCAGTGCTTCTCGGTGTAGTTCTCGTTGTATCGCTCGTACAGCGTCGGGCCGACCTGCTTGAGCATGTACTGGTCGAAGTAATCAGCGTCCGTCTTGCCCTCGGCGTTTTCGAGTTCCTCCCGGATCCGATCGCCGTCGTCCCATCTGTCGATGTTCGCCCGGGAGACGGGGTAATCGTGGGGCTCTTCCAGCGTCCCCGTCGGATAGGTCTTCGCGTAGAAGTCGTGTCGCTCCAGGTCGGTGAACTCCGAGAACAACTCGCCGACGACGGCTTCCTCCTCCTCGTCGTAGAAGAGGAGGTGCGGGGCGGAGTCGCAGTGGTAACCGGTGTCGAACTCGATCTCGCGCAGCAGGCCGCCCACGGCGTCCTTCTCGACGATCGTAACGTCGTATCCGTTCTGGCTGAGAAGGTATCCGGTGGTGCAGCCGGCGACTCCTGCGCCGATAATTGTGACACCCATAGAACAGGACTCGGTGGAAGAGAACTTTAAATTTTTGTATGGATCGTCGCCGCCGCAGAGAACGGTGGCTGGTACGGCGGTCGTCGCACGACGATCGGACGACTGCGGTCCGCCCGCGGTTTCACCGCCCCCGCATCTCCCGCCTCTGCATCGTGAGAAACGGGGATGGGGGTGGTCAGTACGCACTGCGCCCATCCGCTACGACAGTTTTTCATCGAATCAGGTACGATCGGAACACGTGCCCGAGGATCGACGTGACTACGAGCGACGGTCGTTTCTGAAGCTATCGGTGTTACTGGCCGGTCTGGCAGGATGTGGGTCGCAACCGCGTTCGGGAACCGACACCGAACGCGGGACGACGGCTACCGAACAGCGGCGGTCCCCCACGCAGACACCGGAGCCCGAATCGACCGCGACGGCGACCGACACTCCGGTCGACGACGCGGGCGAGTACCCCGGCTACGAGAACCTCCCGAATCCGCTCGACGTCGATTCCTCGAACCCGTTCGTACAGCTGAACGACCAGAGCACCGACAACTACATGGGCGAGTTGGCACTGGCGATGGCGGACTCCGACACCGTGGACCTGCGGGGGTTCCTCCTCGGATACCCCCGGGAGGTGTGGAAGAACGAGACGAAGTACGAGCGCCACCGGGAGGAGTACGTCACGAACCACGAGAAGACGTATCGGATGGCGGTCGAGAGCGGGATGGAGAACCTCCCGTCGCCGGAGTTCGGGGTCTTCGACCATCACGAGAAGCCGTCCTCCGGCCGGGTCGAGGACACGGACGCGATCGGGTCCGCGGGGACGGACCTCATCGTCGAAGAGGCGAGGAACGCCTCGCCCGAGAATCCGCTGGTCGTGGCGGTCGGTGGAGACGTCTGCACCGTCGCCGACGCGTACCTTACGGACCCGTCGATAGCGGATTCGCTGGTCGTCTACTGGCACGAACAGGTCGCCGACATCAACGAGCAGAGCGGCTACAACGTTCAGAACTCCGGGTGGAGCGCGTACGTCGCGCTCACCCGACTCGCGACGGTTCTCGACCACAGCCGAGGTGGGTACACGATCACCGAAGAAGAGGTGGAGAACAGAGTTCCCAGTCCACTCGACGAGTACATGATGAGTAAGGAACACTGGAAGTGGGGAAACCCACTCCAGTCTACCGACTGGTCCGACGAAGGCGAGTTCGGCGCGGGCGACGAGAAGGCTCTGCTCCTCGCTGCGTACCCGTTCACCAGGATGGGTTCGGAGCCGATGTCCGTCTCCGGACTCCAGCGGGCAGAGTGGGACTACGAACCGAAGAACGTGTTTCCGACGCTCTCGTCGGGAGACAGCGCCTCCCGGCTGATCGAGATACCGAATATCGACCGCTCTAAAACCGCGTTCTGGCGATCGTGGGACTCGTAGGGGGAGTGTGACGGTCTGCCGTCTGGCTGTGCGCGCCCTCGGCAGTCTCGGGCCCGGTCTGCCGCGTTCGATACGTAGCACACCGACGTCGACTGTCACGTCCGCTGGTACCTACCACTCTCTCTGAAAGGCAGACAGTTTAACACGGAGAAGAGAGATAGAAGAAGCATGGCGACGACGCGGCGTCAGCGGTTCGTCAACGGCCAGATAGCCTGGATGCTGGCTTCGATCCTCGGCCTAACGTTCGTGGGTGCGTTCACGCTCGAACTGTTCGTACTGGTCTCGCTCATCGGGTTCATGCTGTTGACGCTCGCGACGGCACCCGTCAACGTCACGCCTCGCTGGCGCGCGCGACTCAAGTGGCCGATTGCGCTCGGACTGCTCTTCTTCGGCTACCTCGTCGTGAGACTGGTCGCGGCGGAGCTCAGTGGTCTGCTCTGAGGGCTCGCTTTCCCCCGAGCTATTTTTATCTCCGTCACGTGAGTAGTCCTATATGTCGATTCGGGACCGATTACGACCGTACGTCCCCTCACAGCTACGTCGACTCCCCGGCGATCTGGCCGCCTCTCTCGTCTTGCTCGCGGTGACTGCCGCCGTCGTGTCGCTTCCGGTGATTCGCGAGACGTGGATTCGAGCGGTCGTGTCGCTTCCCTTCCTCCTGTTCGTCCCCGGCTACGCCTTCGTCTCCGCCTTGTTCCCGGAGTCGCCGCGGGCAGACCGAGACCCGATGAGCACTCCGCGACGACACCCGACCGACTTGGAACGGCTCACGCTCTCGCTCGGGAGCAGCATCGCTCTCGTCCCTATCGTCGCGTACGTTCTCGACTTCCTCGGGCAGGGATTCCGAGTGGTGCCGATGCTCGTCGCACTCGGCCTGTTCACCGTCGTCTGCGTCGTACTGGCAGCGAGTCGGCGGTTCGACCTCCCGCCCGCTCGACGGTTCTCTGCACCGACCGGCGACTGGTATCGGTCGATCAGAGAGGACTTCCTCTCGCGCGAGACGCGAGGGGAGTCGGCACTGAACGTTTTGCTCGCGGTCGCACTCCTCCTTGCGACTGCCAGTGTCGGGTACGCTGCCGTCGACAATCCGTCTGGCGAACAGTACACCGAACTGTACCTCTTGACGCGAGCTGACGACGGGACGCTGGTCACCGACGACTACCCGACGGAACTGACGGCTACCGAGAGCCGGTCACTCGTCGTCGGCGTTCGAAACCACGAACACGAGCGAACGCGCTACACCGTCTTAGTACGGTTACAGCGGCTACAGTCCGACGGGGAGGGCATGGCGGTCACCGAAGAGGAGCGACTGGACCGCTTCGAGGTGACGTTGGCGTCGAATGGGTCCGTCGAACGACCACGGGTGGTCACCCCGACGCTCGTCGGCGACCGGCTTCGGTTGCAGTTCTTACTGTACCGCGGAGACGTCCCGGCCGATCCGAGCGCCGCGAACGCGTACCGACGCGCCCACCTCTGGGTGAACGTCACGACTGCGAACTAACCCAGCGCCAACCACGGGGCATCCGGCGAGAGACGAACGCTGGCACGTATCGCGGCAACACCGGAAGTGACGGTGGTAGCCACTCCGAGCCCGCGCTCGGTCAGTCCGAACTCGACCGCGAGTCGGTCTCCCACGTGACGAAGTTACGGTTGCGGACGACGTTCCAGAGCGCGGCGAGCAGGCTATAGTTGAGCGCACAGAAGTAGTAGGGAACGTACGTCACGATCGGATTCGAGCGGCCGAACCGGTCCAACAGCCCGCCCGTGACCGCGAGCGCGTAGAATCCGACCTGTCCGGACAGCGCGAGGACGTACAGCGGATTGTCGGTGGTGGCGACCAGCGCGACGTTGGTGACGGCGATTGCGATCAACAGCAGCGGGTTGAGCCACCGAATCACGTGGTGAGAGGCGAGCTGGAAACTGAACAACGGATACCGGAACGGGTTCAGAAGCGACGTATAGTCGAGGAGCGTGTGCCACGACCGAGTCGAGATTCGAATTCGGCGGGACAGCTCGGAGCCGATGGTCGCCCCCGGGTTCTCCCACGCCCGCGCTTCGGACGTGTACTCGACTCGCTCCCCTCGCCGTACGATTGCCAACGGTTCGGCGAAGTCGCTGATCTGGTCGGACGGAAGCGGAACGTAGGAGGACCGTCTGACCGCGTATATCGCCCCGTTCGCTCCGACGATGGAACTCACGGTCGGTTCGAGTCGCTTTATCAGTTTCTCGAACCGCCAGTAGACCGACTCCGCCTCGACCCCGTTCTGCTGGTAGCAGAGTTCGCCGACGACGCACCCCACATCAGGACCGAACGCTTCGACCAGATGCCCGATCGCGTCGGGTTCGTACATGCTGTTCGCGTCGGAGAAGACGATGATATCGCTCGTGAGCCGTTCTGCGACCCTGTTCTGACACTCCGTCTTCCCGACACGGCCTTCGATCCGTTCGAGACGGACCCCCTCGTCTGCGTACGACCGGACGATGCTGTCGGTCCCGTCGGACGATGCGTCGGAGAAGACGACTATCTCGAATTTGTCGTCGAGGTACTCTAACTGCAGCGAGTTCCGAATCTTCTCTTCGATGATGTCCTCCTCGTTGTACGCGGCGATAACCAGCGAGACGGTCGGGAGTTCGCCCTCGCCTCGATTCGGCGCCGTCGATCGATCGATGATCGACCCCGCGACCGCCAGTATTCCGGGATACAGAAAGTAGATGTGGACGAGCAAGAACGCGGAGAGCCAAAACACGGCCGCGAACACGGCGACGATCATTCGTCGATGGTGGGTCGGGCGGCGGTCGTCGCCGTGCGGCGGCAAGTCGACGAGAGAACGCGCGAGGCGCGCCGGCTCCTGAACTCGACGTGACGAACTCGGAACATCTCTGTCGTGTCAAGACGTGGTATCGCTTCTTATAGATAACGAACAGAAGGCCAACGTCGCGAGCGCTCCTGAACGCCGACCTTGGCGGCTCCACCGACGAGGCGCCCTCGTCGTCCGGTCACCGGAACATCTCAGATAGCAGGACACCGAGACGCGCCGGCCGCCGGTCGGTCCGCGTGCCGAGTCGGTGCCCGCGTCCGCTCAGGTCGGCTTCGTCGGCGAAAGCTATTTCAATTCGTGCGGGGTCGAATACAGTATGTCGGCTGCCCGTCTCCGGGAGCGTCTTCTGTGGGTGGCCCTCGTCGCGACCCATCCTGTCGTGGTCGTAGGGCTGTGGTTCGCAGCGAGAATCGGCCGTCCGCGGTTCGTCGGGTTGGGTCTGTACGTCGTCGTCGCTCTCCTGTTGTTTGACGCTCTGCTGGCGATCGGACGCACGAGCGAGGGGACAGAGACGTTCTCGCTCGTAACCGACGCCAGAGTCCCGACACTCGGCCTGTTGGGCAGTATCTCGGTGCTAGCGGTCTTCGGTCCGGGTATCGTGTTCTACTTCGGCGTGACCGTCGTGTTGGTCCTCGTCCTGTTCCGGGCCGTGGCTCTGGACGAGGGGGCGTCCTCGACGCGTGCGAACCTCGCGCTCGTCTGCGGGGCATCCGCTGTGATGCTCGCTTCACAGGTGTTCTCGGTGGCGTACTACGTGAACACGGCTGATACACTGGTTCACACGACCGTTTCGATACTACTGCGAGACGGGGCGTCGTTACAGGCCATCGCGGACACCCGGTACCTCTCGTACTCGGCGTTTCACGTCGTCTCCGGCGTCGGGATGCAGTTCTCTGGTCTCGACCCCCGCGTGTTCATGTCCGTGTTCGTCATCGCGATCTTCCAGGTCGCCCTCCTGGCGCTCTACCTGTTCGTCCGATACCTGAGTTCGTCGCAGGCGCTCGGCCTCGTCAGCATCGTCCTCGCGAGCGTCAACATCAGTTTCTTCCATTACGGCCGAATCGCGCACTATCAGTCGATGAGCTTCGTGCTGTACGCGCTGTTTCTGTTCCTGCTGTTCCGCGGCGTCTGGTCGAGCCGGGACGTTATCGTTACAGTCCCGATACTCGCCGTGTGGATCGCAACCCATCACGTGAGCGTTCTGATGGCCATCGTCGTCGGAGCGGTACCGGTCGGTTATCTGACGGTACGGTGGCTGGTCGGGCGGAGCGAGCCCCACCACTCGAACACGACGCTGCTTTTCACCACGTTCTGTCTGATGTTCGGCGTCTACTGGGCCATCGTAACGCGGATGTTCCAACAGGTCATCGGCTGGGTGCTCGTCACCAGTCCCGCCGCCAGAGGCGTCGCGTCGGTGTCGTATCTCGCTCGCTCGTACTCCTCGCTGGAGACGCTCTTGGCGCGGTCAGTTCCGTTCTTCGTCGACAGCCTCCACTACTCGTTCCTGTTAGCGTTCGCGGCTCTGGGTCTCTGGGTGCTCCTTCGAACGGACATGATAGAGCAGACGCGATACCGGCTCATCGTCTTCGCGTCGCTTCCGGCCTTCGCGCTGTATTTCCCCAGTCCGATCTGGATACCGCTCGAGGGTATCGCGGAGTTCAACCGCTGGCGGCTGATGGTGCTGCCGTTCCTCGTCATCGTCCCAGCGATCGGAATCAAGTACGGCGTTCCGCTGAACCGAACGAAGAGACTTCGCTCTGCGGTCGCCGTCTTACTGACGGCGATGCTCGTCTTGACGATGCTAACGAGTGCGGCGACGCACCCCGACATCACGGACCTCGCGGGCATCCAGAAGACGCCGCAGGAGTACCTCTCCGATCAGGAGGTGACCGCCACACAGTTCGTCTACGCTCACATGGAACCGTCTCAGAACGTGTACAGTCGGTCTCTCTTGCGCGCCTACCTGCGTGAGTACGCGGTCGTGTACGACAAACCGTACGAGTCCGGGCAGTTCAGGAAGCTGAAAGCCAGCTATACGGAGCGACAGTTGCTCTCGGAATCCGGTCTGACAGTGATGTCTGCCGCCGCGTTCCGCGGCGAGGGCTTTCAGGCTACGCTCGTCGACCTGAACGTCTCGGAGTTCGACGACGACGTTCGCGTCTCGGAGTTCGTCTCCTCGCAGGAGTACCGGTGGGACAGAGGCGCCGACAGCGTCGTCTACTCGAACGGTGACGTCGTGATCCAGTACGGAGCGAACCGAAGCCGCGCGGTAGCAGCGTAACTCGGGACCAACTCGGAACGGCAGACAGCTCCGGCGAGATTACGTCAAAACAACTAAGATTCGAAGCGACGAGATGGAGAGCATGAAGGTCATGTTTATCCCGGACTTCACCGACGGAAACCCCTATCAGCGTCGACTGGCCGAGGGGATTTCGACCGACGGGACCGACGTCACGTTCGCGAGCGGATATCCGCTTTCGACGCTTCGAACGGTCGCCGAGACGCGGCCGGACGTGGTCCACTTCCACTGGATAGCCCCGTTTCTCGTCAGCGAGAGCCGCCTCGTTAGCTACGCGAAGTCTACGGTCTTTCTCCTCGCGACGCTGACTGCGAAACTGATGCGTATCGACGTCGTCTGGACCGTTCACAACGTCCTCGACCACGAGCGACGGCACCCACGAATCGAACTGTTCGGCCGCCGCGTGTTCGCGAGGCTCTGTGACGAACTCATCGTCCACTGCGAGGCGGCGCGTGACACCGTCGTTGAACGGTATCGGCTCCCGACGTCCCGGCACGTCCACGTGATTCCGCACGGTCACTACGAGACGAGTCATCGAAATACGGTCAGTCGCGACGAGGCGCGCGACAGACTCGGCGTCGCGTCCGATTCGACCGTCTTCTTGTATCTCGGCCAGATACGGCCGTACAAACAGGTCCCGCAACTCATCGACGCCGTCGCCTCGCTTCCGGACGAGGACGTCCGACTGCTCGTCGCCGGCAAACCCTCCGACGAGTCGCACGCGCGGGAGGTTAGACGGAGGGCCGAGTCCGACCCTCGCGTGGACGCCACGCTGTCGTTTGTCCCCGACGAGGACGTGCAGGTGTACTTCAACGCTTCGGACGCGGTCGTCCTGCCGTATCGGGACATCCTCACCTCCGGGAGCGCGATTCTGGGGATGACGTTCGAGCGACCGGTCGTCGGCCCGCGGACGGGTTGTCTCCCGGAACTGCTCCGGGACCAGACCGAACTGCTCTACGACCCGGACCACGAGTCGATAGCCGACGCACTGGAACGTGCACTCGACGCCGACCTCGACGCAATCGGGACGCAGAACTATCAGCGAGTGTCGGCGTTCGACTGGGGCAGCATCGGCGCGAAGACCCGAGACGTGTACGACGCACTCTGAACCGCACTGTCTCAACCGGCGACCGGAGCGCTCCACCGAATTCGTGGTGTCAGAACCGGCAGCGACCGGGCAGCCTCCGACGTTCCGAACGCTCTCGAAACGTCGCCGTTGGAACGTCCGAGCGGGACTCAGACGCCGCCGTAGCCGTATTGACCGTAACCCTGTCGTCCGTAGTCGTCTTCAGGATTCGGCGTCGGCGTCGCGGTGGGCGTCTCGGTCGGCGTCGGCGTTGTGGTTGGTGTCTCAGTCGGCGTTGGCGTCTCGGTCGGCGTCGGTTCCGGGGTCGTCGTCTCGCCGTTCGACACCGTCACGGTGTAGGCGCCTGCCCCGCCGTTGATGTCGATGATTTCGGCGTAGTACCGGCCGGACGTCTCGGCCGTCTCCGTGACCGCGCCGGGCGTCGCGCTTCCGGCGTACACGAGGTTCAGGAAACTCCCCTCGGGGTCGTACAGCGCCACCGCGACGATACCCTCGCCGCTCTCTCGCGAGAGTTGCACCGAGAGGTCGTCACCGGCGGCGACGTCGAACGCGAACCAGTCCGCGTCGCCCGACGTGAGTTCGCCAGCCACCTCCGTTCCGACGCTGACGACGGTCGCGTTCCGCCGAGCGTCGTTGGGTTCGGCCTCGACGACCGCACTCGCCGTCGTGACCGCGACTGCCTCCCGTGCGACGATCGCCGCGCCGCCGTACCCGAACACCTCCAGTGGTTCCATCGCGACCTGTTTCGACGGCGCCCCCTGACCGCTACACCCGGCCAGCCCTGTCACCGTTGCGCCCGCGAGTGCGAGATAGGAACGGCGACCGAGCGTCACGCCCTCCCTCTGGTCTTCGTTTTCGCTGTCTTGCTTCGTCACACAGCCACCCAAGACTAGACAGTATATATGAATTACAGCAAAAGCTATAGAATGTCAGACGGACAATCACGATATAGTTAGCGAATAGGGCTCAGCGACGACGAACGGCGTCGGAACGCGGTGCGTGCCGACCGACGACGGGTCGGCGGATTGAGTCCCTAGGCGCGAGCCGAGGCCGTCGCAGAGCGGTCATTCCACGGGGCTCGTATTCGACTCGCGCCGTTTCTTCCGGAAGTACGTCCGCGAACGGAATCCGATGTGGACGACGCTCACGGCACCGAACAGGTAGACGACGGCCAGTCGCATGAAGTGGTCGAGAATGCTGAGGCTCGTCCCGACGTTCTGCTCGACCCCGGATAACGACAGGACGGCTGTGATCGTCGCCTCGAACGTGCCGATACCTGCGGGCGTCACGGGAACCGCCTGCGAGACGAACGCGGCGATACCGGCCGCGACGACGGGAGCCGGGGGAATCGAGAGGCTGAGCGCTCGAGCGGTGAAGAACAGCGTACTCGCCTCTAGAACCCAGACTGGAATCGAGAGGAGGAACGCGAGCGAGAGGCCGAACGGGTTCGTCGCGCTCTCCTGTAGCGCCTCTCGGACCGCTCGAATCGACTCCCTGATGTCGGCGATCCAGTGTTCGAACCGGTCGGACACCCAGTCACCGAAGTAGTAGACAGCTCCGAGTCCCGCAAGCATGACTGCTGCCAGACCGACCGCACCGACGCCGAGGTAGATGGTGTAACGGGAGTCGACGAACAGCAGCGAGACGGCGAACAGTCCCAGTGCGAGGACCAGCATGTCGAAGATTCTGGCGATGACGATGGTCCCAGTGCCGACGCTGAAGGGGACGTCTTCGGTCGTCTTGAGCGCGAGACCACGAAGGATGTCGCCGCCCCGTGCCGGGACGAGGAAGTTGATGAACCAGCCCGCGAGAATGCTCCTGAACACGCCCCCCCGGCTGGCGAGGTGTCCGCTCGTCCGCAACAGCACCCGCCACCGCCAGGTACGTATCACGAACGAACCCAGGTACGCGGCCGCGGCGACCGCGATCCACGCCGGGTTCGCGTTGCGGAGGATGTCGAACACGCTGTTCATCCCCGATATCGAGAGTAGGACGAGCAGTATCACGATGCCGAAGACGACGCTGCTCAGGAGACGCGATTTGCTCTGGCTGGTCACGCTCTCGGTGAGGTCGCGCATCGCGGCGGCGTTTCCGACGACGAACTGTTCGAGCAGACGCTTCACGTACAACGGACCCTTCCGAGTCGCGTTGAGTTTGCTCACGCCGGCTTCTCGGCTCCGCCAAGAGACTGGAACTTCCGTACTCCGAAATCCTTTGATGTGCGCGCGCAACGGCAGTTCGGCCGTGATGTCGAAACTCTCGGAGTCGATGTTCTCCGGTCCGATCGACGAGATGACGGTGCGTCTGTACGCGGAGAACGCGTTGGTGATGTCCCGCTCCCGGACACCGAACAGCAGGCGGACGAGGTTGTTGAAGCTGCGGTTGTAAAACAGCTTCAGCGGCGAGTACCCTTCTACCGTCCCACCCGGAGCGAATCGTGACCCGTAGACGAAGTCGTATCCGTTCTCGATCTCGTCGACGAGTTTCGGGATGTCGAACGGGTCGTCGGAGTAATCAGCCATGAACGGGACGACGACGTCGCCGTCGCTCTCGACGAAGCCGTGCTTGAGTGCGTTCCCGAATCCGGGGTCGACGGTCCGGTGAACGACCCGTACCTCCTCGCACCGCTCGGCCAACTCGTCGGCGAGTTCCGGTGACTCGTCGGTGCTGTCGTCGTTGACCACGAGGTAGACTCTGAACTCCCAGTCCCTGTCGACCGATCGGAGCGGTTCGAGGAGGCGTTCCTCCAGCTGACGGAAGTGGTCCGCCTCGTTGTACGCCGGGATGATGACGTCGACGATCATTGGCTCAACTCGGTGAATACGCCCGCTTCGGGTTCGGCGACGGCGGTGTCCCGTTCGATGCCGAACCCGTCGTACTCGATGTCGAGCCGTTCTCCGTCGAAGAACCCCCAGACGTCGTACATCACCGCCGTGGACGGCGCGTGCTCGTTGATTTGCTCGACGGCGTCGGAGAACTCCGCGTGTGGCGTCGCTAGCACGACGACGTCCGCCCCGTGCAGGGCGGTTTCGAGCGTGTCGTCGAGGCCGTCGACGAACGGGTCGTACGCCGAGACTGAGACGCCCTGTGCGTCGATAATCTCCGCGATGGACGCCGCCGGTGAGTTGTAGGTGTCGCCCACGCCGCCCTTGTACGAGAGACCGAGAACTGCGACCTTCTCCGGTCGCTTCGTGAGGATCTCTGTGGCGATGTACGACGGGAGCGACGCGTTCGTTCGCCGCGTCGCGTTGAACAGGTCCGGAGTCGTCGGCTGGTCGCAGATGGTCTCGTCCATCAGGAAGTGCGGATCCTTCGGAAGGCACTTTCCGCCGACGAGACCGGGTGAAGGAATGTCGTTCCGCGGGTAGTCCGCGTTCGCGAGGGCTATCGCTTCGTGTCCGTCTAGTTCGAGGACGTCGGCGACGTACGCGATCTGATTCGAGATGGCGAACAGCGCGTCGCGGTAGGAGTTGTCGATCAGTTTCACGAACATCGCCGTCCGCGGGTCGGTGAACTGAACCTCCGTCCCCAACGGCTCGAGGAGTGCCCGCATCGCCGTCGCCGTCCGCTGGTCGTTCGTGCCGACGATATTCGGGAGCGAGAGAATCTCCTCGACGGCCTTCCCCTCGGCGAGTCGCTCGGGAAGCACCGCGAACCCCGGCGGTTCTGACGCGACGTCCCCGACGATCTCTTGCATCCGCGAGATGATCCGGACCGGGAGCGTCGTCCGATTGATGAGTATCTGCGAGCCAGTGAGGTGCTCCGCGTACTCGCGAACTACCTGGACGAACGAGTCCATCTTGTCTCGCCGCGCGTTGATCGTCATCGCGACGTATCGGTGGTCTTCGACGACGCTCGCGTCGGTCGTCGCTCTGAGACGTTCGGTTCGAAGTCCCTCGGCGAGCGCTTCGTGGAGTCCGGGTTCGGCGAAGGGTGCGTCTCCGGCGTTGATTTCGTCTATTCGGTCCTCGTCGACGTCGACGCAGGTCACGGAGAAACCTGCGTGCGCTGCGAGGACGGCCGCCCACGGAAGCCCGATGCGGCCGGCTCCGATTACGGCCAGGTCGTGGTCGAAACCGTGCTCCATCACGGACCACCTCTCTCGGACCCCTCGCCCGTCTCCGGGCCCCCTCCGAGTCGATGGCCCCCGAACTCGCCATCTGCTGCGGCCCCGTTCGGGAGAGGGGTGTCGACGACGCGCGAACAGCGAAAACCGGTCCCTCCCGAGATAGCTTTGCTGACAGACATCGACTGAAGTGTCTCTGTCGTCACAGATTAACTTTCTTATATATTGTGGAGAATGTGTATTTTTCGTACCATTCTCACTCCCATCACGGGAATATCTCGTCGTTTCTCGAATTCGGCGCGGCGATACCGTGGCTGACCTACCACGACGAGGGCCAGACTGTCCTGAAAGACGGAGTTTTGCCAAATATCTAAGTGATAACTCCCCATTGAGCCTGTAACGAAGATGAACGCTGAATCGATAGCGAAACCGATATCGACGAATCTTCGATCAGTAGCGTCCGAGAACGCGGCCCGTCTCCTCTTCTCTCTGTCGTTGGTCGTCAACCTCGCGTTCGTCGCGTTCAGACAGAACTTCTACTCTGTGACGACGTGGGAGAACGGCGAAATCGCTCGGAACCTCATCATGGGACTGGGGTACAGTTCGAGCTACCTCACCGGCACGACGCACGTCACGTCGGTGATGGCGCCGGTGTACGTGTTCTTCCTCACGGGCGTGTACGAGGTGTTCGGTATCACACCGACGGCCTACGTCTTCGTCCAGGTGCTTCAGGCGGTCGTACAGGCGGGTTCGATCGTCGTTCTCTACCTCGTCGGAAAGCGGTTGTTCGGCCACTGGATCGGCTTTCTCGGTGGTGGTCTCATGGCGCTGTACCCGGACTACGTCTACTCGGTCACGGTCATCCACCAGCTCGTGTTCACGACGTTCTTGATCCTGCTTCTCGTCTACAGTCTTCTGTGGTTCCGGGACGACGCGACGAAGCGACGGGCGGTGGTCGTCGGGAGCGTCCTCGGCGTGACGATACTCACGTTCCCGATGGCGCTCATCTTCTCCCCGTTCGTCGCGCTGTGGATATTCCTGCAGGTGCAGGGTCGCTCCCGTCTGGCCGCGCTTCGGTTAGTGACGGTGGTCACGCTGACGACGATCGCGTTCGTCGCTCCGTGGGCCATCAGGAACACGCTCGTCCACGACCGGTTCGTGTTGATGAAACTCGTCGGCTGGAACTTCTGGCGGGGGAACGCGCCGCCGGCGATTCACACGGGAGTTCCCAACGACTTCCACCACATCAGCCCCGCGCTCGATGCCCGAATCAGCACGATGTCCGAAGCCCGCGCCGACGCGGTGTTCTTCGAACGCGCTACCGAGTACGTTCTCGCCCATCCCGTCGTGTTCGCCGAGAAAGTCGTCTCCTCGATGTGGTACTTCTGGTGGTTCCCGCCCGTCCTCGACGTCCACGAGTATCAGGTCGGTCTGCTCCGGAGTCTCGCCTACCTGCCCGTGTTCGTCGCCGGCGCCCTCGGCATCGCACTCACGGGCGTTCGGAGAGGCGGCGTGATGCTGATCTACTTCCTGTTCGTCGCTTTCACCGGTGGTTACAGCCTCTTCTTCGTCCTGTCGCGATACAAGGTGCCGACGGTACAGCCGTTCTTGATACTCTTCGCCGCCATCGGAGTCTACTGGCTGTATCGGAAGGGTCGACACGTAGCCAGGAATCGGTCGAACTCCCGGGCGGCCGATGACCCAGCGACGTAACCGGCGCGAGGAGCATCGCCGTCGTACCTCGGTCGTTCACGGTGTCCGAGGCGTTACAGTCGTTCTTCGACGTGGTCGGCGGCCTTGAGTGAGAGCGCCGCGATGGTCAAGGTCGGATTCATCGCACCGCCGGTGACGAAGACGCTGCTCGAGGCGATAGAGAGGTTTCGGAGGTCGTGCGTGCGGAGCGTCTCGTCGACGACGCTCTCGTTCGGATCAGTCCCCATCCGGGTCGTCCCCATCTTGTGCGAGGCGGGTCGCGGATTCGAGAGGTCGCTCTCGAAGGTGACCTCTCCGCCGAGTTCGTCCATGACGCGGTGCTGTAGTTCGCGTGCGTACTCCATCGTCTCTCGCGCGTGTGAGCCGATGTTCCACGACACTTCGGGCACGGGGTTGCCGAAGTCGTCGGTGCGGGAGGTGTTCAGCGTCACCCGGTTTTCTGCCCGCGGCAGTGGTTCCGGGTTGGCGAACATGCCGACCATCCGGTTCGGCGTGTCGGCGCGCATCCGTTCGAGCGCTTCGTCGCCCCACGCGTCGCCGGCGAAGACGTCGGCGAAGTCGCCGCTCGTGTCGGGGTCTGCGCCACGGAGTGCGCGGTTGGCAGCGTTCATCGAATTGACGTTGTCGAAGACGAACTTGATGCTCCCGGGAACGGGGTCCTCGTGGTCGTAAAACTGGTGCGTCTCGCTGGTGTGATAGCCGATGGGTTCCTGATTCGTCGGTCGGTCCACCCGGCCTTCCAGCCTGACTATCGGGTGGTCCATGAAGTACCGGCCGACGACCCCGCTGGAGTTCGCCAGTCCGTCCGGGTACGCCTCCGACTGCGAGAGCAACAGGAGGCGCGGAACCTCGACGGCACCGGCGGCGAGGACGAACTCGTCCGCCGTCTGTCGATGTCGCGTCCCGTCGGGCGTGGCGTAGACGGCCGCTTCGACGTGGTTCCCCTCGTCGTCGTGTTCGAGTCGCTGGACCGGTGCCCGGTCGATTACCCGCGCACCCTCGGCTTCGGCCTTCCGGACGTGGACGTCTCCGCTGTACTTCGCGCCCGACGGACAGACGGGGATACACGTGCTGAACCCGACGCACTGGCTACGGCCGTCGTACGTCTCGGAGTTACGAGCCTGCGGGACCGAGTGCATCGTGATTCCGAGGCTCTCACACGCGTCGGCGAACAACGAGTCCGAGTAACTCGGCGGGAACGCCTCCATCGGGTAGTCCTCCTCGCGCGGCGGTGCGAACGGGTTGTCGTCCGCTCCCGCGACGCCGAGTTCTCGCTCCGCCCGGGCGTAGTACGGTCTGAGGTCGTCGTAGCTTATCGGCCAATCGGAGGCGAGTCCGTACCGCGTCTGCATCTCGAAGTCCTTCTCGTGTAACCGCGGGGTGATACCCAGCCAGTGGAGCGTCGTCCCCCCGACTCCCTTCACGCGGGTCTTGTTCAGGCCGTAGAACACCTCTCCCGAAGAGGTGTACCGGTCTCGTTCGCCGCCGACGTCCCAGACGTCGGAGATGCTTCCTTCCGGACGGATGGCGTCCTCCATCTGCTGGAGGCGCTTGCTCGGATCGAACCGTGGACCCGCTTCGAGAACGACGACGTCGTAGCCGCGGCTCGAAAGCGTGTACGCGACGAGTGCGCCGGCCACACCGGAGCCGACGACACAGACGTCCGCGTCGTCGGAAGGGGTCCGGTCCGGCTCGGAGTCGGTGGCGCTCATCGCTCCATCGAGGCGTCAGCGGAGGGCGGTCGCTGGTACGATTCGTAGCCGCCGGGGTAGCCGACGGGGTTCCGAATACCCACCAGACTGCTCCCGCGCGGCGAACTGTAGAGCCCGTACAGCAGTTGGTTGACGACGTAGTAGCGGACGCGTTCGGGGAGGGTCCCCTCCGGGTCGGACCCGGTTCGGTCGACGCCCATCGAACGGAGCACGGAGTCTCGTTCGTCGCGAGAGAGCGACGCCAGCGGGGCCCCGAACTCCCGTCGCGCGTACGCGTCGAGCGACCGTACCGTGTCCGCGACGATTCCGGCTCTCGGCTCCGGAAGCCCGCCGACGTAGTTCGCCACGAACTCGTCGGTCGGTAGTACCTCCGTCGGATAGACGGTTTCGGCGACTGCGGTGAGCGCTCGGACGTCTGCGTCGGTCAGCGTGCGTTCACCGTCGGCCCGCCGTCGGTCCGAAGCGGGGAACAGCGCAGCACCGGCGGCCCCGACGCCGCCAGCGAGGAGGGAACCGAGCGCGTCCCGTCGCGTCAGCTTCATGGCTGCACTTATAGTCAGACCAACATATATGTTGTGTCGAACGACTGGGCCGAATCGTACTCCTTCGGCCGCCGCCGGTCAGTTCGCCTCGCTTCGGAGTCGCCGACGGACCACGAACGCCGAGAGAACGAGGCAGGCAACGCCCAGCCCCACCTGAACGGTGGCCCCGCCGTGCCCCATGGCTTCGCTCTTGAGAAACAGGAGGTAGCCGAGGTCACGGAGGCGGAAGTGGAACGCCGGTATCAACTCGGTCAGCTGAAATCCGATACTGAGACCGCTGCCGAGAACGAACCAGCCCAGTGCGACGGCCGAGAGAGGGCCTACGACCTCCCGTCCCGCCCCCGAACGGAATCTGAGCATCGCCTGCGTGACCGTCGTCAGGCGGGGGAGGTCCACTACCTTCGACAGCACCGCCGCCGCTGTGAGGAAGGGTCCCCCCACGAGAACGGCCGACAGCGCGGTGCTCAGCGCGACGAACGCGGCGGTCGGATAGAACGAGAACGTCCCGGTCAGTTGAACGGCGAAGGCGTACACGACGGCTGTCCAGAGCGATGCGACGCCGCCAGCGGCGGTGAGTCGAGCGAGTCGGGAGAGCGGACGCCGTTCACGCGTTTCGGCGCTCTCGAACGAGTTCCAGACGAACGCCACCGTCGCCCCGAACAGCAGCGCTTCCAACAGTTCCAACGGGGCGACCACGGCGTGGAGCAACTGGTAGAGTAAGAGACCGAGAGTCCCCCCGACCACCGCGGCGGGGCCCACCAGCACTCCGCCGACGGCGAGGATTGCGGGAAGCGGACCGAGGACCACCGGTCCGATTCCGACCCACGCGACGCCGGAGAGCACGAGGACGAGCAGCGTCAACGAGGTGGTTGCGGTACCGACACCCAGTTCGAGAGCTATCTGCGGCGCCGAGATATCCCGCGGTGTCCGCAGCCTTGTCAACAACTCTATCACTTTCGGATTCTTGTCCAGAAGATTTGATAACCGTTACGGTGGTTCGCGGACTTCGCCGGTCGGACGGAAATCGCCCGATGGCGGCCCGTACACTATCTGGCTAGGATTGTCACGACCCTAACACTCGCTGCATAGCGGCAACGGGTATGCTCGCAACCGGTGAAATGCGGGTGTGACATCGAATCATGAATACGAGACGCCAGACGAGGGGACCGTAGACTGGCATCTCCCACTCAATCAGAACTTCGACTCGATAGATACGGACGTCGAGGTGCGCGACGTCGAGTCGAACCTCGACGCGTACACGCCGTCCGCGGGTGCGAAGTTCCTCGCGACGGATACGGGGGTTCGGTATCTCGGGGATGGGCAGGCGTGGGTGAAAGCGCCATCGCAGCCGATGGACCGCGTCGTCGCCCCGTCTCGGACGACTGACCCGTCGGACGTGAGCGAGGGACAGATGTGGTACCGCGAGGACACCGACGAACTCCGGGCGAAGGTGGGTGGAGAAATCGTCGCCCTCGCGTCACCGCAACCCGAGGGGTCCGACGTCGAACCCATCTGGACGATGGACTTCGACGACCCCGCACCGGAGGCGTCGAAGGATTTCTCGGACCGAAACCTCTCGAAACTCCGCAGTGAACTCGAAGAACGGGGTTGGGACGACAGGGTCAACTACCACGTCGACCACGGTATGTACTACACCGACGAACACGTGAAAAGCGGGTCGCACGCGTTCGCGTTCTACTTCATGGAGGACGAGCGGATGGGCTGTGACCTTCGGAAGTCGGTCAACCGCGACGAGGCGTGGGCGCAGTACTACCTGAAGTTCGAGGAGAACTTCGACTGCAACGATCAGGACCACGCTGATTGGGATACGAGTGGTGGGAAGATTCCCGGGTGGATGGGTCAGGAGGTCGTAAGCCGTCCGTGGCGTGCCCTCGGGACGTTCCACAACCCCGGCCGTTACGGCTACGAGAACAGCCTCCACCCTGGCGACCCGGTTCAGCTCTGCTACTACGTCTACCACGCCGGACAGGGCGGCGACAGCTACGGCTCGACTGACCCCTGGGACATGAACGGCAACGCGGGGAAGGTCGAAACCGGAAAGTGGTACGAACTCACCTACCACGCAAAAGTCAACGACGCGGGGGAGAACAACGGCGTCCTCGAAGCTTGGGTCGACCCACTGGACGGTAGCGGCCCGACGAAAGCGTACGAGCGTGACAACTGGAGACTCCGCAAGTCGAACGGAGGGAACATTGGCGCGTGGCGCCACAACTCCTTCTTCGGCGGCGGCTGGTACTCACCGCAGGACCAGTCGCTCTTCGTCGATAACCTGCGACTGTACGCGGAGAATCCGCTGTAACGGCATACCGAACAACCACTATATCACAACATCACCAACTGAACTATGACCACAGAGAATCACAAACTCAACACGCCCGAAGAAGGGACTGTCGATTGGCACGTCCCGCTGAACGACAACTTCAGAGCGATAGACAGCGGCGTCGAGATAAGAGACGTAGAAGCGAACCTCGGTGACTACCTCCCGAAGGACGGTGCAAAATTTTTCGCGACGGACACCGGTCGACGGTTCTTGGGAGACGGCGAGACGTGGACGGAAGCGCCGCCGCAACCTCGCGACCGTCTGGGCGTCTCCGGCGTGGACAGCGACCCGACCGACCCCGTACCCGGCGAAATCTGGTACCGGGCCGACACCAACACGCTTCGCGTCAAACTGGCCAACGAGGTGCAGTCGCTGGCGACGGGGCCGGCCGTGTCCGACGATACGGACTCCAGCAGCGGTTCCGACAGTGACTCCGGAAGCGACACGTCTGGCGGGAGCCACACGCTCGAATTCGTCGCTGCGGAAAACGCAGATTACGGCCGGTACAGCGCGGTCATCGACGGTGAAGTTACCAGCACGTCCGGATTCGATGCCGGTGGCGACACCGTGACGACGCAGAGTGACGGAACCGAACTTGTCGAGGGAGGGCTGAAGAAGGGTCGAACCGAGGGCGTCACGTTCGAGGGGACGCTCACGCAACTGTCGTTCGGTCTCGACGGCACCGTCTATCTGGACGGCAACGCGGTCGACCCCGCCGATTACTGACTCGGCACTCGGCGATTCACGAGTGTGCTCGAATTTTTTGTTCTCGTCGCCTCCGAAGTAGCCCAGTATCGTCCGCTCGCGAGAATCACCCGAACGTTATTGTATTTTCGATGAGTTTCGGGTATCAGCACGCAGTGTCGCAAAGATGACTGATGACCCGATTCCCCGCCGACAGTACTACCTGACACGCAACGCCGTCACAGAGGTTCCTCAGGGATATCGCTGCGTGGAACTCGACACGTGGAACGTCGTATGCGACGACTCGTTCACCGTACTACCGGTTCTCGCCGACGGGAGGCGAATCGGCATCGTGTTCGGAACGGTACTCGACGTTGAGAGTCGGCGTTCCGGCGACGAAATCCGTCTCGGAGACGACTTAGCCGACCCGATTGTCGATGCGTTCGAGGACGTGCTGCGCGGGCTCCTCGGGCGGTACGTCGGACTCCTCGACGCGGACGGCGTTCACAGAGTGTATCCGGACTCGGCCGCCGCCCTCCCCGTCGTCTATCATAAGGATGAGCCCGTCGTCGCCGCGTCACCGCTCGCGATTCCGAGCGTCTCGCACGCGCGCGATTTCCGAGCGGACCTCTTCGAAGCCGTTCGGTGGCCGCTCATCTCCAGAGGGTGCAACACGTGGGTTCCGGGAAAGCTAACGTACTATCGGGGTGTCGAGCGACTCCTCCCGAACCATTATCTGGACCTGAAGAGATGGGAAGCGGTTCGATACTGGCCAAGAGACGGTCAGAGAGACGACGCTGCGAACGGCGGCAGTGCCGACGAGGAGATTCAAACGGTCGTCGAAACGCTCCAGCACCTCTTTGACCGAATCGCGTCGGTATACCGTCGGCCGGCGATGCCGTTGACGGCGGGGAAGGACTCCCGGTTACTCTTGGCCGTCGCCCGCGAGTTGGTCGAGGACGGCACCGTCTCTCTTTACACGTTTGGCGGAAGCGACTACGAAGTCGACCCGCACATCGCCCGCCGAATTGCGAGCGACCACCGACTCGACTGGCGGCCGCTCCGAATCGTCGAAGCGACCACGAGCGAGCAGAAAGCGTGGCTGAGAGCGACGGGGTGTACGGTTAGTTCCGCGATCAGGGAGATTCACCCGACGTTACGGAGTCTCGATGCAGACGTTCAGATCGGTGGGCTGGGCGGCGAGATAGCGCGCGGCTACTTCTGGCGGGAGTCGGACCGGGCCGAGACGGAAATCGACCCCGTCGAGCTTCTGTTCCGATTCTCGAAACCGCCACATCCGGAACTCATCTCGTCGCTCGAAGCGTGGTACGAGGGAGTCGGCCATCTCGACACGTACACCATGCTCGACCTCGCGTATCAAGAACATCGGTTGGGCTGCTGGGCGGGACCACAACACCTCGGTCTCCCGCCCGGGTTAGATTATATTCGGCCGCTGTGGTACCGACCGATAATCGAGTCGATGCACCGGTTGCCCCCCGAGATGCGACGGGCCGACGAGTTCCCGACGCGAATCGTCGAAACCTGTTGGCCCGAACTGAACGACTACCCCTACAACTCGTTCACGGACTGGAAAGGGTACTGGAAGACGGCGAGGCGCGGAGTGAAAGGTGCGGCCACCACGGTTTCGAACCCTCGGATGGCGGCGTATTACCTCTCTCGCAAGTACGTGAGTCGCGACGGAGTCGACGCCGTCGTCGCTACACTCCGCGAGCGGACCTAGGCGGGTAAGTGAACCCGGCCTCGCGTTCTGACCGGGCCTGAGATGGGAACGATACCGAACGCCAGTACTCAGTTGAAAAACTCGTAGTCTCGGAAGTCGTCGTCCGCAACGTAGTCTGCGACACCGACCAACGCGGCTTGTATGTGTCCGCGTTTCTCGTCGAGATACCACTGCAGACAGAGCCAGCCGAGCAACAGCGCGAGCGACAGCAGGAACGGGACGTGAAAGTATATCGGGAGGCGGTTCGAGGCGAACTGCAGTCTGTTCCTGACCCAGTGGTACGTCTTGAACGTACTCCACTCGATAGTGCGTCCCTCCTTGTGGTAGATTTCCGCGTCCGGGTTCACCAACACCTTCCACCCGTCGCGATGCGCCTGATACGCCAGGTCGACGTCCTCCATCCCGATGAAGTAGTCCTCGCAGAACACGTCGTGCGTCGCGGCGAAATCGCCGTTCAACAGCATCATCGACGTCGGAACGTACTGAAACGCGAGGAACGGCGGTATCGGAGCGGACCCGTACGGGTGGTCTTTGAGCGGACTCTTCAACACGCGAGTCAATCCACCGAGGAACGGGAGGAACCAGACGCCGACGTTCACGACGTTTCCCGTCTCGGGATTGTACTGCCGTCCACCCACCGCGGCGACGTTCTCTTCGGACTCCATCGTCTCGACGAGGGGGAACAGGAAGTCCGACGGGAGGACGGTGTCCTCGTTCAGGAGGAGGACGTGGTCGAACCCTTCGTCGAGAACGCGGGCGACACCGGGGTTGTTCCCGCCGGCGGCCCCGCGGTTGTCGTCGTTGTAGATGACCTCGACCCACTCGAACTCGTCGTCGATTCGCTCGCCGGACCCGTCCGTAGAGCCGTTGTCGACGACGAACACCTCGTGTTCGGGGTACGCGAGCGATTCCAGAGAGTCGAGACATTCGGCGGTGTCCCCGTAGTTCTCCCAGTTCAGGACGACGATACCGACCGTCGGCCACCCGTCTCCGGGAGGCGTCTGCTGTCCGTCCATCGTGAGCTACATCTGACTAGTAGTAAATCAATACTTCGCCGCGGAGCGACCGGCCGTCCCGAGACATGTTGCTGCAGAGAAACTATTTTACCGTTACCATTCCGTCTGATAACTGCATGAAACAGTACGTACTATCCATAAATCCCGGAATCGCCGGACTGGGGTCGCACGACCCCGCCGCTGTCCTGTTCGAGAACGGCGAACCCGTCTTCGGCGTCGAGGAGGAGCGACTCACGCGGCAGAAACACGCGATGAACACGTTCCCCGAACGAGCCATCGAAGCCTGTCTCGACGCCAGAGGGCTCTCGCTCCCGGACGTCGACACGGTTGCGCTGTCTTGGTCCCCGCGCGAGTTTCCGCAGATGGTTCCGCGCGTCGTTCAGCGAGCGACGTCGCAGTCGGGGTCGGTGACGGACCGCGTCAAGCACGCCGGCTGGCGCGTGAAGTCGGAACTCAAGACAGGGCTACTCGGCCGCCGAGCGGTCGAACAGAGGCTGAAAGCGATCGATACCCCGCTCCCGCCGATCGAAGTGCACGAGCACCACGCGTGCCACGCGGCGACGGCGTTCTATCCGGCACCGTTCGACGAGGGACTCGTTCTCACGCTCGACGCGCGCGGCGAACGCGACGCGACGGTCGTCTGGTGGGGCGACGAGTCGGGACTACAGCGACTACGGACGTACGACTACACGAACAGTCTCGGCTACTTCTACGGCGCGGTCACCAAGTTCCTCGGATTCTACGCCAACAACGGTGAGGGGAAGGTGATGGGGCTGGCGCCGTACGGAGAGGAGAACGAGGACATCGAACGCACGCTCCGGAGCGTCGTCGAGACGGGCGTGGACTACGACGTCTCCGAACTGTCACAGAGCTTCGAGTACGCGACGGAACGGCTGGAAGCGCTGTTCGGACGCCCGCGAAAGGAGTCGCCGACGGAGTTCACCCAGTGGGAGAAGGACCTCGCCTACGCGGCGCAGTCGTTGCTCGAAGAGATCGTCGCCGACGTCGTGAGTACGTACTGCGAGCGTCTCGGCACCGGGAACGTCGGACTCGCTGGCGGCGTGGCGCTGAACTGCAAGATGAACAAGCGCGTCATGGAACTCGACTGCGTGGACGAACTGTTCATCCAGCCGGTCTCGAACGACGCCGGGAGCGCCCTCGGTGCGGGCATGCTGGAGTACCGCCCGCGAGAGGTCCCCGAGATGGACACGGTCTACTGGGGGCCGTCGTACACGAGCGAGGAGATCGAATCTCAGCTCCGAACCAACAAGATAGACTACCAGCGTCCGGACGACTTAGAACGGTACGTCGCCGAACGACTCGCCGACGGTGCGCTGGTCGGTTGGTTCCAGGGGCGGATGGAGATGGGGCCGCGAGCGCTCGGCAACCGGAGCATTCTGGCGGACCCCCGAACGCGCGACTCGCTGGACCGGGTCAACGAGTTCGTCAAGCACCGCGAAGCGTGGCGGCCGTTCGCGCCGTCGATGCTCGAACGTGCCATCGACGACTACCTCGTGAACCCGGAGCCGTCGTCGTACATGATAAAGACGTTCGACGCGCGGGAGGAGCGGAAGGACGACATCACCGCAGTCCTCCACCCGGGCGACGAGACGACCCGGCCACAGACCGTCCGCGAGGACCAGAACCCGCGCTACCACCGGCTCATCTCGGAGTTCGAGAACATCACCGACGTGCCGGTCGTGCTGAACACGTCGTTCAACGACCACGGCGAACCCATCGTGAACACGCCGTCGGAAGCCATCAAGGACTTCTTCGGGATGGGTCTCGACGTACTCGTTCTCGAGGACATCGTCGTGGAGAAAGAGCAGGTCGGCCGGCGAGAACACGAACTCGAAGGCGAAGCCGAGGCAGTCTGAAGCGCCCGAAGCCGAGCTTTAGTCGTCTCCCTTCGCGACGTCACCGGGCGACTGGTTCGACTGCAGCATCTGGACCACCTGAAACACTTCCCTCCTGAGAGGCGGCGACGCGAGGACGAACGCGCCGTAGGTGAGGACGCCGACGAGTATCATCGCCAGCAGGTGCAGTAGCGAGTCGACCGAGACGACCGACCGGAGACCGACGAGGACAGCCGACATTCCCATCGACGAGGCACCGATCCAGGCGAGGTCCCGCCACGGCAGTTCGATGGTCAGGAACCGGGAGAGATACTTCATGCAGAGGACGGTGTTCACCACGAACGAGAGCGCAGTCGCGACGGCGGCGCCGACGATGCCGTAGAGCTGAATCAGCGGGACGTTGAGCGCGAGATTGACCGCGATGGCGAACAGCGCCGCCTTCGCCGCGAGTTCGGGGTGGTCGATGGCCTTCAGCGACCGCCCGGTGATCGAGTGGACCGACTGGAGTATCTTTTCCGCCATCAGGATGATCAGCGCCACCCACGCGATAGCGTACTCGGACCCGAAGACGAAGTAGAGGATGTCTCGGGCGAACAGCGCGACCCCGAAGAACGCCGGAATGACCAGCATCATCGACGGACCGACCGCCCGGGGAATGAGTCCCTCGATCTGATTGATAGCCTGTTTGGCGTCCCACCGACTCATCTGCGGGAAGATGGTCTTGGCTATCGCCGTGCTCCCGATGACGGCGACGGCGCTGACCCGCCACGCTGATTCGTAGGCGCTGACGTGCGCCGTCGTCAGGAAGAGCCCGATGAGCGCGACGTCCATCCAGCTGTAGAAGTAGCCGCTGATGGCCGAGATGAAGTTGTATCGTGAGTAAGAGGTCAGGGAGTGGGCTTCGGAGAACGTCGGACGGCGGAACGGCGTGGACCGACGGTAGAATCCCCACACGAACGACAGAACGTAGCCGAGGATAGTGGCGTATATGAGCCCGTGGACGCCGTAACCGGCTTCGACGAAGGCGACGCCGGACACGAGCCAGATAGCTTTGGGCGCGACTCGCACGCTGGCCGTATCGCCGACGCGCAACTCACCGCTGAGGATGTCGATGGTGAGCTGGAACGCCTCGTAGCAGACGATAGCGACCGCGAGCAACACGGCGATTTCGGTGCCGACGTACCGGTTGATCCACGGTCTCGCGAGGAGAACGGCGGCCACCACGATGGTCAGCGGGACGATCTTCAGAAGCACCGCCGTCGTCAGCATCTGACCGGGACGGTTTCCCTCGCTGATCCGTTTCTGGAGAGCGCCGCGGATACCGAAGTCCGCCGGGATGAACAGCATCCCGAGGAGGGCCTCGAACAGGAAGAAGACGCCGAGTTCGCTGGCCGAGAGCAGTCGCGCGAACAGCGCGATACCACCGAACGTAATCGCCGCGCTCCCACCGGTCGCGATAGCGACTTTGACGCTCGATTTTGCGAGATTCATCGGTTGTGTCTTCGAAACCGAACCGAGGCGATTCGTGTCGCCTCAAGTACACACACCAACGAGCCCGAGATTCGACTTAATTCTATTGGTGACCAGAGCCGGACGACAGCCGTCCGGCGTCGGGACGGACACCGAGTTATTTGTTCGCCGCGTGCTAGCGTCGAATCAGAGAACGAATGTGGCCGTACGCACATCTGGCAGTCGGCTATCTGCTCTACTCGGGCTACGCGCACGTCCGCCTGCGTCGCCCCCCGAGCGAACTCGCTGCCCTGTTCGTCGTCCTCGGCACACAACTGCCCGACTTCGTCGACAAACCCCTCGCGCTGGTCGGCGTTCTGGCGAGTGGACGGTCTCTCGCGCATTCGTTTCTGTTCGCGGTTCCGGTCGTTGCTCTGGTCGCAGGACTGGTCTACCGGCGCACCGGCGACACTGCACCCGGTGTCGCGTTCGGTGTGAGCTACGTCTCAGCGACGATCGGCGACGGCGCACAGCAGTTCGTTCAGGGAGGACTGGCAAACGACCTGCGCGAGGTGTCGTTCTGGGTCTGGCCGCTGTCGGTCCCCGCCGAACGTATCGTCGAACTGCTCGGAGTGACACCGGGCGTCGAACGGCTGATAGCGGGGAAAGCGGCGTGGACGGCTGCTCACTTGCCCCTCGGTCCGGAGCTGAAAGTGTGGATTCGGTGGTTCGAGTTCGCCGTGACGGTGCTCGCCCTGAGCGTCTGGTTCCTCGACGGTGCGCCCGGTTTGAAACTGCTCCGAGAGACGGTCATCGCGCCCCGGCGAAAGCGGGGCGAGGAGAACGGCTAGCGTCGGTTCCGAGGTAGCGGTGAGTGACTTCCCGGTCGAACCGCGCGTTACTGCAGGTAGCCGAGGTTGCGGAGGTGCTCTTCGGCTTTCGAGTCCATGTCCGACCGGTCTTTCTCCTCGTACTGGTTCTCGGCCGGTGTCTCCGCGACGACACGCTTTCGGGAGCCGTTCTCGCTGACGTGCCACGGAACCTTGACCAGTTCGTCGCAGTAGATCCCGGTCGGGTGCCCGTACTCCTTGAACGGAATCGGGAACGCTTGCTCGCCGATGAGTTGGCCGTGGTCCGCCGTGACGACGGACCGGCCTGGGAGCGTCTTCAGGAGGTCCTCGACGCTCGGAAGTGCGAGTTCGAGGTTCTCCATATACGCGCGCCACAGTTCCTCGTCCGACGCGTCGAGTCGGCCCTGTCGCATCTTCTTCCAGATGAGGTCGTCGTCGAAGCGCTCGGAGCCGAACTCCCCGATGAACGGGATATGCGGCTGGATGAAGTGAACGACGAGCCGCTTGTTGGGGAACTCCTCGCTCACCTCTTTGGTTCGTTCGGCGACGCGTTCGGGACGGACGCCCCACTCGCCGACGTCTATCGCGTCCTCCCAGACGTCGACGACGGCGTGCAGGTTGTGGTCTATCTCCTCGTTGAGTACCATCAGACGGTAGAGCATCGACGTCGCCGTGATGTAGACCGTGTCGGAGAGGTCACGTTCGGTCAGGTTCGCCCTGAGGAACTCCATGGTACTCGCCCCCCTCGAGTATCTGTGCCCGGATTCGCCGGGGATGTCGTACTCAGAAACCGCTCGCTGAAAGGCGTCGTGGCGGCAGGCGTCCAAGATGAGGAGGTTGTCCCAGTCCTCGTCGAAGACGTTCGGCGCGGCGTCGTTGTACTCGCGTGTCCGAAGTCGAGTGTAGTAGAGGCGGTTTAACTCTCGCAGCGCTATTTTCGGGTCTTCACTGACCGTTTTCAGGTCAGAGAGCGAGTACATCATACGTCGTCCTGTCTGATGCGCGGCGGCGGTCAAAAGATTTTGGTTGAGCGACAGTAGTCTGCCGACCGGCGCGTCGTCGCGTCGAATGCGACTGCCACTAACCATTTATATTTCTGAACGTTCAAGGCGCTCGTAGAGATGCCGACCGACGAGAGTTCGAGGCCGAAGACGGACAGGCGAACGTTTCTCACCACCTCAGGTATCCTCGGCGTCACCGGGTTGCTCGCGGGGTGCAACGCGCAGACGGGGCAGGCGACGACACCGCAGACGGAGAGCGGCGGAGGGAACGGGAACGGCGCGTTCGAAGACGTCGGTCGCGACTGGCTCACGTTCGGCGAAGAGAACGACTGGGGGATGCGGTACAATCAGAGTACCAACGAACTCGAGGTCGTACACAAACCGTTCGGGAAGGCGTCCCGGCAGAACATCCGCATCGAAGCCGACGAGAACGACGACAAGGGCGACATCTACATCGATGACTCGGTCATCGTCAAGAACGAAGTCGAGGTGTCGGACGGAGGCCCGGCCGACCCGTCGTACACGTTCACCAATCAGAACGACGTCGGGCTCTGGCTGGAAGACGACGGCGTCCTCGGGGTCACGACTGCGACCGAACCGGCGGCGCTGTTCGACAACGGAACGACACGCGTGGCCGGCGACGTGACGACGACGGGCAACAGTCCGACGACCGTCTGGGACGGCGACGCGGGCCACACGCCACAACTCCCCGCTGAATCGGTGACGAAGAGCGGGGACGGGTCGAGCACGACGTTCGCGCTGCCGAACCCGCTCTCGACTGCCCCGCGGGTTGCGACGGTGACGCCGACGTCGGAGGACGCCGCAGGCAGTTTCTGGGTGAGCGAGAAGTCCGAATCGAGCGTCGAAATCACCTACTCGTCGCCACCTCCCTCCGGAACGGACAACCTCTCGTTCGACCTCGTCGTCTCGCTGTGACAGAGCCACGAAAGCTGAGTGGTACGACGGCGGACGACGCGGGATTCAGTCGTCGCTAGACTCGACCGACTGGTCGGTGTCGGTGAGCAGAGACGCGGCGTTGCCGAGGGCGGTTCTCGTCGTCTCCGGCGAACTCGTCTCCAGCGAGAACGCCGCGCGCTCGTACGCCTCCGTCAACTGTCGTAGTGCTTCGGCCCGCTCGCCGCTCAGCGACGTCGAGCGAAGCAGTTCCCAGTGCGTCATCGACGAGTCGCTGCCGTGGTCGTCGACGAGTCGGTCCCGCACGGCCTCGTACCCCGCGAGGACGGCTGCGTCGGTGTCGCCGCCGGAGAGGCGGCTCCGAGCGATTTCGAGCGGGTCGGAGGTGTGGTCGCTCGTCGGCTCCGGGTCGGGCTGTCGCGTCGTGCGCTCGTCCACCGACTGGCTATCGTCCGGAGCGTCGTCGCCGCTTCGGAGTACCTGCATCACCCACGGAATCACTTCGGACCGTCTCACGAATATCGTCCCGAGGATGGACAGTCCGACGATACCGAGTGCGACGGCGGCGGCTCTCGAGACGCTGTTCAACTGCTCGACGACCCCACCACCTGCACCGCCGGACGACCCGGTCAGTTGTGCGAACAGCACTCGGAGGCGGCCGGTGAAGAACGCCGCGAGTCCACCCGACTCGGTCGAGTTGGTCGGAGCCAGCGTAATCTGCGTTCGCGCGGACTCGAGGTTCGTTCTCTCGTTTGCGTACGCCGCGGAGACGACCACGGCGTCGGAGGCGGAGATGGCGGCCGGGAGGTCGACGTCCGCTGCAAAGCGCCCGTCCGGTCCGGTCCGAACCACCGCCACGGTCGAGCCGTTAGCGGCGATTTCTACCGCCTGACCGGCGACGGGGCCCGACGGAACCTCTAGACGTCCTTCGACCTGCACGGTGCGTGCGGCGGTTCGGTTGCCGTCCAGCGCGAGTCTCGTCGTCGTCGACTCGACTTGGACCGTCGCGGACGCGTCGGCGGCGGTCAGTGCCCGTCCCTCGAACGGCAGTCCCGCGACGACCCGAGCCTCGCCTGCGGAGACGTTCGCAGGGAGGGTGACGTCGAGCGAGTAGTGACCGGTCTCGTTCGTCACGGCGGTGGCCACACGCACGCCGTCGAGGCTGACGACGACTGGGACCTCCCCGACACCGCGGTCCGCGGCTTCGACGCGGCCCGAGACGGAGAGGTCGTCGCCGAACGCGACGGTCGACGGACTGCGCGTCAGCGTCACCGTACCGCGTTCCTGTCGTATCTCGACGTCAACCCGGTCGCTCGACCGACCGTACAACGACGCGTTCGTCGGAAGGTACGTCACCGTCCACGTTGCCGCGCCGACTCGTTCCGTCGTGGGACGGTATTCGAGCGAGAACCGCCCCTCGCCGTCCGTCTCGGTCGTCACGGTGCCGTTGCCGACTCCGATCGCGACCCGGCGGTCGGACACGTCGGACCCGTTCTCGGCGACCAGCCGACCCTCGACGACGACCGGCGACCCGAACGACCCGGTCGCGCGCACTGTCTCCGCGGTGAGCGTGGTGCCGACGAGTTCCGCCTCGCGAATCTCGTCGGCCGTCTCCGTCGTCTCGTTCTCTATCTCGACGACGGCCTCGGTCGCCACCGACAGGTCCGTCGAAGTGGTGTTCGAGAATGCGCCGTAGTCGTTCGTGACACGGCCGCTAGTCCGGTTTATCTCACGGCTCTGGCGGACGAGTTGGTGTGCGAGCTCTCTAGCACGTCGGTCGTTTCCTGCCTCCCTGGCCGCCTCGTACTCCGCTCGGAGTTCGCGGAATCGCTGCACTTGGTCGGCGAGTGTTCGAGCGTCTGCGCGCGTCTGCCTGAGCGTTTGGTTCGCGCCCGCCGAGGAGGCGGCGTCGCTCTGCCCGCGGACCTCGACGTACCGACTCGCCCAGTCGGGGTAGTCCCGTTCGAGTCGCTCGCAGGCGTAGGAACTGCCGAGACGAACCTGTTCGGTGCAGTCGATGACCGCCGTCGCCATCCGACCCGCGAGCCAGCGGCGGACGTCCTCCAGTTCCTCCGAACCGCTCGCGTTGTCCGGGTCCTCGTGGACGACGGTCGAGTTGTTCTCGGGTGTCGTCTGCTGCGGGAACGTCGTCGAACCGCCACCGGTGACGGTCGCCGCCGAACCAGCGTCCGAACGCAGGGTCGTCTCACCGCTCGCGGGAGTTGCGGCAGCGACGAGAGACAGCACTACGAGCAGACAGAAGACGACCGAGCCGGCACGTTCGGGGACTCGAACCTGAGGCACACTTCTACCATGTCGAGTGACAGATTTAACTCATTCTTTTTCTTTTCGTGAACGATAGCAAGGAACGTTTCACTACTTTCGTTCGAGCACCTGTCAGATACACCAACAATATTTAGGTCACTCTCCCGAATAGTGGATACAGAATGCGTGCCACGAGCCGATTTTGGGCGGCCGTCGCCCTCGGAGGAGTACTGACTCTCTTCGCCGTTCTCCTCGACCGGCCGGCACCCCTCTTCGGGGGCGCGGCCATCGGCGTGTGGCTTCTCGCGCATCAGGCTCGGTTCGTCGAGCGGTCGCGGCGGACAGTGGACGGCCTGTCCGTCGACCAGACGAGTTCGCGCGAACGCGTCACGAAGGACGAACCGTTCACCGTCACGCTGGAGGCGACGCTCCCGGAACCGTCTCTGCTGGACGTCGAGATCACGGGCGACCCCCCGGTGAACGTCGCCGGCGTCGACGACGACGAACGTCGATGTCGACTGCAGTACGGGGAACAGGCGGCGGAGACGACGATACAGGCGTCCGGTGCCGTCGCCGGGCGCGCCCGGTTCGGTCGGCCGGAACTCCGACTGACCGACCCCTTCGGACTGTTCTCCGAGTCGCTCGCCGTCGGCGAGTCAGTCGACGTCCACGTCGAAGCGCACCCGCCGCGGCAGTTACACGTCGGGGGCGGCGGCGAACAGATGGCTGTCGGCTACGGCGAACGCGACACCGTCCAGCTCGGTACCGGACAGGAACCCGTCGAGCTTCGTAAGTACACGAGCGGGGACGAACTGCGACACATCGACTGGAAAGCCACGGCCAGACTCGGCCAGCCGCACGTCAGAAAGTACGAGCGGAAGACGCCGCGCCGGACGACGCTCGTCGTCGACCATCGCGCGTCCATGGGTGACGGTCCGCCGGGCGGGCGGAAACTGGACTACGCTCGGGACGCAGCGTTGCTGTTTCTGAAAGACGCGAGAGCGCACGAAGATCCGGTGAGCCTGTTCGCCGTCGGCGACGAAGGGCTGACCGTCGAACGGGAACTCGGTGCCGGCCTCGAACAGTACAGCCGCTTGCGTCAGCAACTGTTCGACCTCCGTCCGACCGCGGACCGCGACGGGGACGGGACTTTCGACCGGTCGTTCGAGACAGACACCGCGCGAGCCCGCCGTCTCGCGGAGGCGTTGGACGACGGGACGGCGGCATTCGACAGGACACTGCGGCCCTACGTTGCCGAGCGGGATGCCTACGTCAGCCGCCTCGACTCGCGACCCCTGTTCTCGTCGATTCGGGCACACAGATCTGAGTTCCGACGCGCGACGTGGACGATACTCGTCACGGACGATTCGAACCGGGCGGAGCTGATCGACGCCGTGAAGCTCGCACGGCGGGGCGAGGGGCACGTCGCGGCGTTCCTGACGCCGACGGTGCTGTTCGAGGAGGTTCAGGACTCCGACAGAGAGACGGCGTACCAGCGGTACCGCGACTTCGAGAACTTCAGACAGAAGCTCGCGAACCTGGACGGCGTCACCGCGTTCGAGGTCGGTCCCGGCGACAGGCTGGAAGCGATTCTCAGCGTCGACCGGGCGGGCCAACGGGGAGCGGCCGCCGGGATGCGGCACGCGGGAGGCGTTCGGTAGATGTCCGGTGCAGTCCGGTCACTGCTCGGACGGGGAACGGAACCCGGTTCGGCCGCACGAACGACAGTCGCACTGGAACTGGTCGGCGTCGCCGCCGCCGCCACAGCACTCGTCCTGTTCGGCGGGGAACTGTCGCTGGTGGCCGCCGCGGCCCTGGTCTTCGTCTGGGTCGTCCTTCCCGTCGAGTACGCACTCGCCGCAGGTCACGTCGCACTCGTCACCGTCTCGCCCGATCTCACGGGGCTGAGACTGGTCGTCGGCGTCCAGGCGGGACTCGGAGTACTCCTCGTCGGAGCGCTGTGGACGGCGACTGCGTCGCCGACCGCGGCCGTCGGATGGGTCGTCGCGTACGCCGGCCTCGCCGGCGGCATCTGGTACGTCGCCGCCGAAGGAGGGGTCTGGCTGTCCGTCGCCCTCCTCTGGGTCGTTCTCGCGGTCGGTGCGTACGGACTGCACAGACACGAACTCGTCACCCTCGGATTGACGGACGGAGAACGTAACACATGAGCTTCACCGACGACCAGACGACCGAATCGTTCGCCGACGGACGGACCGACTCCGACGTCACCGAGTCGGCACCGAGCGACCGAACCGACGTCGACGACACACAGCGCCGCATCGAGGAACTTCGCGCCGAGAACCGACGCCTCCGCGAGGACTACGCGCGCGGGAAGCAACTACAGCACCGACAGACCGCACTTGGCCTCATGGGCGTCGGACTCGTCGGCATCGCCGCGGGAATCGCGTTCCCCGACGCGCGGACCGTTCTTCTCGCACTCGGGGCGACCGGCGTGTTCGGAGCCATCTTGACGTACTTCCTCTCGCCGGAGCGCGTCATGCCGGCGACGGTCGGTCAGTCGGCGTACGACGCGGTCGGAGAGACCGGTGCGAGCGTTCGCGACGAACTCGGTCTCGCGGACGCCACGGTGTACGCACCGGTGACGGCGTCGACGTCCGAAACGCGAGCCCCCGTCCGCCTGTTCGTCCCGCAGACCCCCGACTACGAACTCCCGTCCGACGAGGAGCTTCGTTCGACGTTCGTCGTCCCGGATGACGGCCGACGGCGTGGTGTCGCGTTCACACCGACCGCCGGACGGATGCTCGCCGAGTTCGAGCGCGCAGCCTCGGGTGGCGTGAGCGCAGACCCCGAGTCGCTGGGGAACCAGCTCTGTGACGCACTCGTCGAACAGTTCGAGTTGGCCCGCGCGGCCGAAGCCGAGTTCGACGAGGAGCGTCGGCGACTCTCCGTGGGCGTCACCGGTGTCGCCTACGGGGACGCGACCGGATTCGACCACCCGGTGACGTCCTTCCTCGGCGGCGGCCTGGCGCACGGACTGGACGAGGCAGTCACGGTCGAACGAGAGCGCGTCGAAGACGGAGAAGCGGAGTTCGTCGTCAGCTGTCGGTGGTGAAGCGGGGCACCGCAGGCCGACCGTATCACTCGGCCGTCTACTCGTCGGACCGTTCGACCGCGTCGTCACCATCCGTCGGACAGCCACCGTCGCTGACCGCCGCCGCAGCCGACCGTATCTCGTCGTGCGTCGGCGGCGTCACCGTCCGCACGGCGTCCTCGACGACCGTTCGGGGTTTCAGGTCGCCGAGTTCGGCGTCCGTACTGAGAACGAGTCGGTGAGCGAGCACCGAGCCTGCGAGTGCCTTCGGGTCGTCGGGGATGACGTACTCTCTGCCGTAGATGGCCGCCCGCGCCTTCGAAGCTGCGAGGAGGTGAATCGACGCACGCGGCGAGGCGCCGTGTGCGGTGTCGGAACTGTCCCGAGTCGCCTGTACGATGTCGAGGATGTAGCTCCGGATCGACGGGTCGACGTAGGCGTCGTCGGCGACCTCCCTGGCCGCAGCGATGTCGCTGGCGGTGACGACCTGTCGGACCCAGTCGGCCCGCAGGTCGGGATTCTCGTCGAACCGTTCCAACAGCGCGTCTTCCAACTCACGTTCGGGGATGTCCACGTCGAGTTTGAGTTGGAATCGGTCGCGCTGTGCCTCCGGCAGGGCGAACGTTCCCTCCATGTCGATGGGATTCATCGTGGCGACGACCATGAACGGCTCCGGTAACGGGTGCGTGCTCCCTTCGATGGTCACCTGTTCCTCCTGCATCGCTTCGAGGAGTGCACTCTGTGTCTTCGGCGTGGCCCGGTTTATCTCGTCGACGACGACGACGTTCGAGAAGATCGGGCCGCGCTTTGCCTCGAACTCGCCGGTCGCCTCCCGGTATATCGTCGTCCCGGTGATGTCGGCGGGCATGAGGTCGGGCGTCATCTGGATGCGCTGGAAATCTAACCCGAGCGTTCGCGCGAACACTTCCGCGATAGTCGTCTTCGCGACGCCGGGCACGCCTTCGAGGAGGACGTGACCGCCGGTGAGAAGCGAAACCGTGAGTTCTTCGAGTACCTGCTCGTTGCCGATCAAGACGGTTCCGGCTTCGTCGCGAATCGTCGTGTACAGAGACTCTGGGTCAACCATTGTGGAGCGGGGTTCGGTTAGTTCGAGTAACCATTTTGTATATTTATAATTATGGGGTGGTTGAAACTCTCGACGGGTGCGATGCCTGCTCGGTGGACGGGTCCGCTATGCGTCGCGTCACGTTAGTTACCTCGGCTGCGACGGTGGACGAGTGCAACGACACCGATTCCCACAAACCCGACGATACCGCGGAGCAGGTCGGACCGCTGGACAGCGACGACCGCGGCGGTGAGTGGCGGCAGGTCGCCCCGATGAGAGTGGTCGAGGACGACCGTCTCGTGTCCCGAGAACACCGACCGGACGAACCGTTCGTTCCCGGGTCGGTCGAGCATCGCGTTGATGAAGACACTCGGGTCCGACACGACGACGACCCGACCCGACCCGACCGTTTCGACCGTCACGACGGGATAGGTTCGTATCGACTCCGTTCCGTCCACAGAGCCGTTCCGATTCGTGTCGAGGTAGGCGAACGAGGAACTGTTCACCAGAACGCGTGAGCCGTTCGGTCGAAGCGCAGTGCCGTGGTTCAGCGTGACCTGCGATACCTCGCTCGTCAACGCGTGTTCCGAGACGTCCGGGGCGACCACGATATCGGGTGAGCGGTAGTACCGGCGTTCGTCGCGGAGGGGGCGACCGTCGACTCGCGTCCGGACACCCAACGACGCGAGGAGTGGATTCGTGTGCGAACCGAAGTCCTCGGCGACGACCAGCGTGCCGCCAGAACGGACGAACGTGCGCACGTCTGCGGTCTCGGGCGTCGTGTACGGCCGTTCGGGCGAGAGTACGACCGCGACGCTCGAAGACGGGTCCACCCGTGCGTACTCGCTCGTGTTCGTGACGACTATCGAGTCGGAATCGACGGCTTCCGCCTGCTCTCGAAGCGAGGAAGTCCCCTCCCACGACGGGTTCGAGACGCCGAACGCAGTCGACGACGTACTCAGGAGTACGCCGACCGCGATCAGCGTCGACAGCGTCAACCCGACGAGAAGCAGGCGCGGGACGTCCAGGTTCTCGAATCGGTCCATTCAGACATCTCTCCGAGAGTGTGTCGTCGGAACTGTCTCTCCATCGCGTGCAGACGAATCAGTTGCGGGTTTTCGGACCGCTGATAGTCTCCGGACGCCGTCTCCGGATGCTCCTGCATCGTCCGTACGCGCTCTCAGAAATCGCTCGCTAGCCGGCGGGTGTCCGACACGACGTATGCCGGTGGGAACCACCGCTGGCCGGTACCTGACGCGTGCGTCCTGTGGACACCGGAACTCCGCGCCCATAGGTCGTCCCACGGACTGACATCATTAGAAGGTACCGTCTGTCGCGGGACGCGGTTCCTAGAGTCGGCACGAGAGACTGCCAAAGAACCCCAGCCGGTTCCAGAACCGACCTGTTCGTACGATTATTAATATCCTAACGAGAAGATTACAGCACTAGATTTGTGAGGATTAGAAATCTTCTACCGAGTGTTATAGTAATTCTAACCGCACTGTTCTGGATTCCGACCGGAGAGAGGCGCGCATACAGTCGAATCGGTCGAGAACGAGGAGACGCGTATCTTCGGTCCCAGTCGGTTGCCCGGGCACTTCGGTGTCCAGTGACCACGTCTGAAACGCCTATAATACAAAGTATTATATTCGTTTTCGTTCATTTTCCGTTCGATAGTGCAGTTAGTGGCGAATATTTTTCTATATCGTTCTATTACTACCCTACTTTTTGTTTTATCTCTATTTCCGTTATTTCT
The DNA here is from genome assembly GCF_900112175.1 of Halogeometricum rufum. Lineage (NCBI taxonomy): Archaea > Methanobacteriati > Methanobacteriota > Halobacteria > Halobacteriales > Haloferacaceae > Halogeometricum > Halogeometricum rufum. The sequence continues at coordinate 59,367 of NZ_FOYT01000006.1, read as the reverse complement.
TGTCTGAATATTATAGAGGAAGATCGGAGCAAACATATGTCTTGGAGGAATTGCCGTCGGAAAGTACCGCCCCGAAATGTGCAGTCGACGCTCTATCGACGTCGGTGCAATCATACCTCCCCACCCTCTATCACCCGTAGAGACCGTATGGACAGACAACGTGACACCGCCCGAGTCCCCCTCAACGCGCTCCGACGACAGGTGGCAGAGGCCGCGGGCGTCTCCGCGTCACTCGTCGAAATCGAAGGGGTGGAGGTCGACGAGAACGCGTTAGAGGTGTCGTACTCCCTGCCCGCCGGCGACGCGCCGATGATCGAAGTCGTCGTCGAACACCCCGACGGGCGAAGCGACTCGACGCTGGTCGAACTCCGCGAACCCGCGGGGCTGAAGGTGTACGGCGAGGCGATTCGCATCGAGTACGCCGGGCGGGACAGCGAGACGGGCGACGTCCTCGTGACCGTGGACCAACGACGCGACGACGACTGGGTGACGCTCCTCGGGTGCGGCCAGATGTGGGCCGTCGAGACGGAACGGGACGGCGAACCGGTCCGCGTGACCTGTCACGCCGAGACGCCGACGCGCCCCGGCGACGACGCGCCCGAGTAGCCGAACGTTCGCTCGCCAACCGGCCACTCAAGTAGGAGGAGTTCGAAGCACGGACAATGCCAATCGTGGAAGTGACGCTCCCCGACGAGTTGTTGACCGACTTCGAGAACCTCGTCGACGAGGAGTTCGTGAGCGAGGAACAGGCGGTCGAAGAACTGCTGAGCATGGGTATCGACGCCTACAACGTCAACGTCGTCGACGAGTCCACCCCCGGCGACGACTTCATGGACGGCGCAGAGAACAACCTGTTCGACACCGCGGACGACCCCGGCGGCCTCGACGACGACCGCCTCTGAACCGCGTTCTCTTTTCGACTCCCGCCGCGCCGCGAGCGACGGGTGTTCGATTCGAGTCGTCTGCCGGCCGCGACCGCCGCGTCTCTCGTGGGAGCGAGCGAGAATCTACGGGAAGATTCTTCACACTTCCCGTACGAGAACGAGTATGTCGAAGTCGACGGACGAACGGGGGCGTATCTACCTCCCGAAGGACGTCCGGTCCCGTTTCGGAGAGCGGTACCGTATCGTGGAACTCCCGAGTCACGTCGCACTCTTTCCCGTGGACGACGACCCGCTCGAAGGACTGCGGGAAGCGGTGGGCGACGCGTTCGAGGGAACCGATTCGGAAGACCTCAAAGCGGAGGCACGGGAGTCTATCGCCCGAGAGGTCGAAGACGAGGCCAAAGGTGACGCCTCGAACCGCGGGGACTGAGCCGTGTACGTCGAGACGGACTTCCTCGCAGCGCTCGTGAAGAACGACGATTGGTTGCGCGACTCCGCTCTCGACGCGCTCGAAGAGCGAGACGACATCCACACGTCGATTCTGTCGTACGCCGAGGTCCTGGTCCTCTTCTACGACCGCGACGCCTCGGAGTACGACATCGACGCCCCGCGGGCCGTCGCCAACCTCCTGGAACTCGTCCCGATTAGACCGAGCAAACACGAGAACGCGGTGCTCGCCGCAGCCGCCTTCATCGAGGAGTACCACCTGACGCCGTTCGACGCGCTCCACGCCGGCCTCGTCGCGACGGGCGGGGAGCGAGTGCTGTCCAGCGAGCAGGATTACGACGTCGTCGGACTCGACCGGGTGCCGCTGGAACCCGACGAGAGCGAGTAGCCGACCAGAAGCGACCAGTCGTATCGGAACCGGTGGACCCGGCGTCGCTTCGTCCCTCCTGCAGCCCGACTCTGACCTTCGTCGAGAATCGAGAACCCGTCCGAGTAGCGTACCCGTCACACCTACAGCCGCGATTTCTCCGGAACGTGGCTCTCTATGGGGGGTGTAGCGAAGACGCGAACCGTCTTTCCCCGATGGATTGAAGACGCCGTCGACGCGTGAGAACCAAATCGGGGATTCGACGCTGAAACGAGCGATATCGGAACCTCACCTGATCGTCTCCTCTCGAACGGTCCAGCCTGATGGCGGTCGTTACCGATTTCGGAGAAGACGATTCTCGGGATACACCCCCTCAACGATCGGGTGTACCGGGTTTGGCCGAAGATCGATGCCACGCCCTGTGTCTCGGGAAAGAGCAGAACCTCGCCGTTCGAGGTCGCTCAGTCACTCGGACGTACGTTCAGCAAACCTGTCCGTCCTCGTACGCAGGTCGGCTGGAACGCCTATGCGCTCGATCGGACGCACACCTCCGGGAGATTCAGCGGATGTACCTTCCCGAGACGATATCACGCCAGCACCAGCGGAACGGGGGTGAACGAGAGGGCGCCGAGGAGGAGCGTCACCCCGCCGACGAGGAGACGCGAGACGCCGAGCGCGGAGTCGTCCAGCGGTTCCGCGCTCCCCATGCGCGCGAACAGGAGCGTCAAGAAGCCCCAGACGACCCAGAGGCTCACCGACTCGCCGTCGCCGAAGGCGTACAGGGACGCGGCGAGGCCGAACAGGACGACGGGGACGAGACGTTGAATCGTCGCGTGCGCGCGGCCGAACATGGCGCGGACGATGTGGCCGCCGTCGAGTTGACCGACCGGGAGGAGGTTGAGGAACGTGACGAACGCGCCCACCCACCCGCCGACGACGACGGGGTTCGCCATCAGCGACGCGTCGGCGTAGGTGAGCGGTTCGCCGAGTGCGGCCGCGACCAGTTGGATGAGCGGCGGGTAGCCCAACCGGACGGGAAACGCGCCGACTTCGACGGGCGGGAGTGAGACGCCGACAGCCGTCACGACTACCGTGGCGGCGAGGCCCGCCAGCGGACCGGCGACGCCGATGTCGAACAGCGACTTCCGGTCGGGGAGCGTGTCGTTCATGCGGATGACCGCGCCCATCGTCCCGAGGAGCGTCGGGATGGGGACGAAGTACGGCAGCGACGCCTGCACGTCGTGGTGGCGACTGGCGACGTAGTGGCCGAGTTCGTGGACGCCGAGGACGCCGAGAACGGCGACGGTGAACGGCCACGCCTCGAGGACGCGCGTGGGGTTCGACAGGGCGTCGATGCCGTACCACTGCGACCCCGCGAACAGCGTCGTCGCGACGGTGGCGAGGAAGAGGACGACGTTCGTCGTCGGGAAGCCGTCGACGCCGACCGACCGTTCGCGCGCGACGAGGACGTCCTCCCCCAGTTCGCGTTCCAGCGAGACGGTGTACCCCCGGTCGCGGAACGCGGGTGCGAGGGCGCGGACGACCGACTCGCGGTCCGAACGCGGGCGACCGTAGTAGCGCACCGCCTCGGCCGTCGTCTCGACCTCGTACACCTCGAACACGTCCGCCACTCGGCCCGGGTGGGGAGCGCCGTCGGGGGGCGTCTCGCTCATCGCGTCGGCTAGGGACTCGACGTACAAAGGCCCACAGAATCCCGGAGCGAATGCCCTCGAACGCGGGCGTTTTACTCGCCGAACCCTTCGGGACCGAGACACGGGTCGCCCGACGTCCGTGGCTCCGTAACGTTCATTGCGTCCGCCAGTCGATTCCGCGTCCGTGGAGGTCACCATCCGGTGTTACGGCGATATCGCCGACGCGGTGGGCGAGCAGTCGCTCACGCGCGTCGTCGAACGTCGTTCGACCGTCGACGACGTGATTCGGGGGCTGGCGGCCGAGTTCGACGCGTTCGACCCCGAGTCGGTGTCTGACGACCTCGTCTGTCGCGTGAACGGCGCCGGCGCCGACCGGACGACCAGACTCTCGCCGGGCGACGCCGTCGTCCTCACCGAACCGTCCGCCGAGGAGTGACCCGCCGGCGGGACGGTCCCCCCGATTTACGTCCGGGCGCGCCGAGACGCCTCGCATGGAGTTTCCGGACATCGACACGGTCGACGAGCTAGTCGACGACGTGTCGTTCCCGACGTTCGCCACGGTCCGGCAGACGCCCGACACCGAACGCGTCGCGGACGTGCCCGCCGCGGCCCGCGACGCCGCCGAACGCCTCCTCTCCGACCGCCCCACCGAACTGGACGCCGGCGCGTCCGTCGCGGTGGGCCTCGGCAGTCGGGGAATCACGGACGTCGTCCCCGTCGCGTCCGCCGTCGTCGCCGTCCTCCGCGAACGCGGGTTCGACCCGTTCGTCGTCCCCGCGATGGGGAGTCACGGCGGCGCGTCGGCCGTGGGACAGCGACGGACGCTGGACGCACTCGGTCTGAACGAGGCGAGTCTGGACTGCCCGATAGACGCGCGGATGGAGACGGTCGTGCTCGAATGCGACGCCGACGGCGGCCCGGACGCCCACCTCGCGACGGCCGTCGCGGAGGCGGACGCCTTCCTCGTCGTCAATCGCGTGAAACCGCACACGAACTTCACCGGGGACGTCGAGAGCGGCCTCTGCAAGATGACCGCCATCGGCCTCGGGAAGCGACCCGGGGCCGCCGCCGTCCACGCGCGGGCGGCCGAGGAGGGATACGTCCCGGCCATCGTCGAGACGATGGAGACGATTCGCGCGGCGTCGCCGGCCGCGTTCCTCGGCGGAGTCGCCGTCGTCGAGAACTTCGCGGAGGAGACGGCGCGCGTCGCGGGCGTGCCGGCCGCCGACCTGCCGGGCGCGGAGGCGGAACTGCTCGACGACGCCAGGGCGGCGATGGCGACGCTCCCCGTCTCGGACCTCGACGTGCTGGTCGTCGAGCGACTCGGCAAGGACGTCTCGGGGACGGGGATGGACACGAACGTCGTCGGGAGGTACGGCGTCCTCGGGAGCGACGACCCCGAGACCCCTCGAATCGACCGCATCGTCGCGCTCGGACTCACCGAGGAGACGCACGGCAACGGCCACGGCATCGGACTGGCGGACCTCACCACCGTCGGCGTCGCCGAGTCGCTGGACCTCGACCAGATGTACGCGAACGCCCTCACCAGCGGGTCGCTGTCGCGCGACGCGATTCCGGTGGCGCTCCCCTCCGAGGAACTGGCGCTGGCCGCCGCCTGCACGACGGCCGGGCCGTACGACCCCGAGACGGTCCGAGTCGCGTGGGTTCGCGACACCTCACACCTCGGGAAACTCCGCGTCTCGGAGGCGCTGGCGCGGGAGATAGAGCGCGGCGAGGGCGAGGACGTGCGCGTGGGCGAGCGGTGGGAACTGACGTTCGAGGACGGGACGGCGGCGTTCGAGGCGCGCGACGAGACCGCGTAACCGCGCGTAACCTTCTTGGACGCGTATATCTGAATATACGGCATGAGTAAATCGTTCCGGGTGTCCCCGGAGTTCCACGAGTACGTCAAGTCACACAAACGGGACGACGAAACGATGGAGGAGACGCTCCGACGACTCATCGGCGGTCCCGACCCTGACGAAGTGTCGGGTATCCTGTCCGACGAAACAGCGGATTCCATCGAAGCCCAGCTAGAGAAGAAACGCGAGCGTGCGGTCGAAGAGAAGAACGACCTCGCGGAGCGATTCGAGTGATTCTCGACACGTCGTATCTCGTCCACCTGTTTCGTGGCCGGGACGACGCGCATCGGAAAGGAACGGCACTCGCGGACGCGAACATCGTCCAACGTGTTCCGTCACCCGTCGTAACCGAGCTCTCGTACGGCGTTCGGATGTACGGCGACGACGACGAGAGACGACAGTTCGAGAATGCGATGCGGATGTACCCTGTCGTGGACCTCGACCGCGAACTCGCCCGACGAGCAGGAAACCTACTGGCCGACGCGGACCGAGAGGCGGGGGGTGACAGCGGCATCGACACTATCGACCCAATGGTAGCAGCCGTCGCTGACGTTCTCGACGAACCGGTTCTCACGAGCAACGTTCGGGACTTCCGAACGCTCGGTGTCGAAGTCGAGACCTACTGAGCGCCCGCCCTCGTCAAACACAGCGGATTGGGGCCGTCAGTCGTCCGCGGGCGCCGTCCGCGCGAGGGACCCCTCGCGCCACGTCCCGCGTCGGTACCACGCGTAGGCGATGGCCGCGCCGGCGACGTTCGAGACGGTGAACGCCATCCAGATGCCGGTCGACCCGTAGCCGAACGACTGCGAGGCGAAGTACGCGAACGGGAGGCGAATGAGTCCGAGCATCGTCACCGCGATGGCCGCCGCCGTCAGCGTCTCGCCCGCGCCGCGGAAACTCCCGGTGTACGAGCGCATGATGCCGATGAAGCCGAACGACGGCGCGACCCAGTAGAGGAAGTCCGCGCCGACGCGAATCACCTCGGCGTCGTCGGTGAATATCGCGATTATCGGCTCGGCGGCGACGAACGCGACGACGCCCGCGAGCGAGAGGATGGCGAACATCGCTATCGCCGCGATGTTGGCGGCCTTCGCGGCGCGCCCCTCCTTCCCCGCGCCGATGTTCTGCCCCGTCATCGTCTCGACGCCGCGCGCGACGGCGATGGCGGGGAGGAAGATGACGGAGAACACGCGCACGCCGATGCCGTAGGCGGCGACGACGGTGGTCGGGAACATCCCGACGACGATGAGCAGCAGGTTCACCGAGAGGGCGCGGCCCGTCACCTCGACGGAGGCGGGGACGCCGATGTTGAGCAGTCGGCGGAGGTAGCCGAAGTCCGGGCGCATCTGCGAGAGGTGTATCTCGACGCCGCGGGTCCCCCGGAACATGATTGCCAGGCCGACGACGAGTGCGAGCGACCGGGAGAAGACGGTGGCGACGGCCGCACCGGCGATACCGGACCCGGCGTAGCCCGTGGCGGCGAGCAGTTGGGACTGGAGTCCCCCGAGACCGAGCATCCCGAACAGGGGGTTGCCCTCGAATCCGAAGATGAGGATGGGGTCTAAGGCGATGTTGAGGACGACCGACCCGAACATGACGAGCATCGGCGTGATGGTGTCGCCGTACCCTCGCATGAGGGCGATGAAGACGAGGAAGCCGAACATGAACGGCAGGCCGAGCGAGATAATCTGCATGTACCCGCGCGCGAGGGGGAGCACGTCGGCGGACGCGCCGAACACCTGCAGGAGTGGGCCGACGATGACGTAGCCGAACAGGCCGAGGAACACCGACCCGACGAGCGAGAACGTCACCGTCTGCGACGCGGCGTACTCGGCCTTCTTCTCCTCGCCCGCACCCGTGTGCTGGGCGACGAGGACGCTGCCCGCGACGGACAGTCCCATGCCGAGGGCGATGAGGAGGAACACCATCGGGAACGCGAAACTGATGGCCGCCAGCGCGTTCGTGCTGAACTGGCCGAGCCAGAACGTGTCCGCGAGGTTGTACGCCGTCTGCAGGAGGTTCGTGACGACGATGGGGAGAGACAGATAGAACAGCGGTTTCGCGATGTCGCCCGACGTGAGGTCGAACTCGTCGCGACTCTTGAAGACGCCGTCCAACCGGTCGCGGAGGCTCACTCGCCCGCCCCTCCGTCGTCGGCCAGCAGGGTCCCCTCGACGTAGTCGCGGAACGCGGCCAGCGAGTCGTCGAGGGGCGTTCCGACGGCGACGTTCTGCGTCCGGGCGCCCCGAACGTAAGTGACGACGAACGACGCCACCTCGTCGGGGTCGACGTCCGCGGCGAACGTCCCCTCCTCGACGCCCGTTTCGAGTATCGAGCGAACGCGAGCGGTGAACGTCTCGTCGAACCGTTCGAGGCGCGCGCGGAACGCGTCGTCGTAGGGGGCCTGCGCCTCGATTTCGAGGAGCGCCGTCCGGAACTCGTGGGGGTCGTCGTCCGTCGGCGGGAGCAGCACCGTCTCGACCAGCGACAGCAGTCGCTCCGCGGCGTCGTCGCCGTCCAGTTCGGCGATGCGCGCCTCGAACTGTTCGAACAGGCGGTCGAGAAACGCCACCAGCAGGTCGTGTTTACAGTCGAAGTGGTAGTGAAGCGCCGCCGTGCTCAGGCCCGCTTCGTCGGCGATGTCCTGCATGGTCAGCCCCGCGTAGCCGTGCGTACGAAGGGCGCTGTGCGTCCCGTCCATGATGTCGGCGGCGGCGTCAGAGCTCATGGGCTCCCTCCGAGAAATCGGTCACTGTTCGTACTGACTGGCTAGTCAGTCAAAAGCCTTGTAGCTGGCGAGTGCCGTGCCGGGAACGATAGCGCTATATCGGGTACTTGGACCAGAGCGTGCGTAAAGACACGCGCAGGTGGGAGGCCGTCGAGTCCGCCGGCGCGGTTCACCAGGCGAAGAACTGGTTGGCGTCGCCCCAGAACAGGTCCTGCGGCGCGCGCATGTCGGCCGCCCGCCGTTCGAACGACCGGTCGCCGAGGAGGTCCCGCACCACCTCTTCGGACAGGACGCCCGACTCGAACAGACTCCACACCTCCGCCTTCAGGTCGTCGGTCAGTTCGTCCGCCATCGTCTCGCCATCGTCGCCGGACGACATTGGTTTTCACACCGTACCACTCGTTAACAGCGTATTAACGTCCCGGTACGGGCGTCTCTGGCCGTCTCGGTCCGATATTTACCATATCCCGAGTGAAGTTCGGACCGAACGGGCGGAGGGCGTTCGGCAAGACGGCACCGAAATCGACCGCCACGAGTAGCATTTTGAGGCAGACGCCCGCATCGTGTCACATGGACCTCGGAATCGCAGGTAACGCGGCACTCGTGACGGCGTCGAGTAGCGGTCTCGGAAAGGCATCGGCGCGCGCCCTCGCGGCGGAGGGCGCGAACGTGGTGATGAACGGGCGGGACGAGGAGCGACTCGAATCGGCCGTCGCGGAGGTACAGGCCGACGCGGCGGACGGCGCGACGGTGGTCGGACACGCGGGCGACCTGACCGACGCGGACGACGTCGCGGCGATGGTCGAACGACCCGTCGAGGAGTTCGGCGGCCTCGACCACCTCGTCACCTCCGCGGGCGGGCCGCCGTCGGCCCCGTTCATGGAGACGACCGACGAGGACTGGTACGAGGCGTACGACCTCCTCGTGATGAGCGTCGTCCGGGCCGTCCGCGAGGCGGCGGACCACCTGCGGGCGGGCGACGGCGGCACCATCGTCAACATCACCTCCCGGAGCGTCAAGGAGGCCATCGACGGCCTCGTCCTCTCGAACGCCGTGCGGATGAGCGTCGTCGGCCTGGAGAAGACGCTGTCGAAGGAACTCGCACCCGAGGTGCGGGCGAACACCGTCCTCCCCGGGTCGCACGAGACGCCGCGCATCGAGGAACTCGTCGAACAGGGGGTCGAACGCGGCGAGTACGACGACTATCAGGCCGGACTCGACGACTGGGCGCAGGGCATCCCCGCCGGTCACGTCGGCGACCCGATGGACCTCGGCCGGACCGTCGCCTTCCTCTCCTCGCCACAGTCGGAGTACATCAACGGTGCCGCCCTCCCCATCGACGGCGGGGCCGGCGCGTCGAACCTGTAGCGCGGGACTGCGCTCGGCGAGTGACGACGGGCCCGTGGCCGCCGCCCGCGAGCGGTTTCCGGAATCAGAAGCGACGTGGTGCCTCGCCTCGGAGTCCCGGGCGTGACAGAGACGACGGCGACGACGGGCGAGGCGGGAACGTACGCGACGCGGATGCTGCTGGCCGTCTCGCTCGGGTGGGCCGTCCTCCAGACGGGGCGCTTTCTGCTCTCGCCGTTGCTCCCGACCATCATCGAGGACCTCGGCATCACCGAGGCGACGGCGGGACTGGCGCTCGCGGCGTTTCAGGGCGTCTACGCGGTGACGCAGTATCCCGGCGGCGAGTACTCCGACAACTGGAACCGGACGACGCTCGTCGTCCCCGGACTGGCGGTACTCGTCGTCGGCTTCCTCCTGTTCGGCGTCGCCACCAGTCTCGCCACGTTCCTCGTCGCCGCCGTCGTCGTCGGACTCGGGAAGGGCCTGTTCGCCATCCCGTCGCGCGCCCTCCTCTCGGACCTGTTCACCGCGCGGCGCGGCCGCGCACTCGGCATCTACGCCGCCGGCACGGACGTGGGCGGTCTGGTCTCGTCGGGCATCGCAGTCCTCGCACTCACCTACGCGACGTGGCGGACGCCGTTCCTCCCCGTGGCAGTCGCACTCGCCGTCGTGACCGTCCTCTACGCCGTCTGGACGCGCGAGGGGTTCCGCGTGGGGTCGCCCTCCCTCGACGCCGTCGGGACGGTCCGCCGCCTCGTCGCCAGTTCCGAGCAACGGGAGACGCTCGTCGCGTTCTCGCTGTTCTACTTCATGGTCGGCGGCTTCATCAACTTCTTTCCGACCTACCTCGCGCAGGCGCGGGGGTTCTCGGACGGGTTGGCGAGTGCGACGTTCGCCGTCGTCTTCGCCGTCGGCCTCGGCATCAAGCCCCTCGCGGGCGGCCTCGGCGACCGGTACTCTCGTCGCGGTATCGCCGTCGCCGGCCTCCTCCTCGGGGCCGCCGCCCTGACGGGACTCGTCCTCGCCACGTCCAGAATCGCGCTCCTCGCCGCCACCGTCGCGATGGCGGCCGGGTACAAGACGGGCTTTCCCCTCGCGGACGCCATCATCATGGACGACGCCCCAACGGACGGGATGGGCGCGGACCTCGGGGCGGCGCGCGCCCTCTTTCTCGCCGCGAACGCGCTCGGCCCGGCGTACGTCGGCGTCGTCGTCACCTACGGCACCTACGCGCACGCGTTCGGGGGCTTCGTCGTCTGTCTCCTCGTCGCGGCCGCACTGTTGCTGAGGGGATGACGCCGCGCCGACCCGGCGGACGCGGCGACGACTCCGCGCGAGTGGCGAACAGAGACTGCTTCCCCCGGCGGCGACGCGCGGTGGTTCGTCTCCGTCGGGATGGTCAGGTTCAGGAGGGTGAATCGAGGAGTTATGAGGCCGTTTGAAACAATCTAGCGGTGGGAGAGCATTTGTTTTGAATCTGAAGTCGTAATCCCAACCTCGTTCGTTCAGGTTTTTATGATTGTCTCAGAATAACCAAAATTTATGCGAAAATCTTATTTAACGAAGCCCTAATTCGGTTATGATGGCAAAAATGGCAGAGCATCGGACCGGGCAAGTCGGCAAGAGTCGCGTGGGGGCGACTCGTCCGCCACGCCGACGCCGTTCGGGACGGCGTCGTACGGACGCGTGTATCGACGGTCGTCGTATTCGGTCACTCGTTCGGGTCGAGGGGGGGCACCGATGAGCGTCGGAAAGAGTCGGTGGGACGAGGTGGGGTACATCATCAGTTCGCGGTACCGCGTGCTCGTCCTCGAACGTCTCATCGAGAGTCCGGCGACGCCGTCTCGCATCGCGTCGGACTCGAACAGTTCGATAACGCACGTCTCGCGCGCCTTACAGCAACTCCGGGAGCGGTCGCACGTCGAACTCCTCGTCTCCGAAGACCGGAAGAAGGGCCGCGTCTACGGCATCACGGACGAAGGACGGTCGGTGTGGGAGACGGTCAACACGAAGAACATGGTCTGACCCGACGCGCGGAGCGACACGGCACCACCGACGCCCGGGCCGTCGGTGGTCGGTGGGTGCGCGGCGGTCGGCCGAATCTGTTTTCGACGCGACTCGGAACGCTCGTGAATCGGTCCCCCACGGGGGCCAGCCGAGAGAAGGTGCAAAACGACGTTAAGATGACGTTAACTGAGAGAGATAGCGTTCGTCCTGACGTTCACCCTCACCCGAATAGTCAGGAGAGCCGACGTGAATGGCCGGTGCGTCGGCGACGACAGACGGGGGCACCACAGAGGTGGTCGCCGCCGCCAGAACCATCGCGGCGAGCGTCACCTTCTGCATAACAAAGGCTCGGTTCGACGAGTATCGACCAATGCGACCAGACCAATCCATCGCATCGAGAGTGCCAGCGTCCGCCGACGGGGCGAACCGAGGAGACGCCGCGGCCGCGCGGGCACCGACTCGGGCGGGGGGCGGCGATGAGTAGCGACGAGTCGCGGACGGCGTCCGACGGCCCCGGGGGCGCGACGACTCTCGGAGACGTCGACGCGACCGACGACAAGTACCGGTTCCGACACGAGGTCATCGACCCGGACCCGCCGAGCGGTCGACTGTTCATCTGCCACCCGACGGACCTGACGGGGAACGGGCTTCCGGACCTCGTCGTCGGGGGGATGGGGTCGACGAACGTCTCGACGCCGATACCGGGACTGACGGTCGAGCGCTCCTCCATCCCGGGGAATCTGTTCAAGCGGTTCGAACGCGACCTGTTCTGGTACGAGAACGGCACCTGGGACCGGCACGTGATGACCGACGAGACCGAACTCCGCCTCCTCGGCAGTACGCTCGCGGACTTCGACGGCGACGGGTCCGAGGACGTCGTCGTCGGACAGGGCATCGGTTTCGGCGGCATCTTCTGGTTCGAGCGACCGGACGACCCCAGAGCGCAGTGGACCAAGCGCCTCCTCCGTGACGACTTCGAGAAGTACCACGACCTGGCGTTCGGCGACGTGGACAACGACGGCGACCCCGAACTGGTGGGCGTCTCACAGGAGAGCGAGACGGTCTTCTACTACGACGTCCCCGACGACCCGCGGCGGACGCCGTGGCCCGACGAGACGAAGCACGTCGTCGACTCCGGCGTCAACCTCGAAGGACTGGAGATAGTCGACGTCGACGGTGACGGCGAGAACGAACTCATCGCGGGCACGCACGTCTACCGACAGGGCGACGACGGGTGGGAACGCGAGACCATCGTCTCCGGGTGGGACTGGACGCGCGTGGCCGTCGCGGACCTCGACGACGACGGCGAACTCGAGGTGATATTCGCCGAGGGCGACTCCCCCCTCCTCGGCGACCACCCGGGACGCGTCGCGTGGTTCGACCCGCCGAACTGGGAGCAGCACACGCTGCGAGACGACCTCTACTGTCCGCACTCGCTGCAGGTGGCTGACCTCGACGGCAACGGCCGGCCGGACATCTACGTCGCCGAGATGGGCGCCGGCGAGAACGACGACCCCACGCACTACGTCTTCGAGAACCTCGGCGGCGGGGAGTTCGAAGAACACGTCGTCGCCAGGGGCGTCGAGACGCACGAGGCTAAACTCGTGGACATGACCGGCGACGGGCGACTCGACATCGTCGGGAAGTCCTACGAACCGGACGCGCACGTCGACGTCTGGTACAACGAATCCTGAGTCGTCGCCGCCCCGCTTCCTTTTTCGGTTCGTCCGGCGCAGTCGCCTCAGTTTCGGCGGCGAGCGACGGCATCGACGTCGGTGACCGCTCGTCTCGACCGAGTCAGGGCAGCAGTTCCGGCAACTGCTGGAGGACGAGGTAGGCGAAGACGACGAAGCCGGCGCGCACGACCCAGTTGAGTCGGGACCACCACGTCGGGATGCGGTCGGTCGGGGCCAAGACGATGCGGAGGACGAGCAGTCCCAGGAACGAGATGACGAAGTAGAGCTCCGGGGTCCACATCTCGAGGACGAAGAGGACGGCGGCTATCAGGACCATCGCCGCCGTCTGCGCGACGGCGAAGATTCTGAGTCTGTCCGCCCCGTCCGACCACTGCTGTCGCTGGCGCGTCCCGGCGTGGTACCCGCCGGACCCGTCGCAGGCGGCCACCGCACGCTTCGCCTCGTCGTCGCCGTCAGACATGGTTTCGGGATGCATCGAGTATCTGTGCTGTGCTCACGTTTGTCTCGCGTGGGAATTCGGCTCGGTCGGTTTGAATATTGCTACTGTCATGGATTCGTGAGAGCGGTGGTCAGAGCATGTCGCGGATGTCTTTGATGTCGTGCAGGATGTTCCAGTTGATGCGGGAGTCGAGGGCCACGACGGCCGTCGCGTACGTCGCGACGCCGACGACGACGAGGACGAGGAGCGACAGGTACGCCGGGAGGTCAGAGACGGCGTTCCGCGTCCAGAAGACGGTGACGCCCATGAGCGCCGCCGCCGGGAGCGGGTAGGCGAACTCCAGCAGCAACCGCTTGAAGTCCGCGTCCGCGGCGCTCGCCGCGAGGTACGTGTCTATCGGGAACATGATGAACGCGTACACGAGCGTGATGACCAGCGCTGTGCCGGTGAGGCCGTACTCCACCGTCGCGGGGTACAGCGGAATCGCCATGAGGACGATGCTGACGAGTTGGAGTTTGACGAGGTAGTCGGGGTGGCCGGTGGCGCGCCAGACGGATCCGTACGAGGAGACGAAGCCACGTATCATCCCGTAGCCGGCGAGCACCTGCATCGGGACGACCATCGGCATCCACTGCTCGCCGAGGACGGCCTTCACGAACGTCGGCGCGACCATGGCGATGCCGACGGCCATCGGCGCGGCGAGGAACGCGGAGATGCGGACGGTCTTGTAGAACGCGGTTCTGAGCTTCTGCAGGTCGTCCTGCACCTCCGAGTACGCCGGGAACGACACCGAGGAGATGACGTGCGTGACCTCCGTCGCGGGCGCGTTCGACAGGCGGTAGGCCATCTGGTAGAAGCCGAGCGAACTCGACGCCAGCAGCCAGCCGACGAAGTGGTCGTCGCCCTCGTTGCGGATGTAGTTCGCGATGCTGCCGCCGGTTATCCACTTGCCGTAGTCGAACATCTCGCGCGCCAACTCGAGGTCGAACCGCGGCCACGGCCGGTAGCCGTGGAGGACGTACGACAGGAACGTCCGGACCACGTTCCGCGAGAGGTAGCCGACGACGAGCGCCCACGCCGTCGGACTCCAGAGCGCGTACGCGAGTGCGGCGAGGAAGTACGCCGCCTCGCCGCTCACGTCGTAGACGAACTCCTTGTGGAAGACCAGGTCCTTTCTGAAGTAGAGGATGCCCGGGTTCCGCAGGCCGAGGACGAGCGGTCCGATGGCCATCACCGGGAGAATCTCCGTCACGATGGGTTCGTTGTAGAAGGACCCCACGTAGGGCGCGCTGAAGAACAGGATGGCCGAGAGGAGAACACCACGAGTGGCGTTCATCACCCACGCGGTGTCGAGGTATCTGTCCACGTTCGAGTCGCGGTTGTAGATGAGAGCGTCGTCGAGTCCGAGCTTCGAGAACCGTTCGAGCCCGATGATGACGAGCATCCCGATGGCGACGATACCGAACGCGCGCGGCGTGAGGAGTCGCGCGAGGAGAATCGCCGTCAGGAGCTGAAAGATGCGGCCCGAGACGTTGAGCGCCGTCGCCCAGATGCCGCCGGTGACCGCTCGTTCCATGAGCGTCCCTTCCGGCGTCAGCGTCTGCTTGACCCTGGCGAACGCCTTGCGGAGACGGTCCGTTATCCCCGACATCTACCGACTCACCCTCCCGCGTCGTCCGCGCGACTCGTCGGCACCCCCGAGCAGTCGCTCGACTGGAGCCTCCGGAAACCTACCGAACGGAACTGTATCGCTCATGTTTCCGGTCAGTTGTAATTTTAGCCAGTTAGTTAATCAGTCTAAACCCGGACTGAACGGCGGCCAAAGCTGATAACAACTCCCGAGTCCGCCCGCGTTCGACCGCGAAACCCAGAATCCGGGGCGCGCCGGGTTTTCCCCGGAACGAGGGCCCTACCCCGCACTTGGTCAGCTGGAAAACAAAGTAGGTGCGAATTAACAAACAGGAATCATATCGCATATCCCCGTAGATGAGTCACAATCACGGCAGGCAACTGGGGATGCCGCCTTCGGCGCTGCGCGCGCGGCAGGGTCGAAACGCGTCGCGGGAACGGACGGGCAACGAGGAGTGCCGACGATGAGCGAGTCGGACAGACGAATCGTCGTCGTCTCCCAGCACTTTCCCCCGGACACGAGCGGCCACGCCTCTCGGATGACTGACATGACGAAGAACCTCGACGCCATCGGGTGGGAGGTGGACGTACTCGCGCCCCCGCCGAGCTTCCCGCACGGCGAGTTCGACCAGCAGTGGTACCGGTCGGAGTCGAACACCATCGACGGGGTGAACGTCAATCGAATCTGGAGTTGGCAGCCGACCACGTCCGACCCGAGCGTCCTCTCCCGCCTCGCCTACTACATCACGTTCGCCCTCCACGCGACGCTGTGGCTGCTGTTCAACAGCCGCAAGTACGACGTGGTGCTCACGACGACGCCGCCCATCTTCACCGGCATGGCCGGGTTCGTGCCGTCGCTCACCGGCACCCGGTGGGTCGTCGACGTGCGGGACCTGTGGATAGACGCCTCCGTCTCGCTCGGCTTCATCGGCGAGGGCGGGATACTGGAACGGTCGAGTCGGGCGTTCCAGCGACGGGTGCTCCGGACGGGCGACACCGTCGCCGTGACGACGGAGATGCTCGGAGAGGCGCTGTGCGAACAGTACGGCGAGGAGTTGCGCGAGAAGGTCGTCGTCGTCCCGAACGGCGTCGACATGTCGCGGTTCGGCGTCGAATCCGAACCGACGGCCGAGTCGGAGGCCATCTCCGTCCCCGCGGGCGGTTCCGAGTCCGAACCGGCGACGGGGTCGGAGTCGACGGGCCGGCCGTCTATCGTCTACGTCGGCAACATCGGGCACGCGCAGGACCTCGAATCGTGCATCCGCGCGATGAAGCTCGTCTCGCACGACGCGGTGCTCCGCCTCGTCGGCGGCGGCGACACCGTGCCGCGACTCAAGCGAATCGCCGCCGAGGAGGGACTGGAGGACCGCGTGGAGTTCGTCGAACCGATTCCGCGCGAGGAGATTCCGGACCTGCTGTCGGAGTCGGACATCGGCATCGCACCGCTCGTCCGCGACGAGGAACTGGCGTACGCCATGCCGACGAAGGTGTACGAGTACTTCGGCTGCGGACTGCCGATCGTCGTCACCGGTTGCGGCGAACTCGAACGGTTCGTCCGGGAGTCCGGCGGCGGAATCCACGTGGACAACGACCCCCGCGAAATCGCCGCCGCGTTCGACAGACTGCTCGCCGACGAGGCGATGCGGACCGACATGGGCGCGAACGGACACGAGTACGTCCGGACCCGGTACGACCGGCGACGAATCGCCGAGCGCCTCGACGGGCACGTCAGAGAACTCGTGGGAGGCGACTGACGGCGATGCGAGGCCAGCAGCCAGCCGTGGTGGACCGTGAGTGACCTGCAGTCGCGACTGGCCCGTCTCGTCGACGGTCAGACGCTGCCGTTGCTGTTTCACACGGCGGCGAACATGGAACCGAGACAGCTCGTCGGCGTCGCCGAGCGGAAGGTCCGTCACGCCGTCGTCCCCCCGCTCCCCGTCGACTTCGACGCCCGGTACGACAGCCGCGTTCCCGAGCGACTCACCTGCTCGCCGGGACCGCTCCGCGCGAACACGGCGATACTCCGTCGGAGCCTCTCGGCGGACGAGCGTGCGACGTTCCGGGCGCGCGCCGCCGAGGCCACCGACGGCGACGTCACCTTCCTCGACCGCACCGTCCGCGTCGAGGACGGCGACGGCGTCGGGTGGCACGGCGAAGCCGTGTACGAACCGCCGGCGCTGTGGGCGCTGAAGTTCCACGGCTTCGAGTTCCTCAAGGGCGCGTACCTCGGACACGACGACCCGACAGACTGCCCGGCCGCCACCGAGACGTTCCCGTGGTGGCTCGCCGACTGGCAAGCGGACGACGGCACCGACATCGGAACCGAGGCGTACCTGCGGCGCGCGTGGACGCCGCACTCGGTGTCGTTCAGGCTCATGAACGTCGCTCGGTACTACGCGTGGCTCAGCGCCGACGAGGGACACCCCGCCCTCGCCGCGCGGTTGCATCGCCTCCTCCACCGGAACGCGAGTTTCCTCGCGAACCACGTCGAACACGACGTCGGCGGCAACCACCTCATCGAGAACGGCGTCGCCCTCGTCATCGCGGGACTGCTGGTGGACGACGCCGGCGACCCGTGGGTCGAGACGGGCGTGAACGTCCTGTGCGACGCCGCCGACCAGTTCCTGCCCGACGGCGGCCACTTCGAGCTGAGTCCGATGTACCACGTCCAGACGCTGACCCGGTATCTGACCGCGCTGGACCTGCTCCGACGGTACGGGCGCACCCCGCCGGCGGCGATTCGCGACGCCGCCGAGCGCGGGACCCGGTTCCTCCGGGCTATCGAACCGCCGGACGGGGAACTGCCGCTTCTCAACGACGCCGTCCACGGCGAGTCGCTGTCGCTCCGGGCCTGCCTCCGGTACGCGAGTGCGGTCGGCGTGGACCCCGGGCCGTCGACGACGACGGCGCTCCCCGACTCGGGGTACTACTGGCTCGGGCGGGGCGAGGACGCCCTCCTCGTCGACGCCGGGGGAATCGGCCCGCGGCACCTGCCGGCGCACTCGCACAACGACCACCTCTCGATTCTGCTGTGGGCGGACGGCCGGCCCGTCCTCACGGACACCGGGACGTACGAGTACGCGCCGACCGAGAAGCGACAGCACACGCGGAGCGTCGCCGCGCACAACACGGTTCAGTACGGCGACGTGGAGCCGATTCCCATCGCCGGGAGCTACCTGATGGGCCGGCGGTTCGAGCCGACGGTCGAGTACGGCGTCGCGGACGGCGTGACCGTGTTCGACGGCGCCTACCGCCGTGCGGGCGGCGGACCCGACGCCTACGGCCACCGACGCCGCATCTACGCGGACGACGGCTGGTGGCTGGTCTGGGACCGCGTCACCGCGAGCGAACCCCGACCCGTCCACAGCCGACTCCACGTCGACCCGTCGGTCGCGGTGGACACGACCGCGTCCGCCGACACCACCGCGTCCGCCGTTCCGTCCGCGTTCGCCCTGCGCGCCGACGACGACGGGACCGACGGCCACGGCGACGGCGAGGACGGCCGGAACGAGCCGCTGGCGTATCTGTCCCCCCTCGACGCGGACGAGGCGACGGTCGGCACCAGCCCGTACTATCCGGCGTTCCTGACCGAGGTCGAACGGGAGTCGCTCACGCTCGGCGCGTCGGGGGCGGACGTCTCGTTCGGCTTCCTGCTCTCGACGCGACCGTACGACGCCGTGGCCGTCGAGTGCGACGACGACGGTCCGGCGACGCTGACGCTGGACGGGACGGAGCGCGGGCTCCCGGAGACGCCGCCGTGACGCCGCTATCGGCACCGTGGGGCGGGCGGCGGCGTCTCCGAGGGGAGGCGAGAGCATATGCCGCTCATAACAATGCTTCGTCTTCCCTACCATTCGACCGAGAGCGGTCGCGACCCCCCGTCGCGGCCCGACCCGGCAGTTCGACACGAACCAGAGAGAAGACATGGTAGACATCTCCATCATCATTCCGACGCTCGAAACGGACCCGACGTTCGGGTGGGAACAGCAACTGGAAGCCGCGGCCGTCGAGGGAGAGGTCGTCCTGCGGGACGACCCGACCGCCTCGGCGGCCAGAAACGCCGGCATCCGCGAGGCCAGCGCCGACAAACTGGTCTTCCTCGACGACGACTCCGACCCGCAGGAGGGCTACTTCGAACGCGTGTCGGCGCTGTTGGACGACCACCCGGCGGTGACCGGCCGCATCGTCGACACCGGCGCGCGTATCACGCGCGACCTCTCCAACCAGTACGACCAGGGCGACGAGGCGCACGTCACGGAGACGGTGGTCGGCTGCAACATGGCGATTCGCCGGTCGGTGCTGGAGGACGTGGGCGGGTTCGACGAGCGACTGCCGTACGGACACGAGGAGACCGAACTCGCCGACCGCATCTCCGAGCGGTACGACTTCTGGTACGACCCGGACCTCGTCGTCGCGCACCCGTTCGCCGACTCGCTGTTGGACTACTACGGCAAGGCCTACCGACACGGCCGCGAGGCGGTTCCGTACTACCTGATCCGCGGCGAGAACGTCCACTCGCGCATACTCACGCAGGCGCTCGTCCCGACGAACTACCTCGGGGACTCCCTCCGCGGAACGCTGTTCGCGGCGACGAGTCAGGTCGTGCGGACGGTCGGACTCCTGCAGGGCTACAGAAAGTACGTGCGGGGCGGTCGGTCGTCGGCGTACACCGGCCGCCGGAACCCGCTCGACGAGTGACCGTGTCGCCATCCACTCGTCTCGAACGGCTGTCGCCCGCCGCCGTCTCGCGACGGACCGACGGGCAGGGTAGCGAATTCCTGAACGCGTCGCAATCGGTGGTTAAACGCCTCCTGCCGGGCGACGTTTTTAGACCGATGACGGGGTATCACCGCTCATGGTAAGTCGTCCCGACCGCGCGAAGACGACGGACGCCGGGCTAGTGGCGACGTTCGTCGACCTCGTCCTCGCGGCCGCACTCACCGCCGCCGTCTTCGGTATCGCAGTCACGGGGGCGTCCTCGTCGGTTCTGGACCCGCTACACGTCGTCCTCGGGGGACTGCTCGTCTTCGTGCTCCCCGGGTACGCGCTCACCGCCGCGCTCTTTCCGGCCCGGTCCGCGCCGCGGTCGCCGGCCGACGCGCCGCCGGACCACCCCTCCGTCTCCTCGACGGAGCGGGTTGTCCTCAGCGTCGGACTGAGTCTGGCCGCCACGCCGCTGACCGTCCTGGCGCTGAACTTCACCGAGTTCGGCATCGGCCGGGCGTCCGTGCTGAACGGACTGGTCGTCGTCGCCGCCGTCGCCCTCGTCGCCGCCACGGTCCGCCGGGCGACGCTCCCGCCGCACCAGCGGTTCCGGCTCTCGCTCTCGTGGCTTCCGAACGGGTCCGCCGGCGGGCTTCGCGCGATTCCGGCGACGAACGTCCTGATTGCCGTGTTCCTTCTGGCGTCGGCCGGCCTCGTCGGCGCGACGTTGGCGGAACCGCAGAACGGCGAGCGCTACACCGAGTTCTACCTGCTGACCGACAACGGGGAGAACGGGACGCTCGTCGCGGACGAGTACCCCGCGCGACTCGACCCGGTCGAACCGCGGTCGCTGTACGTGGGCATCGCGAACCACGAGGAGCGAACCGTCGAGTACACCGTCGTCACCGAACTGCAGCGGATAGAGACGCGGGACGGCGAGCGGACCGTCGCCGCCGAGAGCGAACTCGACCGCTTCACCGCGACGCTGGCGGCGGGCGAAGCGACCCGACAACAGCGCGAACTCACGACCGACTCCGCCGTGACCGGCGAGCAACTCCGCCTCATCTTCCTGCTGTACAGGGGAACGCCGCCGGAGACGACGACGGAGGCGAACGCGTACCGTTCGACCCACATCTGGGTGAACGCGACGGCACCGTAGACTCTCGACCCATGACCGACCACACCGACACCGACCGACGACACCGCCCGCGCACCGACCACCCACGGGGACGGCGGTCAGATTCGCCGCGCGGACGCCGCACGTCGCCCACGGGCACCGAACCGACCTGCGGAGGGGCGGAGACATGAGCGGAACCGGCGACTCCGGCGCGCTGTCGAGACGCAGCGCCGCCGGTGCGCTGTCGAAACTCGCCGGCGCGGACACGCGGTGGGCCGTGACCGCCGGGTTCGGCCTCGTCGTCGTCCTCGCGTACATTCTGTTCTCGACGCCGCCGGCACCCGCCTTCGAGATGTCCATCTACGACGCGTACCCGTGGTACTTCTGGGCGCTGGCGGTTCTCGCGCTACTCATCGGCCACTACGCCGTCCTCGAACACGTCTTCCGCGAGCGGACGGACGGCACGTGGCGACTCGGCGTCCTCCTGATACTCGTCGTCGAGGCGCTCCTGCTGTTGCTCCCGTACTTCAGGGGCTACCCGGTGTTCGGCCGGGGCGACGTGCTGACCCACGTCGGACAGATACAGACCATCATGGCGACGGGCGTCGCCGGACAGGAGGACATCTACCCGAACCTCCACTTCCTCGTGGTGAGTTTCTCCTACGCGAGCGACGTCGAGGCGATGCACCTCATCAACGCCATCTCCGTCGTTATCTCGCTGTTCTCGGTGGTGGCGTCGTTCGCCCTCGTCGCGTCGGTGTACGACCGGACGCGCGCGCTGTTGACGCTGCCGTTCGTGACGCTGCTCATCGGCGGCACGGCGCACGTGAACCCCTCGCCGTACCCGCAGAGCGTCCTTCTGGTCCCGTTCGTCCTCTACCTGTTCTTCATGGAGCAGCAGACGCGCTCGACGGCGGTCCGCGTCGCCCTCGTCGTCGTCGTCGCCGCGATGGTCATCTACCACCCGCTGACGACGCTGTTCCTCCTGTTCGTCCTCGTCGTCTACGGCATCGCGAGGGCGCTCCACGACCGGGAGCTACTGGTTGGCGAGTCCGACGACTGGCGGAGCGCCGTCGGCGCGGCACCGGTCGCACACCTCGCCGTGGGAATGTTTGCGGCGTGGTATCTGGACTTCTCGCAGGTGACGAAGAAGATTCAGGCCGTCGTGCAGACGTTCGTCGGCTCCGAGAGCGGGACGTCGACGCTCGACTCCTACAGTTCGACGGTGTCGGAGACCAGTCCGGCGCTGCTGGACGTGATACGCATCGGCCTCGTCAAGTACGGGGTGTCGGGCATCCTGCTCACGCTCGCGGGCCTCTACACGCTGTGGGTCGTCGTGTCGGTACTCCGTCGCCGGCCCGACCTGGACGCCTACCGGACGACGTTCATCGGCGGGTTCGGCCTGTTCGCCGGGGTCACGGTGCCGTTCCTCGTGATGGACCTCGTCGTCGGGTTCGGTCGACCGCTCATGCTCGCGCGGATATTCGCCGCGCTGCTCGCCGGGTCGCTGTTCTACGCCGTCTACCGCGCGACGGGGTGGAAGCGCGCCGTCCGCGTCGGTGCCTACCTCGTCCTCATCGCCCTCGTCGTCGTCAGCACGTTCGGCCTCTATTACTCGCCGTACGCCATCCAGAGCAACCACCAGGTGACGAACGCCGAACTCGACGGCGCGGAGTGGACGCTGGCGTACCGCGACTCGAGTAACCCGACCACGCAGTACGGCATCAACCTCCGCCGGTTCCGAGACGCCATCTACGGGACGGCGGGCTACTCGAAGGACGAGGTCATCCCGGCCAGCACCACCGAGGGGCCGCCGGCGCACTTCAACTACACCGAACACGACACGCTGGGAGCCAGTTACGACACCGACAGGTACATGCTGATCACTCGCGGCGGGCGGATATTCTACGAGGAGATGTATCCGGACTACCGCGAGTTCTGGCGGTTCGAGGCCGAGGACTACGCGCGTCTCGAACGCGACGGCACCGTCTCGCACGTCTACGCCAACGGCGGCTACGACACCTACCTCGTCAACGCGACGCGCGGCGGGTAACTGACGAGAGGAAGACTGACCGACGAAGGAAAGACTGACCGACGAGAGGGAGACTAGCCGACGAGAGAAGAGAGGTGCCGTCTCGCGGCGGTGCCGCTTTATTTGTGCTTCATAATCCCGGTCATCGCCGCGACGAGTTGGTCGCCGATGGCCGCGGGGTCGTTCTCGGTCCGAACCCGTTCGCGCGCGTTCTCGCCCATCCGGACCCGGTCGTCGCGCGCCAGCAGTTCGGTCACGCGGCGCGCCACGGCGTCCGGCGTCGCCTCCTCCAGCACCAGTCCGTTCTCGCCGTCCTCGACCTGTTCGACCATGCCGTGCGCCGCGTTGACCACCGCGGGGAGCGCCGACTGCTGCGCCTCCAGCACCGCGCGGGGGTAGCCGTCGATGTGCGAGACGTAGACGAACGCGTCGGCGAGTGCGTACAGGTCGGCCACGTCGTCCACGAAGCCGACGACGTAGATTCGGTCGCGAACCGCCGGGTCGGCGACGGCGTCGACCGCTCGCCGCACGTCGTCGAGGTACGACCCGCCGCCGGCGACGACGTACGCGGCGTCCTCGTGCGCCGCGAGGACCGACTCCATCCCGCGGACGACGGTGCGGACGCCCTCGTACTTGCCGCGGTACTTGAGGTTCGTCACCGTCAGCAGCACCGTCTCCTCGTCGATGCCGAAGCGCTCTCTGGCCGCCGCCGCGGACCCGTCGTCCCTGTCCGGGACGAGGGGGACGTGGACGACGCGGACCTGTTCGGGCCGACAACCGGTTCGCTCGACGACCACTTCCTTCAGTTCCTCGGAGACGACGACGTAGCCGCACGCCGCCGCGTAGATGGCCTCGTCGAGGGCGTACGTGAGGTAGTATCGCACCATCGTGGCGACGCCGTCACCCCGTTCCGGCTGGTACATGTTGGCCAGTCCCCGCCAGTGGTTCCCCTTGAACCGGAAGACGAACGGGACGCCGCGAAGCACGCAGACGGCCGCGACGAGGAAGCCGAGGAACCCCCGACAGTCCGAGAGGACGACGTCCGGACCCGGGTCGTCGGTCGCTCGGAGCGTCTGTCGAACCGCCTTCAGGTTCCGGGCGAGGAAGCCAGTTGGGTCGATATCGACCACCGTCACCGACTCCGTCGCGAGCGTCAGGGGTTCGACTATCTCGTGCGGCCGATGGGCGGTGACCGCCGCGACGTGGAGGTCGTCCGTCATTCCAGCGCCTCGCGGTGGAGAGCGTGGACGCGTTCGGCGTGGTCGTCCCACGTCCACCCCTGCTCGACGAGTCGTTCGCGTCCCCGCCTGCCCATCTCCCGCAGACGCTCCCGGTCGGCCGACAGCGACGTGAGTTCGTCGCGGAGTCTGTCGGTGTCGCCCGGCGGGATGAGGACGCCCGTCTCGCCGTCCGCGACCTGTTCGGGGACGCCGCCGACGGTGGTCGAGAGGACCGCCGTCTCGGCGGCCATCGCCTCGTAGATGACCGTCGGACGCCCCTCGGCGTGACTCGGGAGGACGAGCACGTCGGCGACGGCCAGCCACCGGCGAAGCGCCAGCGACGTGATTCCGGTGTAGACGTGGCGCGCGGAGAACGGACTCGACGAGAGGGCGCGCCGGAGCGTCCACTCCTCGTCGCCGCCGTGACCGACGAAGACGAACTCCGTGTTCGGGAGGTCGAGCGTCGGGAGAATCTCGGCCAACTCGGGGATACCCTTCCGCTCGCAGAACTCGCCGACGAACAGCGCCACCGTCGCGTCGGGGTCGATGCCGAGTTCCTCGCGGAGTTCGTCGCGCCGTTCGACCGGGTAGCGCGATGGCGTCGCGCCGATGGGGACCACCTCGACTTTCGACCGGGAGACGCGCTCTCCGGCCTTCTCCGCGAGGGCGTCGCTGACGCACAGCACCTTCGTCGCGGCGTCGAGCGTCTCGTCCACCTTCTCGCGGACGTCGTCGGCCAACTCGTCGTACTCGTTCATGAAGTGACCGTGCGAGACGACGAACAGGGGCACGTCGTGTCGCTCGCAGTAGTCCACCATCCCGTAGCCGTCGAGGTAGATGTGGCAGGCGTGGACGACGTCCGGCACGTCGAACGTCCGCTCGACGTACCGTGGCACGCGCTTGGCGAACGAGTCGCCGGCGGCCCCGTAGAAGAACCGCTTCGGTAGCAGGTAGAAGAAGCGCGGGTGGTGGACGTCGTAGCCGTTCCACCCCTCGACGGTCGGCAGCATGGAGAACTCCGAGTGGGGGCCGACCGGCGGCGCGAACGGACGCGGCGAGACGACGTCCACCTCCATCCCGCGGCGCATGAGCGACTGAACGATTCGCTGATTGAACAGCCCGATGTACGGGTTGACCGCGTCTGGATGGTTGACTGCGCTCGCCAGAACGCTGTGAGTCATCGTACTACTGTCGGCGGAAATGGCCCTAAGTTATATCACACCTATCGAATTCGAGCGGACCGGTTACGCCTGCTCTGCTCCGTCTCGCCGCCGTCCGACGTTTCTTCGGGAGCGCCCCCGACGGACCGAGAGTCCGCTCTCGCGGTCCGTACAGTCCAGCTCGTTCCGATATCCGACTCTGACTTCCGGCGCACCTCGAGAGGGGGAGCCGAGCGAATACGTTCTCGACCGACTGAGTTGCGACGGCCGACCTCTCGGGCGGGCTCCCCGATTCGGGAGTCGTTTAGTCGATGTCGGCTCCCGAAGCGGCGGATTATGGGCTGTAAAATTAAACTCGTCGGGGACGTCCTCTGCGGCAGAGCGATGACTACGAATAGACGGCCGAACATCGTCTGGTTGACGTTAGACAGTGTTCGGACCGACCGAACCTCGCTAGCGGGATACCACCGCGATACGACGCCCCAGATGCAGCGTATCGCGGACGACGCCGACGGGCAGGCGTTCACCGACTGCGTGTCGCACGCGATGTGGTCACTCCCCTCCGACTCGTCGATACTGACCGGGACCTACCCCGCTCACCACGGGACCGGCCTCTGGAACGACGTCCTCCCGCCAGACATCACGACGGTTCCAGAGCGGTTCTCGGAACTGGGATACCGTACGGTGGGAATCTCGCAGAACGCCTACTGTAGCGACTCTACGGGACTCTCCCGTGGATTCGACGAGTTCACGTGGATGCACAAATCGAACCTCCTGCAGACTGCCGGGCCACGGATACTGTTGAGATATCTGCTCGGTCTGCGAAAGCACTCCGCGGGATACACCACGACGCCCTCCCGCCACCGTCCCGAGTTCATCGCGACGGAGGTGGCCAAGCGGCAGCTCAGCTCCTACGCCGGCGGCGACGACCCCTTCTTCATGTTCGTGCACACGCAGGGTGCGCACCTACCGTACATCCCACCGTTGCCGTACCGGGACGCCTTCACCGACGACATCGAACTGTCCACCGAGGAGGCCGTCGAGGTTGCGTTCGACCGGAGCATGAACTACTACCGCGAGATAGCGAACGGCTGCGAGTTCTCCGCCGCGGAGAAGGAGGCGATAGACGCGATGTACGACGGCGTCCTCGCCTACGCCGACCAGCAGGTGGGCGACCTGTTCGACCACGTCCAGTCGCTCGACGCGGGTCCGACCATCTTCGTCGTCACCGGCGACCACGGGGACCTGCTGGGCGAACACGGCGTCATCGGCCACCAGTTCTCGCTGCACGACGGCCTCGTCAACGTCCCCACCGTCGTGCACGGACTCCCGTCGGCGACCGACCTCCCGAGCGACTCGCTGGTCCAGCACATCGACGTGATGCAGATGCTCCTCGCGGAGGCGGGTGCGTCCGACTCTGCGTTGGACGAACTGCAGGGCATCGACCCGCGAGAGGAGGAGCGGACGTACGCGCTCAGCCAACGCGGCAACGAGACGTACGAGACGGCGGTCGAGCAGGTGCGAACGCACAACCCCGACGCGGACCTCGGCCGGTTCCAGTCGGGACTGCTGCACGCCGTCCGGAGCGACGAGTACAAGTGGCTCCGCGGTGACCGCGGCGACGAACTCTACCGACTCGACGACGAGGACACCGACGTGTCGGCAGCGCATCCGTCCGTCGCCGAGGAACACCGCGCGTTCTTCGAGGCGTTCTCCGAGCGTCTCGGGAGGGGCCGGCGGAACACCGAGAAGCGCGAGATGTCGAGCGCGATGAAAAAGCAGCTCTCGGACCTCGGCTACGTGATGGACTGACCGGGTCGCCGCGCCGGGGCGCCCGACGATTCGGCTTCGTGTTCCGGTTCGCTCCGACTCACAGACGCTCCGAGAGAAACAGTTCTCAGCGGTCGTACTCGGTCGAAGCCGTCTCGGACGGTCAGAGGTATCCCAGTTTCTCCAAGCGGTCCTCGACGTCGTGGTCGGAGTCCGTCTGTCGAGAGACGTCGACGTCGGGCGTTCGTTCGCCGGTGTCGGTTCCGGACGCGATGGCCCACGGGACTCGCTTCAGGTCGGGGTGGACGAACCCCTCGGGGTGACCGTACGCACCCATTTCACCGAACAGGTCGCCGTGGTCGGCCGTGATGACGACTTTCTCGGCGTCGACGTTGCGGAGGAGCGTCTCGATGTTGTCGAGCACGAACCGCAGGTTGTCCATGTAGAGTTCCCACACCTCCGATTTGGTCGCCGTGCCGTTCTGCATCGCTTTCCACGGGTCAGATTCGACGTCGGTGAGCGGGCGTTTCTCGCGGTGTGCGTGGGAGATGTACGGCGTGTGGGGCTGGAAGTAGTGGAGAACCATCCGCTCGGAGGGGTCCTCGCGCGCCATCTCGATAGCGTGGTCGGTGACGATCTCCGGCGGCGGTGCGGTGAAGTACTCCTCGTAGTCGTGCCGGTGAATCTGGAGGAGGTTCTTGAACGTGGATTTCTCGACGACGTCCCAGTTGGCCCACATCACGGGTATGGAATACGCCTTGGGCGGGAACACCCGGTCGTCGAACGTCTGCGGGACGAACGGGTTCGTCGTGATGAGCGACGTCGCCTCGATCTCCGAGCGATACCTGTTGGTGAACGTCTTGCAGATCCACTCGTGCGACGCGCTCCCGACGGACCAGATGGAATCGACGGACTCGATGTAGTCGTACTCGGGTGCGACCGCTCGAAGCGCGTCGAGCCGGCAGGCGTCGAGGACGATGAGGAGGTCCCAGTCCCGTTCGTAGATGTTCGTTCCGAGCGGGTAGCGGGTCGTCAGGGAGAGGTACGGCCCGTTGAACGCACCGCGAAGGGACTTCAGCAGTGCCTGCTTCGAGGAGCTCCCGTTCCGTATCTCCGAAGAACTCTCTTCGAGCCACGCACGAACGTCGGTATGCATATACTACAGATTACGGCGAATACGGCATATAGTTATAGAGCGGACAATACGTCCGCGTCCGGAGACCGGAAGAAGAAGGCAGTCATTACGGGGAGGGTGAGAGCGTCGAGTCGGGCGTTCGCCATCGGTCGGCGACGCCGTCGTCGGAGGTTCGAAGTGAACGCGTTTCTCACCGGCGTTCTCCGCGCCAGAGCGACGGCGCAGGCCCGAGCGTGGCGGCCGTACGAGTCGCACGGAGACGATAGACGCTCTATACTTTTATCCGCCGAGTCGGTGTAGTAGACTATGACACCCCACGATATCGGCGGCGGTTCGCGTCTTCGCGGTCGGTCGCCCTGGACGAGTCACGGGCGTTGTCGCGCCGAGCGAGCCGTGCGAGCAGTCGGGAAACAGACGGAACCGAACACGGACCGGACAGCGGCCGAACGGCACCAGCGATGATACTCTGGGACCGCATCCGGGAGAACCCGAAACTGCTCCTCCGCACCCTCGGCGACCCCGCACTGATCGGCCTCGGGTGTAACAGGATGTACTACGAGTACACCCGAAACCACCAGTACAACGCGCAGGGAACGGACGTCTTCGAGGACGAGGACTGGGACAACCTCATCCTCCTCGACGCCTGCCGGGCGGACATCTACGCCGAGATGACGCCGTTCGGGGGAACGCCCGAGGTTCGAGAGTCCCGCGGGAGCGCGAGCAAACAGTTCGTGCGCGGGAACTTTCAGGACAAGACGCTCCACGACGTCGTCTACATCTCGGGGAACCGTTGGTACCTCCAGCTTCAGGACGAGTTGAACTGCGAACTCCACGCGTACCACGACGTCGAACGCGACGTCGCGGACGGGTTCGTTCCGAGCCCGGAGGCCGTCACGCGAGCGGTCCTCGAGCTCAAGGACGAGTATCCGAACAAGCGGTTGCTCGTCCACTACATGCAGCCGCACTACCCCTACCTCAACGCGACGAACGGCGCGTTCGAACTCGACAAGACGGGGTTACGTGAGACGGTGCGAGCGAGCGACGTCGACTACGCGGACGTGCGGGAAGCCTACCGCGAGAACCTCCGCTACGTGCTCGAACACGTCCAGACGCTCGTCGAGGAGTTAGACGGCAAGACGGTCATCAGCTCCGACCACGGCGAGATGCTCGGCGACCGTCTCACGCCGTTTCCGGTCCGGTGGGTCGGCCACCCGCCGGGCATCTTCACCGACAAACTGACCACGGTACCGTGGCACGTCGTCTCGAACGGGCCGCGGCGAAAGATAACGGCGGAGCCCCCCGTCGAGAACGCGGACGAGGTAGACATGGCCGAAGTCGAGCAGAACCTGAAAGACCTCGGTTACAAGGTCTAATCCGGCGACCGTTCGACCGGCGGCGAGACGCCCCCGGCGGCGGGTGTATCGATGCTACTGTTCCAGTTGCTGAATTCGCTGGACGAGGTCTAGGATATCGGCCTCTATCTTCTCGAAGTTCTCGTTCAGCGGAACGTGCCAGTCGACGGTACCGGCGCTGGGCGTTTGATATCCGCCGTACTGGGCGGGGTCGACCGTACTGCCCGACTGACTCGAGTCCGTCGTGCCCGTCCGGGGGCCGACGGCGTCCTCCGTCGCTACGTCGGGTTGGAGCGGCGACCCGGCGACGGCCGACTTCACGATTCCGCCGTCCGACCAACTCGACGGAGAACTGGTACCGTCGTAGATGACCTTCTCGATCGAACCCGAACTGTCCGAGAAGCTGACCGCATCACCTCGGTTGTCGGAGCCGACGTTGTGAACGGATATCGTCCCGCCGGACACGTCCATTCCTTCGAGGTGCATGCCACCACCGCGGTGGTCGTCGGCGTTGACGTTCTTGATGGCGACGTCGCGCAGTTTCATTAGGCCGGGAACCGGCATGTCGATGCCGGCCCACGTGGACCCGTCGATGAGGACATCGTCGAGAACGACGGTGCCTACGGGAACGTTCGAAGGGTTCTCTTTGATGGGCATCTGCGTGTTCGCGTTCCCGAGCATCTGCGTGTTTCTGACCGTCGTCGTGTCGTTCTCCGGCGAGAGTTTCAGCGACCCGCGATAGCTGTCCCGAAGCACGCATCGTTCGACGAGGACCGTCTGCCAGTCGACGCCCTGAGTGTCTTGCCCGACGTCGATATCGACACCGCCCTGGTTCTTACACAGGGTCCACTTTATCTGCGTGTTCGTCGACGCCGTCTGGTTCGGCGAGATAGCGTGACCGCCGTTCGACGGGTAACCGTTGTTGTCGAACTCGCAGTACTGAATGTCCGCGTCCATCGAGCCGGTGAGTTTCAGGCCGGCGTTGTACGCGTTCTTGACGACGCAGTCGCGCATCTTGAACAGGCCGTCGCCGTCGGTGAGAACACAGAGACCGATGGCGTTGCTGCCCTGTTCCTGTTTGTTGCCGTCGATGGCGAGTTTCTTGAACGTCGCGTCGGTGACCGTCTGGTTCGAACTCTCGAGGCGGAACACCATGTGCGCGCGGTCCCATCCCCCGTCCATCCGAATCGTGACGGAACCGGCGCTCTCTCCCTCCCACGTCAGTCGATTCCAGCTTCCGTCGTTCGGGTAGCGAAACGGGTTCGGGTCGTTCGACCCGACGAGGTACGTTCCGTTCGGAAAGTAGACTGTCCCCCCGGGACCGGCGGCATCGGCCGCCGCCCGTATCGCCGCCGTGTCGTCTCGCGAACCGTCCCCCACCGCACCAAAGTCTGTAACGTCCTGTGGCATTGTCGTTCGTCTTAAATTTGCTCGACGCCGGTCCGTCGGTATTCATCGATGCTGTACGAACGGCGCAGAGACCGTCGTTCGTCTCTCTGTGTGGGATCCATGACTCGGCATCCTACCGTGTTTAAATAAGCGTTTTTTACAGGTATCCACTGTAACTGGCGCGTTGCCGTCGCGTTCTCACCGACTACCGACCAGTTAGTTACCAGATTTATACCGTCGTCGCGGGCACGGCTCGCCAGCCGTCGGTCCGAACGGGAGCACGGCGCGAGGGAGTGTGAGTCAGTTCGCGTCGGTCTGCGGGCCGACTTCGCTCTCGTGGACGACGTCGGGGTCGAGCGGTTCGCCCTGTCGGCTCTGCGCTATCTCGACGCCCTGGGTGGTCCCGAGCTCCTCCGCGTTGCCGTAGACAACCTCGCCGATGACGCCCGCCCCTCCCTCGATGTTGAGAACGATACTGTCGTTGTTCCGGCCGATGTTGTGGAGCGAAACGCGCCCCGAGGACCCGAATCCGATGCCCCGGGTGTATATTCCTCCCCTGTCTCGCCCGCGTTCGACGTTGTCCTGATCGATGTTCTTGATGGCGACGTCGTCGAGGCGGAGACGACCGGGACACGGGAGGTCGATCCCCGGCCACCCGCCGCCGTCGATGAGGACGTTGTCGAGAGCGAGGTCGTCGATACTCACGTCCGTCGGGTTCACTTTGACCGGAATCGTCGTGTTCTCGTTCCCGAGCATCTGCGTGTTTCTCACCGTCGTGGACTTGTTCTCGGTGGAGAGTTTGAGCGACCCGCGACTGTCCTTCAGCACACATCTGTCGATGAGGACGGTCTGCAGTTGGGCGTCGTTGTCCTGTCCGACGTCGATGGAGACGCCGCCGGAGTTAGTGCAGAGCACGTGTTTGACGAGCGTCTCCGTCGGCTCCCACGCCTGATTCGGCGAGATGTCGTGGCCGCCGTTCGATCGGAGGCCGTTGTTGTCGAAGGAGCAGTACTGAACGTCCGCCTTCATCGCCCCGGACAGTTTCAGCCCGGCGTTCCGCCACGAAGAGACGCGGCAGTCGCGCATGACGAACTCCCCGTTGGCCTCGGTGTGGATGCCGATGCCGGGGTTCTGTCCCTGCTCGGACTTGTTCCCGACGACGGCGAACTTCTCGAGTCGAACAGTGCCGATGCTCTCGCCGCGGTCGGTCCGAATGTCGATCGCCCCGTGAACGCCCTCGTGACCGCCGGCGAAGTTGAGCGTCGTTCCACCGTCGCCCGCGCCGGCACCGGTGATAGTCAGGTCCGCGTTGCTCGCGTCGAGTTGGATGGCTTTCCCGTCGCTCTCGAACCCGCTAACGAGGATATCGCCCGCCGGGAGATACACCGTGCCGCCGGGAGAGGCCGCCTCGACTGCCCGCAGTATCGCCGCGGTGTCGTCGGTCGTGCCGTCGACCGTGGCTCCGTAGTCGCGGATATCCTCACCCGGCGGAACCTCGGTCGTCGTCGGCTGTCCGGTCTCCGGCGCCGCCGGCGTCTCCGTCGGCGTCTGGGGACCGGGGGGCTTCCGGTCGGGCGGGGCGAGCAAAGAGATGGCGAGAGCGATAGCACCGACGACAGCCGCGACGATGGCTGCGAGGGCTTCGCGACGAGATATCTCCCGGTCGGTCATGTATCGGTCCGTCCGTTCGGTTCGTCAGCGGTGCTGAGAGGGGCTGGGCGACGGGTCTGCCGATCCGTCCGCCGTCGGGGGAAATTCGTATCTAACTCCATTGATTGGAACGTCGGTGTGTTGGCTGCGTCCACGGCGAAGTTCGTTTGTTGCTCGAACGCCTCCACCGTTTAAAAATATAAGCTCGGTAGAAAGACCACGGCGTCGGCTCGTGCGAACGTCTGTCGTAGCGTATCAATCGTATAGCAGCGATTAGTAGGTATATAACTAATTGTTTTATTCACGTACGTCGTG
The DNA here is from genome assembly GCF_900112175.1 of Halogeometricum rufum. Lineage (NCBI taxonomy): Archaea > Methanobacteriati > Methanobacteriota > Halobacteria > Halobacteriales > Haloferacaceae > Halogeometricum > Halogeometricum rufum. Next base: position 26,464 of record NZ_FOYT01000006.1, on the reverse strand, counting down.
GTTGTCACGTCAGGCGTACCCTCGAACCTCGCCGACGTAGTTCTTGTCTTACCAGCGTAACGAGGCACATAACAGTATACGCCCGCGCAGAGGAGAGTACGAGTAAGATGTCTCGGTCGAACGCCACGAAACGACGCTCGCGACGCCCCCGGTGCAGTTGACTCCATGACTCGAACCTCCTCGACGGACGACCCGCTGGTCACGGTGATCATCACGACGTACAACCGCCCGGAGTACCTGCGGTCGGCGGTACAGACCGTGTCCGAGCAGCGGTACGCGCCCATCGAACTCGTCGTCGTCGACGACTGCTCGGAGGTGCCCGCGAGCGACGTCCTCGCCGACGCCGCGCCCGACGTGCGCGACTTCGAGATAGTCCGTCACGACGAGAACCGCGGCGCGAACGCCGCGCGGAACACGGGCGTCGAGGCGGCGACGGGCACGTACATCGCCTTCCTCGACGACGACGACCGGTGGGCGCCGGAGAAACTCGCGAAACAGGTCGCGCGGTTCCGCGACGCCGACGACGACGTCGGACTCGTCTACGTCGGCCGGAAAGGGATACTGAACGGCAGCGTCCACGACGTCGTCGTTCCCGACGACAGCAGCGGCGACGTCACGAAGGAGGTGCTCTGTCAGAACGTCGTCGGGACGCAGTCGGCGGTGATGGTCCGCACGGACCTCGCCAAGGAGACGCCCTTCGACGAACGGTTCAAGCGGTGGGCCGACCTGGAGTGGTACGTCGCCCTCTCGACGAAGTGCGACTTCGCGGCCGTCGGCGAACCCCTCGTCATCTACGAACACGACGCGCACAACCGCATCTCCGACGACTACGACAACCTCCTCCAGAGTTACAGTCTGTTCGTCGAGAAGTACCGCGGGCTGGCCGCCGAGTACGGACCGTTGTTCGAGCGCAAGATGCTGGGGTGGGCGGCGTACCGGGTCGGGTCCGCGTCGCTCAGCGGCGGAAGCTACGACGTCGCGCGCCGGTTCTTCCTCAAGGCGGTGCAGCACTACCCGCTGGAGCCGAAGTTCCACCTGTACGCCGCGGTGACGCTGGGCGGGCGGGCGACGCACCGCCTCGCACAGGCCGCGAACCGACTCGTCGCTCGAACGCCCGTCATCGAGTAGTCGCCGCTCCGGTCCTCGACGATACCGAACGTCGGCGCGCTAGTTCTCGACGCCGCCGTACCCCAGTTCGCCGTAGCCCTGAACGCCGTAGTTGTCGTCGTCGGACGTGGGCGTGGGAGTCGGCGTCGGCGTCGCGGTGGGCGTCTCCGTCGTCGTCTCCGTGGGCGTCGGCGTCGCCGTCTCCGTGACGGTCGGCTGGTTGCTCGTGAACTCCAGCCAGTTGAGGTTGACGTCGCCGTCGAGGACTTCGACGCGCAGGACCTGTCCCGCGCCGCCGGACAGGGTCACGTCCTCCAGCGTCACCGTCGTCCACGACTGCCATCCGCCCGTGTTCGGCACTTCGACGACGCCGAGTTCGTCCCACCCCAGCAGCACGCGGAACCGGTTGCCGCCCTCGGGCGAGGCGACGCGGAGGTCGATGTCGTACGACCCGGCCGTCACGTCCACGGTGTACTCCAGCCACTCGTCTTGCTGCATCCAGCCGACGTTGTAGGTGCCCGAGGAGTCGCCCGTGCTCTCGATGTCCACGGCCTCGTCGGTCCGGAAGTCGCCGCCCTTCGCGTCGCTGGTCGTGTCGAAGTAGGCGACGCCGTCGCCGCCGTCGTCGTAGTGTTGGGCCTGAATCTGCCCGGGAATCGTCCGCGCCTGCCCGCCGAACGGCGACTGTCCGTCCGTGGGCGTGGGCGTCGGCGTCGCCGTCTCCGTCGGCGTTGGCGTCGCCGTCTCCGTCTCCGTGGCCGTCGGCGTTGCCGTCTCCGTGGCCGTCGGCGTCGGCGTCTCCGTGGCCGTCGGCGTCGGCGTCGCCGTCTCCGTCGGCGTCGCCGTCTCCGTCGGCGTCGCCGTCTCCGTCGTCACGCCGTCGTCGCTCTGCGAGACGGCCAGCGTGTAGTCGCCGCTGCCGTCCTGCACGTTGACGACCTGCACGTAGTGCGTCCCCGACTCCTCGACGGGGCTTCGGACCGTCACCGCGCCCGAGGCACCGAGATACCGGAGGTTGCTCCAGTCGCCCTCCGTGTCGTAGACGATGACCGCCGTCACGCCCGTCTTCACCGCTCGGTCGAAGTCGACGACGAGTTCACGTCCGCTGGTCGCGTCGACGGCGTACCAGTCGACTTCGGACTCCGTGAGCGTCCCGGAGACGGTGGCCCCGAGGTCGAGGGCCATCGCGGTCGCCTGCGTGTCGTTCGGTTCGGACTCGCTGACCGAGAGGTCGAGCGACGAACTCTGCTGGAGGACGGCCGCGCCGCCGTACCCGAACGCCGACATCGGCTGGACGCGGGCGACGTCGTTCGCCGACCCGGTACACCCGGCGACCGACGCCGACGCCGTCGTCGCGGCGACGCCGACCATCTTCAGATACGACCGCCGGCCGATTTCGACGCGGTCGGACGGCACGTCGGCATCGGTCTCTGTCTCGGCGTCGGACGCGGGTCGCGGCGTCGACTCCGCTGAGTCGCCGGAGAACAGGTTCTTGATAGTCTCACCGAGACCGCCGTCGTCGGTCCGGTCGTCGTCGGGGGTGTTCGCACTCATTCTGAGCCGACGTACAGGAATGGCGTAAGTATCTGTTTTCCACACTTACAGGTAATCGGTAGCGAACTCCTCCCCACATCGTATCTTTTACTTACCAACCCGATCGCAATAATGTCGATTCGGCGAGTTCGCGGGGGGTCGAGGCCGAGTCCGCGTCAGGCGTCGGGCGACGCGAGCAGTTCGTCCGACTCGACCATCTCCTCGAGGGCGTTCCCGTCGGCGTCGAGGGGGAGGACGACGCGTTCCCGCCGCCGCGCGGACTCCCACGCGGCGAAGATGAGTTCCGTCGACTGGAGGGCGTTCTCGGCGGCCAACTCGGAGGTGCGGTCCTCTCTGAGCGCCGAGACCACGTCCTCGATGGCGCGTTCGACGTACGTCGTCGAACGGAAGCGGTCGGCGGAGACGAACGGGAGGCGCGAAGCGACCTTCTGCGCCGCGGCCTGCGGGCGCGACGTGTTCGGGCCGTGCGCGCCGTCGCCGCCGGTGTCGCCCTCGGTCCACCCGTTCGTCGACCCGTTCCGGTACCGGAGCGGTGGGCCGTCGTCGACGCAGACGTCTATCATCCCGTCGTCGCCGACGAGGCGAATCTGCGCGGGGAGGACGCTGTAGTCGCCGGTGGAGGCGACGCCGACGACGCCGTTCTCGTAGCCCCACTGCGCGACGGCGTTGTTCTCGTTGTGCGCGCCGAACTGGACGTTCTCCTCGCTGTAGTCGATGCCGCAGAGCATCCACTCCGGCGGCGACTGGTCGACGTAGTGGCCGCAGAGGTCGAACAGGTGCGTCCCGAAGTCGAAGAGGTTCGGGCCGCCGAGTTCGACGCGTTCCAGCGACCCGATAGCGCCGTCGTCGAGCAGTCGCTTCGCCTCGCGGAACGGCTTGCCGAACCGTCGCTGGTGGTTGAACGTGAGTCGGACGCCGGCCTCCTCGCAGGCCTTCGCCATCCGCTTGGCGTCGCCCCACGTCTTCGCCATCGGCTTCTCGCAGTGAATCGCCTGCACGGAGTCGCTCTCGGCGCACTGCACGACCACGTCGGCGTGTACCGACGGCGGCACCGTGACGCTCACCACGTCAGGCCGCACCTCCGCGAGCATCTGCCCCACGTCCTCGTAGACGGCGTCCTCCCCGAGACCCCACGCCTCGGCGAACGCCTCCGCGTTCGGTCGGACGATGTCGACGCAGGCGGCGAGTCGGCAGTCGTCGAGTCGGTCGTACGCCGAAGCGTGTCGATACCCCATCGCGTAGCCGTCGGTGTCCGGTTCCTCCGGGTCGGGACCGGTCCCGACGACGGCGACGTCGTACGTCATCGTCGGGAGGTGGCGGCCACGACGTATCAGTAAGGACGACATAACGCCGTGTCCGCGCGGCGACGGGGCCGCATACTTTTGTCCGAGAGCCGTGTTCGACCGGACGACGGTCGTCGGGGTGCCGCGCGTTCGCACGGGCGGCGGGACCCCGGAACTGAGACCGACCATCTCGTCACAATGAACGAACAAGACATCGAGGAGAAGACGGTCGTCGTCACCGGCGGCGCGGGGTTCATCGGGAGTCGCATCGCCGACGCACTCGTCGACGACAACGAGGTACGCGTCCTCGACGACCTCTCGACGGGCGCGGCGGACAACCTCCCCGACGGCGTCGAACTGGTCGAGGGCGACGTCCGAGACGAGGCCGTCGTCCGGGAGGCGGTCGAAGGGGCCGACCTGGTGTTCCACGAGGCGGCGGAGGTGAGCGTCACGCGGAGCATCGAACAACCGCAACGGAGCAACGACGTGAACCTCGGCGGGACGCTGAACGTCCTCGAAGCGGCCCGCGACGCCGACGCCCGCGTCGTGTTCGCCTCCAGTTGCGCGGTCTACGGCGTCCCCGACGGGGTGCCGATAAGCGAGGACGCACCGGCCCGTCCCCGGTCGCCGTACGCCATCGACAAGTACGCCGCCGAGTCGTACGTCCGGGCGTACCACGACCTCTACGGACTGGAGACGGTCGCCCTCCGGTACTTCAACGTCTACGGGCCCGGGCAGACCGCGGGCCAGTACAGCGGCGTCATCAGCATCTTCGTGGACCAGGCGCGTCGCGGCGACCCCCTCACCGTCGAGGGCGACGGGACGCAGACGCGGGACTTCGTCTACGTCGACGACGTGGTCCGCGCGAACCTCGCGGCGGCCACCACGGACGCCGTCGGCGAGGCGTTCAACGTCGGCACCGGGTCGGAGACGACCATCCGCGAGTTGGCCGAGACGGTTCGGAGCGTCACCGGGAGCGACAGCGACATCGTCCACGAGGACGCTCGCTCCGGCGACGTGCCCGCGAGTCTCGCGGACCTGCGTCGGGCGCGCGAGGCCCTCGGCTACGAACCGACGGTGACGCTAGAGACGGGACTGCGGCGCGTCGTCGAAGTGGACGACTAGTTGACGCCGCGGACCTTCCCCGCGAACTTCTCGCGGACCTTCTCCAGCTTCGGCGGAATCTGCACCGCGCAGTAGGGCTTGTCGGGGTTCTTCTCGTAGTAGTCCTGGTGGTACTCCTCCGCCTCGTAGAACGTGTCGAGGGGGGCGACTTCCGTGACGATGTCGTCGTCGTAGACGCCGGACTCGTTCATCTCCGCGACGAGTCGTTCCACCGTCTCGCGTTGCTCCTCGGAGTGGTAGAACACCGCAGAGCGGTACTGCGACCCAACGTCCGGCCCCTGTCGGTCCTCGGTCGTCGGGTCGTGGATGGCGAAGAACACCTCCAGCAGTTCCTCGAAGGTGATGCGGTCGGGGTCGAACGCCACCTGGACGACTTCGGCGTGACCGGTCGTCCCCTCGCAGACCTGTTCGTACGTCGGGTTCTCGACGTGTCCGCCCGCGTAGCCCGAAGTGACGGACTCGACGCCGACGAGTTCCTTCATCGGGGCCTCGATGCACCAGAAACAGCCACCGCCGAGCGTCGCCAGTTCCGTGTCGGTCATACCGTCCGTTCGGTCGGCACCCGCAAAAGTCGCTCGGAGGCGGAACGTCGTAGTCCCGGCGAGGAAATCGGCCGTTCGGCCCGTAGTGTCGTCGTTCTCCGGGCGATGTCGGGACGAATTTGGGTGAGAACTCGGGAAATTTTCTTTATTAGTCTCTCCATCCCTGTGAACGAGGAACACACAGATGACTGCAGCACAGGAGCGACGAGATGCCGACGTGTGAACACTGCGATACGCACGTCTCCGACCGGTTCGTGCGCGTCTTCGCCGACGACTCGGGGACGGTGCGCGCCTGCCCGAACTGCTCGGCCAACGCGGGTATCGCGGAAGTGATGCGAAGTCGGGCGCGAGGCGTCTGAGACCGGCGCGCCCGGCGTCCGAGGCGTCCCCGCCGACGCTACGTTACCAGCCCGTCTCCTCCAACCCCTCGACCAGACGGTCCACGTCCGCGGCGGTGTTGACGACGTGGAGCGACGCGCGAATCGACCCGTCGAGCGACGGTATCGGGCGGACGACGACGCCGTACTCCTCCTTCAGCGTCTCGACCGTCTCCTCGGGGTCGTCGACGCGAATCGTCACGAGGCCCGTCTCCGGGTCCGCGGGGCTGAGTAGCCTCTCGTCCGGGACGCGGTCCGCGAGTCGCGCCGCCAGACGGAGGACGTGCGACTCCACGACGTCCATCCCGACCGACTCGATGGTCTCGATGGCCGTCTGGAGGGCGACGTACGGCGCGAGGTTCGTCGTCCCGATTTCGAACCGCGGCGCACCCCGCTTGAGTGCGTAGTCGGCCGCGCCGGGGTCCTCGACGCTCCGGTAGCCGATGGCCGCGGGTTCGAGGTCGTCGGCGACCGACTCCTCGACGTAGAGGAACCCGCCGCCCCACGTGCCGAGGAGCCACTTGTGCCCGGCGGCGGCGACGGCGTCCGCGCCCCACTCGGTCACGTCCAACGGGGAGTGGCCGGGCACCTGCACGGCGTCCACGAGGACGAACGCGCCCGCGTCGTGGGCCTCCTCGACCAGTTCCTCGACGGGGAGGAACGTGCCGTAGTTCCACGTGATGGCGCTGAAGCAGACGAGTTTCGCGTCCTGCACCGCCTCGCGGTACGCCTCGCGGTCGATTCGGCCGTCCTCCGTCGGGACGACGCGGACCTCACAGCCCCGGCGTTCGAGGCGCGACCACGGGAGGACGCCCGCGGGGTGTTCGAGGTCCGTCCGGACGATTGCGTCGCCCGGTTCCCACTCCAACGCCGTCGCGACGCGGTTGATACCGTCGGACGTGCTCTGGGTCAGCGCTATCTCCGTCTCCGCCGCGCCGAGGAAGTCGGCGACGGTCGCTCGGACCTCCTCGTACGTGTCGAACGCGAGCGGATACGGTCCCTCCTCGCTCGCGGCGTCGTACTCGTGACGCGCCAGAAACGCCTGTGCGGCCTCCACGACGGGGCGGGGACTCGGCCCACTCGCGCCCGTGTTCATGTAGCGCACGTCCTCGAACGCCGGGACTGCCTCCCTGAGATCGGTCGGGTCCATGCGGGACGATTGCGGACGCGGGATATCAGTCCGGCGGTGGCGGCCGTTCCGGTTCGCCGGCGTCCTCGCCCTTCGAGACGAACAGGCGCCGCGGGAGGACGATACCGCGCGCGAAGACGTACCCGACGAGTCCGACGACGACGCAGATGGCGGACTCGACGATTCCGATTGGGCCGAGTGCGACGCGCCAGAATATCAGAACTGAAACCGGCATCGCGACCGATAGCGTCACGTCCATGAACAGCGCGAGGATGAACGCGACGGGATGGGTCTGTGTCGGCACGATATCACCTGGTGGGCGTGAGAGGTGATTTCTCCTTATCAGTATTGAATCTCACGGAGGAGTATCGCGTTCGATAGCGGCGCGGCGACGGAAGCGACCGGCGGCGTCGCTCAGAACTCGTCGACGACGGGGATACCGACCGTCCCGAAGTCGGTCATCGCGGCGAGTTGGTCGGAGACGCCGTCGAGGCCCACGCGGTCGGTGACGACGGCGCTGGGGTCGAGTTTGCCGCTGGCGACCATCCGGAATATCTCGTCGTACTTCGTCGGCGGCATCCCCAGCGAACCGAGGAACTCTATCTCGTTCATCACCATCGCGTCCGTCGGGAGTTCGACGGTGCCGCCCTCCTCCTCCGTCGTCAGGCCGATTTGGACGTGCTGTCCGCGCGTCCCGAGGCTTCCCACCGAGTTCTGGCACGTCTCGGCGATGCCGAGAGCGTCCACGGAGACGCCGACGTGGTCGTCGGCGATGTCGCGCACTTCGCCGGGCACGTCTCCCACGTCGCCGGCGTTCACCGTCGCCGCCGCGCCGAGGTCCTCGGCGAGTTCGAGTTTCTCGTCGTCCAAGTCCACGGCGACGACGTTGCCGCCGAGGGCGTCGGCGATGTGGATGGCCGAGAGACCGACGCCGCCGCACCCGTGGACGGCCACCCAGTCGCCCGCCTCGACGTCCGCGCGGTGCGCGAGGGCGTGGAAGGAGGTCATGAACCGACAGCCGAGGCCGGCCATATCGGTGGAGGAGACGCCGTCCGGCAGGCCGACGACGTTGTAGTCGGCCGCCGGAACGTGGACCTGTTCGGCGAACGCGCCCTGTGCCACTTCGGTGAACCCGAGCGGAACGACGTTCTCGCAGGTGTTGCCGTGGCCGTTGGCGCACTGCGGACAGGTGCCGTCGCCGAGGTTGAACGGGACGGCGACGTGGTCGCCCTCGCGGACCGTCTCCACGTCGTCGCCCACCTCGACGACGCGGCCGGCGGGTTCGTGGCCGAGAATCTGCCCCGTCGGCGGTTTGAGTCCCAACCAGTCCCAGTCGCCCTGCCACCCGTGCCAGTCGCTCCGGCAGATGCCGCAGGCCTCCAGTTCGACGACCGCCCCGTCGGCGGCGGCGTCGGGTGCGTCTACGTCTTCGATGCTCAGCGGTTCGCCGTACTCCTCCAACACTGCGGCGCGCATACCGACGACTCGCGCCCGATTGTGATAAAAATTCGTTAGGTTACTCGCGGACTGTCACCATCCCCTTCACGACGTCGGGTTCGCGGGCGCGTTCGAACGCCGCGGTGAGGTCCGCCATCGGCATCTCGAAGTCGATTATCTTCTCGACGTCGACGGCGCCGCGTTCGAGGAGGGAGACGGCGTCCGCGTACGTGTTGCGGAAGCGGAACGACCCGCGGAAGTCGAGTTCCTTGTCGACGATTTCGTTCGTCTCGATGGGTATCTCGTCCTCGGCCGAGAGGCCGATGCAGAGGACGGTGCCGCCGCGTCGGACGACGTCCACCGTCGACGCGACGGCGGGCGGCGCGCCGGACGCCTCTATCACCGCGTCCACCCCCTCGCCGTCGGTGAAGTCTGCGACGGCCGCCGAGAGCGACTCCTCCGCGGGGTTCACCGTCGCCGTCGCGCCGTACGCCTCGGCGCGTTCGAGTTTCTCCGGGACCACGTCGGAGACGAGGACCGACCCCGCGCCCGCGGCCCGGACCGCCTCGCTGACCAGCATCCCGATGGGGCCCGCGCCGGTGACGAGGACGGCGTCGCCGAGGCCGATTTCGGCCCGCCGCGTCGCGTGGAGGGCGACGCTCAGCGGTTCGCAGAGCGCACCCGCGCGCGTCGAGACGCTCTCGGGGAGGCGGTGGGCGAAGTCGGCGTCCCACGCGACGTACTCGGCGAACGCGCCGTCGTCCGGCGGCGTCGCCATGAACTCCACGTCGGGACAGAGGTTGTACTCGCCCGACCGACACCGCGCGCACTCGCCGCACGGGATGCCCGGTTCGAGGGCCACCTCGTCGCCGGCGTCGAGACCAGTCACCTCGTCGCCGACGGCGACGACTTCGCCCGCGCTCTCGTGGCCGAGAATCAGCGGGTCTTCGACCACGTAGTCGCCGATGCGGCCGTGTTCGTAGTAGTGGACGTCCGACCCGCAGATGCCGACGTGCCGGACTTCGACGAGAACCTCGTCGGCCGCAGGGTCCGGGCGGTCCCGTTCTCGGTGCTCGAAGACGCCGGGTTCGGTGAGTTCGACGACGTGCATGGGGCGCTATTGGCGGGCGAACGACAAAAAGTGCGAAGTCGAGGGCGGCGAGAGCGACGCGTGCGAGAGCGACGGTCACGTCCCCCGGTGGGGAGCGCGTCGAATCGGTCCGGACCAGAAGACCTATCCGGCCGTTGCCGTACCGACAGGTATGAATCACGACAGGTTCGCCCGCGCCGCCGGACGCAGTCCGCCGGGCGCGGCGGGAGGCGGTCCGCCGTGACGGGCGGCGGGAACCGCCTCTCGCGGCGACGACTCCTCGCGGCCGTCGCCGGCGCGAGTGCCGCGGGCCTCGCGGGGTGTTCGGCGTCCGAGAGCGAACCGAACGGTACGACCACCGCCGTCGAGACGGACGAGGCGCGGACGCTCGCTGAACGTTACGCGCCTGTCCTGTACTTCGACGCGAACGAGCGCTGGTTCCCGACGGACCCGCGACCCTACGAGTCCGAACGCGACGGCGACCCGGTCGTCTCGGGGTTCGACGCCCTCGACGGCTACAGCGAACGGCGCGCCGAGACGCGGGTACCGGACCCGACGGTGTTCTACAACGTCCGCTCGTACGCGGGGTCGCCGCTGACCGTCGTCCAGTACTGGCTCTACTCGGCGTTCGACCAGTTCACGACGAACTTCCATTGGCACGACTGGGAGGTGGTCCACGTCTTCGTCGACACCGAACGCGAGGAGGCGCGCCTCCACGTCGCGAGTTCGCACTCCCGGCGCGTGCCGAACAACGAACATCTGGACCCCGAGGAGACGGTGCCGCGGGTGCTCTCGGAGTTGGGGTCGCACTCCAGTGCGCTCTCGCTGAACGAGGAGCGAGAGAGCTTCCAGCGCGTCTCCATCGACGGCGTCCCGGCGGACATCACGAACCGCGCCATCGGCGGACTGGCGTCACTGGCGGACGTGCCCGCCGCCTACGGCCTACCGCGCGACGAGGGGTTCCGACTACCGTTCGTCGTCCCGGAACTGGACGGCGCGCCGGTGTACGAACACGACCGACTGCCCGCCGTCACGCGCGAGGACCTCGTTCCCGAGCGTCTCACGATTCGCTCGTTCGACGACCTCTCGTCGCCGCCGACGGACCTCCCGGCCCGCGAGACGGGCGTCGTCCTCGACTTCGAGGGCCGCGAGGACCCCGAAGGCGAGGAGGCGTACGCGCTGGTGCCGGCCGAGGAAGTCGAACACGTCGACGCGTTCACCGGGCCGCAGTTGAGCTTCGAGTTCGCCGTTCCGGGGTTCGCGGAGGACGCCATCGCCGGGCACCTGACGACGACGGACCCGCCGTGGACGCAGGCGCGGTACGAGGACCCCGCCGCCGACATCACGGACCCCACGCACCGCGCGGCCCTCGCCGAACGGTACGACGCCGTCGGCGCGCCGGGGTCTGTCGGGAGCCTCGTCGCGTCGGTGACGGAGGCGGTGACGACGGACGACGCGCCGGCGGGCGAGGGGCTCACCACCCGCGAGTCGAGCGTCGAGGCCGTCGCCCTCCTGGAGAGCGACCCGACGGCGGTGCCGACGTTCGGCGGCGCACTCGTCCTCAGAGACGTGCCGCCGGGCGAGCATCGACTGACCGTCAACCGGGCCGGTACCGCGCCGTTCAGCCAGCGGGTTCGCGTCGAGGACGCCGGGTCCGACTCCGGGGAGACGGCGACGGAGGACGCGAAGCCGGAGGACAAGCAGACCGCGGGCACGACGACGCCGACGGACGCGCAGACCGAGAACACGACGGCGGACGGGACGGCCGAGTCGCCGCCGGGCGTCACCGTCGCGGGCGCGGACGGAGAGATTCCGCTGGTCGCCGAGGGCGACGCCGTGAAACTGCGCGTCGACGCCGAGGGCACCGACGCGACGCTGACCGACGTGGCCGTCGAGGACGACTTCGCCGGGCGACTGTACGACGCGCCCGTGCGGGGGTCGGACGCCGTCTACGTCCACCGCGGCGGCGCGTACACGACCGAAGTCCGCGACGACGACGGTGCGGTCGGGGCGTTCCGCGTCAACCCCGCCGCGGAGTCGGCCGTCACCATCGACCGGCCGCGGACGGGGAAGGCATCCCTCGCGTCGTTCCTCGCCGACGTCTCCCGGGAGACGGCCGCGACGGTGCGGGAGGCGACGGAAGGTGAGGGCGACGGTGGTAGCACCGACGGCGGCACCGGGGGCGGCACGGGCCCCGCCGCGAACGCCGTCGGCGGACTCACGCGGTCGCTCGAAGCCGTCGCCGCGTCTGCCGACCGGGCGGCGGAACGCGCCGAGTCGGGCGACGCGCCGGGCGCGGACCGCGCACTCGAAGCGATCACCGACGCCCTCGGACGCGCGAAGGAGCGTCTCGAAGACGCGAGCGACGAACTCCCCGGTCCGGCGGCGAACGCCGCGCGCGCCCGCCTCGACCAGGCGAGCCGTCGCGGCGAACAGGCGCTGGCGGCGGAGAAACTCTGAAGCGGCCGGGAACTCCGAAGCGGCGAGTCCGGCGGCGGGCCCCGACCCCGCCGGCCGCGTTCGTTCTAACGGAGTAAACTTCTGCGGGAGAATCGCTGACCGTTGGTAAATCTATGGCGAACACTTTTGGCCTCCGCTTTCGGAATTTCGAACGTTCGACAATGACAAACATGGTTCAGGACATCGCGGCGGCCGTGGAGTCGTATCCGGAGGAGACGGCCGTCGGGTTCCGCGGGCAGGAGTGGAGTTACGAACAGTTGTGGGGGATGACCGGGCAGTTCGCGGCCGGGTTGGCGGACCACGGTATCGGCCCGGGCGACAGAGTCGCCGTCTACCTCCCGAACCTCCCGCAGTTCGTCACCGCCTTCCACGGGACGCTACACGCGGGGGGCATCGTCGTCCCGATGAACCCCCAGTACAAGACGCGGGAGATATCGCACCTGCTCGCCGACAGCGGTGCCACCGTCGTCGTCGCCCTCGCGGACCTCGTGCCGTTCGTGGACGCCGTCCGCGACGACACCGACGTCGAACACGTGGTGAGCGTCGGCGGCGAGGCGGAGGGGGCGATTCCGTTCGAGGAGTTCCTCGCCGACGAACCCGCCGCAGTGGTCGAACGCGACGACGACGACGTGGCGGTCCAGCCGTACACGTCGGGCACGACGGGAAAGCCGAAGGGCGTCCTCCTCACGCATCACAACCTCGCGTGGGACGCGCGGGCGACGGCGAAACTGCTGCCCGGCGGCGTCGACCCCGACGACAAGTTCCTCGGCGTCCTCCCACTCTTCCACATCTACGGGATGACGGTGACGATGATAGCCACCCTGTTCGAGGGCGGCGGCTACTACCCCCTCCCCGCGTGGGACGCCGAGGACACCCTGTCGGCCATCGAAGCCGAGCAGTTGACCGTGATGCACGGCGTCCCCGCGATGTTCAACGACCTGATAAACTTCGACGGCGCGGACGACTACGACATCTCGTCGATTCGCTTCGCGAACTCCGGCGGGAGCAGTCTCCCCATCGAGGTGATGCGACAGTTCGAGGAGACGTTCGACGTGGAACTGTACGAGGGGTACGGCCTGACGGAGACCAGTCCGGTGACGCACGCGAACTACCCCGGTGCGCGCCGTCCCGGCAGCATCGGCAAGCCCCTCGACGGACTGGAGGCTCGCATCGTCGACGACGACTTCGAGGACGTGCCGCCCGTCGCGGAGGGGCCGGTGGACGAGGAGACGGTCGACTTAGACGAGATTACGGGCGAACTGGTCATCCACGGGCCGAACGTGATGCAGGGGTACTACGGCCTGCCGGAGGCGAACGAGGAGGCGTTCACCGAAGCGGACGGCAAGCGGTGGTTCCACACCGGCGACGTGGGCTACCGCGACGAGGACGACTTCTACTACGTCGTGGACCGCGAGAAGCACATGATCGTCACCGGCGGCTACAACGTCTACCCGCGGGAGGTGGAGGAACTCCTCTTCGAACACCCCGCCATCGCGGACGCGGCGGTGGTCGGCATCCCGGACGAACGCCGCGGCGAGACCGTGAAGGCGTTCGTCGTCCCCGTTCCGGACGCCGACCTGACGCCCGACGACGTGCGGGAATACTGCCTCGAGAACCTCGCGGAGTACAAACACCCCCGCGAGGTGGCGTTCATCGACGAACTGCCGCGGACGACGACGGGCAAGGTCCAGAAGTTCGAACTGCGCGAACGCGAGGCGGACGCCGGAGGTGACAGCGAATGAGTTTCCAACTGAACGACGAGCAACGGGCGATTCGCGAGATGGTACGGGAGTTCGGCGAGAACGAGATACGGCCCGTCGCCCGCGAACACGACGAGGAACGGAAGTACCCCCACGACCTGATCGAGGAGGCGGCGAAGTACGACCTCGTCGCGCCCAACATCCCCGAGGAGTACGGCGGGCCCGGGATGGACACGCTGTCGTCCGTCGTCGTCACCGAGGAACTGTGGCGCGCCGACCCCGGCATCGGGAGCGCAATCGGGTCCCGCGGGTTCGGCACGACGATGATACAGCAGTTCGGCGACGACTGGATGAAAGAGGAGTGGTTACCGAAGGTCGCCTCGGGCGACGCCGCGACCTGTTCGTGCATCTCCGAACCGGCTCACGGGTCCGACGTGGCCGGTATCGAGACGCGCGCGGAGGAAGCGGACGGCGGGTACGTCCTCGACGGGACGAAGATGTGGATAACGAACGGCACCGTCGCCGACGTGGCCGTCGTGATGGCGAAGACGACGCCGGGCGAACGCCACCGCGGCATCACGGCGTTCCTCGTCCCCACGGACCTCGAGGGGTTCGAGACGACGCCCATCAAGAACAAACTCGGCATCCGCGCCTCCGACCTCGCCGAAGTCGTCCTCGACGACGTGTACGTGCCGGAGGAGAACGTCATCGGCGCGGTGGACCAGGGGTTCTACCAACTGATGGCGTTCTTCGCCGACGGCCGGGTCAGCGTCGCCGCGCAGGCCGTCGGCGTCGCGCAGGCGGCGGTGGACGCGGCGGTCGAGTACGCCAACGAACGCGAGCAGGGCGGACAGAAGATAGCCGAGTACCAGGCCATCAGCCACAAGCTAGCCGAGATGGCGACTGACGTGGAGGCGGCCCGGTCGCTGACGTACCGCGCGGCCACGCACGTCGAGAGTGGCGACGATCAGACCGCCGCCAAGTTCGCCAGCATGGCGAAACTGTTCGCCAGCGAACGCGCCGTCGACGTGGCCGACGAGGGCATCCAGGTCCACGGCGGCGCGGGATTCGTCACGGACCACCCCGCAGAGCGGTTCTACCGCGACGCCCGCATCACCAAGATATACGAGGGGACCAGCGAGATTCAGAAGAACATCGTCGCGGACCAGATACTCTGAGCGGCGCCGGTGCGCGCCGCGCCGCCACTCGAATCGGATCGGACGGCGGACCGAAAGCGACACCACACACGACCGAAATCACGGAGACACAGATGGACGACGACGCCCCCGACTGGACGTTCAAGGAACGCGACACGGTCATCCTCCGCGAGTTGGCGGCGGACCCGCAGCGTTCCTCGCGGGAGTTGACCCGGATTCTCGCGGAGAAGCACGACATCGACGTGTCCCACGTCACCATCTCGGAGACGATACGCCGGATGCGCGAGGAGGGGGTCTTTCGGGAGGCTATCGTGCCGAACGAGGAGTACTTCACGTTCGCGCTGTTCGAGTTCAAGTTCAACCCCGAACACTTCGCCGACGAGTGGCACGACGCGATGGTCCACATCCGCGACGACCCGCACACGCTGTTTTACTTCCTCTCGGACGGCGAGTACCAGTGGAAGTCCGTGATGATGTTCGAGTCGGCGCAGGCGCAGTCGCAGTGGATTCACGAGTTCTACAAGCGCCACGGCAAGGTGGTCTCGAACCTCCGGAACTCCGTGGTACACAACGTCTTGAAGTTCCACACCGACCCGGAACTGCTCTCGCGCCTCGGCCGCGAGGAGTGACCGCGGCCGCAGGAGCGCGCGTTCAGGTCGGCTCGTAGCTCCGGACGCGGTGAATCGCGGTTCGGTAGCCCGTGAGTGCGACGAGGACGCCCGCGAGGACGAGGAGCGAGACGACGCTCGCTCTGAGCGTCGCCGGCGGCACGCCCGCCACGCCGGAGACGGCGGCGACGACGCCCGACGCCGGTGCCGGCGCGGCGACGAGGAGGGCGAGGAGGCCGGACGGGACGACGACGGCGACGCCGTGAGCGAGGACGGCGAGCGTCCGGGGCGGGAGCACGTCGCCGCTCCGGCCGACGCTGACGGCGCTGAACCGGGGGAGGTAGACGCCGACGGCCGCGCCGGCGGGCGCGGCGACCAGCGTGACGAACCCCGCGCTCACCGCCAGTCCGGCGGCGACGGGGAGCGCTCGGCCGCCGGCGACGGCGGCGACGCCGGTGAGGACGACGGCTATCGGCGCGCCGTAGACGACGCCCGGCAGGAGGACGCCGCGGACGAACTGCCGCGGCGTCGCGGCGACGAGCGTTATCGGGAGCACGTTCCCCTCGTCGCCGAGGGGGTTGAGCGTCGTCGCCGCGCCGAGTCCCCATGGGAGGAACGCCGCGCAGAGAAGCGGGAGGGTCGAGAGGACGTTCGACAGCGACCCGGTTCCGGCCAGCGTGCCCGCGAAGACGAACAGCGGCGTCAGGAGGAACGTGAGTCGCCGCGGGTCCCGGCGGGCGCGCAGGAGCGTCATCTCCGCGACGCGACGCGTCGGCAGGTCGACGCGCGCCGGAAACGCGAACGGCGAGACGGCGGCGCTCAGGCCGGACCACGCGGACGACCCGCCGTCCGAACCGCCCGTCACGGCGCCGGGCGAGGGGGCGGATGCCGACGCCGCGTCGTCGCCCGTCGCCGACGGGTCGACGGCCGCTTCGAACCACAGCGCCGACGCCTCGCGTTCGAGGAGGGCACCGCCGACGACGAGGACGCCGACGGCGCCGACGAACGCGCCCGCCGCGCGCGGCGGCGACCCGGTCACCGGCGTCGCCACGCCCGTCAGGTCGGCGAACCAGCCCATCGGGAGCCACGCGAACGCCGCCCGGTCGAGGCCGACGAGTTCGGGCGCCTGGAAGGCGAAGAACGCGCCCATGGCGACGATGACGACGGGGACGCCGAGCGCCGTCTTGTGCCGGGCGACGAACGGCGAGGTGGCGAGGAGGAGGGCGACGCCGTAGCCGACGAGCGACCCGGCGACGACGGCCGAGAGGACGGCGAGGAGGACGACGAGAGGGACGACGACGAGGAGCGCGAACGAACCGAGCGCGTACGCCGACAGCGCCGTCACGACCAGCACGGGCGGCGTCGCGTACGAGAGGACGCGGAGCGTCTCGGCCAGCGCCAGACCCAGGACGACGCTCCGCGTGGAGGCGGCCGTCAGGAGGAGCGACTCCGCCTCGGGCCGCGGGCGGGTGGAGACGACGCGCTGAGCGACGAGGAAGACGACGAACGACCAGAACATGGCGACGCCGCCCCGCGCCGCGTCGGAGACGGGGACCGAGTCGACGGAGACCGACCCCACCAGCAGAGCGCCGAGGAGGAGGAACATCGCCGTCGGGAACAGCGTTCCGAGGACGGTGAGGACGAACCGACCCGTGCTCTCGCGGAGGCCGCGGACCGACCGCCAGAACTCGAAGCGGCCGACGCGGACGGCGTTCGACGCCCACCCCGGTTCGGACGCCACCGCACCGGAGTCGGGCGCGCGTCCACCCGACTCAGACATCGGGCGTCGTCTCCTCCTCCGCTAGCCCGGTCGTCCCGTCCGGGTCGGACGCCGTCGCGGCCGACTCGGCCGACGCCGTCGGGTCGGCGCTCGTCACGTCGAGGAAGGCGTCTTCGAGCGTCCCGCCGCCGCTCTCGGCCCGCGAGACGAGTTCGGCGGGCGAGCCCTCGGCGACGAGCGACCCCTCGTAGAGGATGCCGACGGTGTCGGCCACCTCCTCGACGACGGGGAGGATGTGCGTCGAGAGGAACACCGTCGTCCCGCCGTCCGCGAGTCGCTGGATGCGGTCGCGGAGCGTCCGGGCCGCCCGCGGGTCGAGCCCGGACGTCGGTTCGTCGAGGAAGACGACGGGCGGGTCGTGCAGCACCGTCTGGACGTACGCCACCTTCTGTCGCATGCCCTTCGAGAAGTCGGCGATGCGGTCCGACGGGCCCACGTCGAGTCCGAGGGCGTCGAACAACTCCTCGCCGCGGGCGCGGACCGCGTCGGCGTCGATGCCGCGGAGTCCGCCGACGTACTCCAGTTGCTCGAACGCCGTCGCCTGTTCGTACAGTGGGGGCTCCTCGGGCAGGTAGCCGATTCGCGGGCGGAGGGCGTCCCGGTCCGTGACGGACGCGCCGCCGACGGTGGCGACGCCGTCGGTCGGACGCGACAGGCCCGTGAGCATCCGCATCGTCGTCGTCTTCCCCGCGCCGTTCGGCCCGAGGAAGCCGTAGACCGCTCCCTCCGGGATGGAGAGCGAGAGGTCGTCGACGGCGAGCGTGTCTCCGAAGCGCTTCGAGAGGTCGGTGGCGTCGATTGCGGACATGATGGAGGGCGTGGGTACCCGGAACTTGATAGACGCGTCACAAATGCGTTGCGTCGTCGCCGCACGTTTCACGTCGGAGGAGGCAGAAGGGGCGGACGATGCCCTCCCAGAGACAGGCGACGACGCCGGGGACGCGGACGGCCGACGCGCCGACGTTCGGAACGCCGGCACTCGGAACGCCGACGCGCGGAACGCCGGCCAATCGCCCGCACGACCGCCGTTCGGCCGTCGCGCGGACGCGGCGCGGAGGTGGTCGGGCGTGATGCTCGACGCGACGATGGTGTTCGGCTGGTTCATGCTCCTCGTCGGGTCCGTCGTCGCCGGCGTCAGCGCCCTGCACGCGCGTCGGAGCGCCAGCGTCCTGTTCGCCGACGAGACGACGGGCGCGCCGGGCGACACGGTCCGAATCGAGGGAACGGTCGCCGCGGACGGGGACACCGTCGTCGCCCCGTTCACCGGCCGCGACTGCGTCGCCGTCGAGTTCGACGAGGAGGAACGCCGCCTCGGCACCGCCTACCTCCCCGAGTGGATTCGCGTCGACGGCGGCCGCCGCCTGACCTCGTTCACCCTCGTGACCGACGCGGGCGACGAGGTGGCGGTGGACGGCGACGCAGTCGTCAGCCTCGACGCGTCGTCGTCGCGGCGGGTCGGCGCGGACGAGACGCCGCCGGACCCCATCGCTGACTACCGGCGGGGGCGCGAGGGGACCGCGGCGGCGTACCGGTCCGACGTCCCCGCCCTCGCCCGGCAGTTCGGACTGGGGGACCGGCGCTATCTCGAACGCCGCCTCGACGTCGGCGACGAGGTGACCGTCGTCGGGCGGTTGACGAGCGACCCGGGGCGAATCGAACCGACCGTCGTCTCGGACGCGTCGCCGCTTCGGACGGCGACCCGACTGGGCCGGCAGTCGGTCGTCGGCGGCGCCATCGGCGCGTTCAGCGTCACGCTCGGACTCGCGTTGCTCCTGCTCTGAGACACGCGAGCGTCGACAGGGACACGGTTTCGGAGACGTGACCGGTCCGCGGCGGCGACGCCTCGTCGGCGGCGGCCTACAGCGGTTCGTCGCCGTCGACGATGCGCTTGGCGCGGTCCGCCAGCGCCGGGACGCGGTCCCGCATCTTCGGGTACATCGGGTCGTCGCTGTTGCCCTCCAGATACCGCCGGAAGAACATCTCGCCGAGGGCGGCCAGTTTGTAGACGGCCAGCGCGCGGTAGAACCGCTGGTGTTCGAAGTCGATTCCCGTCCGCTCCTCGTAGCGCGCGACGAGTTCCCGCCGCGTCGGGTAGCCCGGACGCTCCATGAACGTCGTCTCCAGTTCCGGAATCGCCGGGTCGGGGTCCTTCGGGTCACGCCAGTACGACAGCATCCAACCGAGGTCCGCGCGCGGGTCGCCGAGCGTGCTCATCTCCCAGTCGAAGACGGCGACGAGGTCCGGCGGCGTCCCCGGCGCGTACATCACGTTGTCGAGTTTGTAGTCGCCGTGGACCAGCGTCTCGGGATGGCGTTCGGGGGCGTTCTCGTCCAGCCAGTCGCCCACCTCCCGCAGGACGGGGACCGACCGCTCGTCGGCCGTCCGTTCGAACGCCCACGCGAGTTGCTTGCCCCAGCGGTCGACCTGTCTGCGGGTGTAGCCCGGCGCGTGGCCGAACTCGCCCAGTCCGACCGCGCCGGGGTCGACTTCGTGTATCTCCGCCAGCGTGTCCACGAGTTCGTACCCGACGCGTTCGCGCGCCGCCGTCTCGGCGAACCGCTCCGGTTCCGCGTCGCGGAGGACGTCGCCCTCGACGCGCGCCATGACGTAGAAGTCGCTTCCGACGACGTCGTGGTCCTCGCACCCGAGTACCGTCTCGGGGACGGGTACCGGCGTCTCCTGCAGGGCGTCCATCACGCGGTACTCGCGGAGGACGTCGTGGGCCGTCTCGGCCGTCTCGCCCGGCGGCGGACGGCGGAGGACCAACTCGCGAGACCCCCACGTGAGGAACAGCGTCTCGTTCGAGTGGCCCGCCGGGTGTCGCTCCACGTCGAACCGCGATGCCGGGCCGAGTTCGGCTTCGAGGTAGGCGCGGAGGGCGTCTTCGTCCACGAGTCGCCGGAAGTACGCGTCGTCGGTCACGGTGTTTCAGCTCCGCTACCAAAGATAAGCCCAGTCCGGAAATAGATTTACACCGTTCGATTGTGAGAGTCGCGTATGGAGTACGACGACACCGAGGCGGCGCGGGAACTCGCGGGGCGGGTCCGGGAGTTCGTGGACGACTGTGTCATCCCGGTCGAACGCGACTACCTCGGCGACGGCCCGGTGCCCGACGAGGAGATAGCGGCCCTCCGCGAGGAGGCGCGCGAGCGAGACCTGTACGCGCCGCAGATACCCGAGGAGTACGGCGGGCAGGGGTTGAACTTCCGCGACGTGCTCCCGGCGTTCGAGGAGGCGGGACGGAGCCTCCTCGGCCCGTCGGCGATGCGCATCGCCGCGCCGGACGAGGGGAACATGCACACGCTCGAACTCGTCGGCACCGAGGCGCAGAAAGAGGAGTACCTCCGGCCACTCGCGGCGGGCGAGATTCGGTCGGGGTTCTCGATGACCGAACCCGTGCAGGGCGGCGGGTCGGACCCGAAGATGCTCCGGACCGAGGCGCGAAAGGAGGGCGACGAGTGGGTCATCGACGGCCACAAGTGGTGGACGACGCAGGGGAGCGAGGCGGACGTGCTCATCGTGATGGCCCGCACGGACCCCGACGCGCACCCGTACGAGGGGACGTCGCTGTTTCTGGTCCCCGCGGACACGGCGGGCGTCGAAATCGTCCGCGACGTCCCGCACGTCGGCGGCGAACTGCTGGGGTCCAGCCACGCCGAGATTCGCTACGAGGACGTGCGCGTCCCCGCGGAGAACCTGCTGGGCGAGGAGAACCGGGGGTTCGCGCACGCCCAGCAACGCCTCGGCCCGGCGCGCCTGACCCACTGCATGCGCTACACCGGGATGGCGGCGCGTTCGCTGGAGGTGGCGAAAGCCTACACCGCGGAGCGAGAGGCGTTCGACTCGACGCTGTCGGAGAAGCAGTCCGTGCGGTTCACCGTCGCCGAGGCGGAGACGCGCCTGCACGCCGTCCGGACGATGGTTCGGGACGCCGCCGCGCGCATCGCCGCGGGCGAGGAGGCGCGCGTCCCCGTCTCGATGTCGAAGGTGTTCGCGGCGAACGTCGTCCAAGAGGTGATAGACGACTGCCTGCAACTGTGCGGCGGCAACGGCATCGGCAAGGACCTTCCGCTGGCGGACTTCTACGAGGACGTGCGCGCGTTCCGTCTCATCGACGGCGCCGACGAGGTGCACAAGCGCGTCGTCGCGCGCGACTCCTTCCGCGACGTGGACCCGTCCGCCATCGAAGGCATCACGCGGTACGGGGAGTAACTCAGCAGGACTCGACGTCGAGTTCGTCGATTCGCCGGAAGTGCGTGACGTTCTCGGTGAGAACGGGTTCCTCGTGAACGAGTGCCGTCGCTGCGATGACGGTGTCGCCGATTCCGATTTCGCGGCCCTCGCCGGTCAGTCGTCCGTCGAGACGGCCTGCTTTCTTCATCACGGTGCCGTCTGCGGGGTAGATCGGCTTCGAGTCGAGTACCGTCTCGATACGCCGCCGCCGTTCCTCCGGGGCGTTCACTCGTTCGACGCTATGGTACAGTTCGAACAACGTCATCGCCGAGAGTGCGAGCGGAACGTGTTGGTTCTCTAACTCCCTGACTTTCTCGATCGTGCGGTCGCCGCCCTGCATCAACCGAATCAGGACGTTCGTGTCGACTATCACGGGTCCATCTCGTCTACGAGTCTATCGAGGCGGGCACGCGAGTCCTCCTCTCGTTCCCGAATCGCATCGCGCATCGCGTCTGCCTCCTCGTCGGAGAGGACACCCACTAGATCGAGGAGCGACCGTTCTCCGGCGATTCGAGCGACGGTGTCCGAAAACGACTCCCCCTCCCGCTTGCGCATCTTGAGTCGCTGGTACGCGTCTTCGGTGAGCCGGACGTTTCGATACTCTGTCTCGCCCATGCACACAGTTGTGCGCAAGGTCGGATAAAGATTTCCGGGGGGATGGTCGGTCGCGTTTTTTACGTTGCTAACTCCAGCAGAGGTTTGATTAACGATGCACGAGAGTAGAGAGACAGCATGACGACAGAGACAGCGGAGACGGAGGCGGCGCGATGACGGACCGATTCGGCGTCGCCGGCCAGACGGCCATCGTGACGGGGGCGTCCAGCGGCATCGGCAAGACCATCGCCGAACGCTTCGCCGCCGAGGGCGCGGACGTGGTGGTCTGCTCGCGCGAACAGGAGAACGTGGACCCCGTCGCCGAGGAGATAAACGAGGGCGACGGCGGCCGCGCGTTGGCCGTCGAGTGCGACGTGACCGACCGGGACGCCGTGGAGGCACTCGTCGAGGCCACCGTCGAGGAGTTCGGCGGACTCGACTGTCTCGTGAACAACGCGGGCGCGTCGTTCATGGCGTCGTTCGACGACATCTCCGAGAACGGGTGGGAGACCATCGTCGGAATCAACCTCACGGGGACGTACCACTGCACGCAGGTCGCCGGCGAGTATCTGAAGGAGGGCGGCGGGACGGTCATCAACTTCGCCAGCGTCGCCGGGACGCAGGGGTCGCCGATGATGAGTCACTACGGCGCGGCGAAGGCCGGCGTCGTCAACCTCACCACCAGTCTGTCCTACGAGTGGGCCGGCGACGACGTGCGCGTGAACTGCATCGCTCCCGGATTCGTCGCCACGCCGGGCGTGGAGTCGCAGATGGGCGTCTCCGCCGACAACATCGACCGCGAGGAGGTCCAGCGTCGCATCGGGACGACCGAGGAGATAGCCGACCTCGCGCAGTTCCTCGCCTCGCCCGCCTCGTCGTACGTCGTCGGCGAGACGATAGTGGCGCAGGGCGTCCCGCAGGTGATGGAGACGCCCGAGGTCTGAGCGGAGTCGCGCGACACGCGGTCACCGCCGCACTTCTACGTACTCGAACGCCGGGAGCGGCGTCTCTCGGCGATTCGAACGAACGACGAGGGTATTCGCCCCGAAACACCCGGTTCGACGTGGCCGTCGCTCGGCGCGTTCTCCGATGAAATTGAGGAAGGGACGACAGTCGGCGTTCGCGTCAAGTACCCCTACCCGGCGCGCCCGCGGACCGTCGCCCTGTTACCGTACCCGAAAGTACGCGAGATTGGGTAAAAGTCTTGTGTCGTGTCTGCCGTTTGTCTGACGGACAGGAGGCGTCTCGCGGGCGAATTCGTGTGAATCGGTCTCAAGGTTCCGGTGCCGGTCCGTTTAGGCATCTGCCGGCCGTCGACCGGAACGATGCTTCAGAACGAGAGCGATACGTTCGACATCGGCGGCGAACTGACGGTCCACCGCCTCGGCTTCGGGGCGATGCGCGTCACGGGCGAGGACATCATCGGCGAACCCGACGACGTGGAGAACGCGGAACGGGTCCTCCAGACGGCGGTGGGCCTCGGCGTGGACTTCATCGACACCGCGGACTCCTACGGACCGGGCGTGAGCGAACGTCTCATCCGGGACGCCCTCGCGCCGTATCCTGACGACCTGGTCGTCGCCACGAAGGGCGGACTCCTGCGCAACCGCGACGGCGACTGGCTTCCGCACGGCGACCCCGACTACCTCCGCAACGCCCACCTCTGCAGTCTGGACCGACTCGGTGTGGACAGCATCGACCTCTACCAGTTCCACCGGCCCGACCCGGACGTGGACTTCGAGGAGTCGGTGACGGCGCTGGCCGAACTGAAGGACGAGGGCGTGATAGGACACGTCGGACTCAGCAACGTGAGCGTCGAGCAGTTGGAGACGGCCCGCGACATCGTGGACGTGGCGACGGTTCAGAACCAGTTCAACCTCACAGACCGCGAGGACGACGACGTGCTGGCGGCCTGCGAGGACTACGACATCGGGTTCATCCCGTGGTACCCCCTCGCGGCCGGTGACCTCGGGGCGAAGGCGGACGTCCTCGACTCCGTCGCCGCGAACCACGACGCGACCGAGTACCAGGTGATGCTCGCGTGGTTGCTGCAGCGCTCGCCGGTGACGCTGCCGATTCCGGGCACGTCGAGCGTCGAACACCTGAAGCAGAACGTCGCCGCGTCGCACCTCGAACTCACGGACGACGAGATGGCGCGACTCGACGAGTGAGCGGTCGACGGCGCGCGGCGTCGGGGCGATAGCCGACGCTGGATGTCGTCGGCGGTTCGAAGAAAAGTAACCGTCGTGAGGGCCGAATCACCGAACGCGGGGAGTCACACGCGTGCGTTCGATGACCGAGTCGAGTGTCGTCCGTTACGCTTCCGTCTCGGTCTCGGACGTCTCGTTCGTCATCGTCTCGTTCTCGGTCGTCTCGTTACCGAGCGTCGAGTTCTCGGACGTCTCTTCGAGGGAACTCTCCGTCGTCTCTTCTTCGGTCATCCCCTCTTCGGTCATCTCTTCCTCGGTCGTCTCCATCGAGGACTCTTCAGTCGTCTCCATCGAGGACTCCTCGGTGGCCATCTCGCTCGTCTCTTCCATCTCGGTCACCGTGTCTTCGTCGACCGTACTTTCGCCCGCGGCTGTACCGTTCTCCGTGCTCGCACCGCTGGAACCCGAGCACCCTGCGAAGAGCAGGAGCGCTGCGACGAGTCCAGCAGCCAGGATCTTTCGATCTACCATCGATTCGGCAGACAGCCGTGAGGGATAAAGGCACCAGTACCCGTTGCGTCCGGTTTCATCGTTCCAGCCAAAATAAGCAGAAACAAGCTATCTTAGGCGGTTCCAAACCACATGGCTCCCACTAAGGCTTTCGTTTTGGAATGAGAGTGCCGAGCGGCTCGGCGCGTGAGTACGAGAGAAACGCGGCCCGGACGCGACGTCCGGGCACCGGGGCACGACCACGGAGACGCCTTGGGGATGCGACGTACCGTGGTGCGCCGATGCGCGGTCGGACGAACGCGATGAGTCGCTGGGGATGCGACGGGTTCGACCCCCGCGGATGCGGGATGGGAGCGCCGTCGTGGGGAGTACGGCGGGGGAGCGGGGGTCGTCGCCGGTGCCCGGAGTGGGGTCCTCCGTACCGGCGAGTCGTCCGGAACCGCGTGTCTGTCACCTGACGATGGCCTGGACCCTCAGACGGAGACGGCACGGCGGGGAGGGTGCCGTCCGCCGTCGGTCGAGCGTCCGTGGGATGCCATCGACTACTCAAACTGGCGGGACGGGTAAAGACGGTAGTGCTCGTTCCGATTACTTCCACCGTTTCACGACTGTTCCGTCCGCGAGACCGCCGTTAACGGATTAGAAAAGAGAACTGTTTCAGCGCGGCGACTTCGTTCGAACGAGACGCTTCGCGAGCGGGCCTCCAGCGTCAGAACAGCCGTCAACAGTCCACACACCTACCAGTCGTTTGTCTTGAATTTCTTCAGAATTTCACCGTTTTAGCGTCATATTATCCCGATATACCGACACGAGCCAGTAAGTTTTTGAGTGAAACGTGTAGACTATACGTACGACAGGAATCGACATGTCCGCAACCGCACTCCGTTCCGCTCTCTCGTTCGTCGTGGCCGCCCTCGTCCTCGTGGGCGCAGTCGGTGCGCCGGTCGCGGCCGCCTCCGGCGTGACGGTCACCACGGAGACCGTCGCGACCATCGACGGCACCGCGTACGTCTGGCAGTCGTCACCCACCGAGATGCGCGTCCAGACGTCGCAGCCGGTCTCGGCCACCGCGTCGGTCTGCATCGGTGCCGAGGGCGGGAACACGTCTACCGCGTGCACGCCCGGGAACGGGACGACCACGACGACGCTCTCGGTGTCGAACTGGCCGGCCGACGCCACGGGACCCCAGACCGTCTACGTGAACGGGTCCGACGGAGAGACGGTCGTCTCGAAGGGCGCGGTGTTCGTGATGACGAAGGGCGGTGACGTGGACGGCGACGGCCTCACGAACGAGGCGGAGGTGAACGGCGAGACGGGGTTCCGGACCGCCGACACCGACGGTGACGGCCTCAACGACGGCGAAGAGGTCAACACGCACGGGACCGACCCGACGGAGTCCGACTCCGACGCCGACGGACTCGGCGACTCGCTGGAGGTGTCGACCTACAACACGAACCCGACGGAGGCGGACACGGACGGTGACGGTCTCAGCGACGGCGCGGAGGTGAACCAGCACTCCACCTCGCCGGTGAAGGCCGACACCGACGACGACGGCCTCTCGGACGCGGCCGAGATTCGGACGTACGGGACGAACCCGAACAAGGCCGACACCGACGGCGACGGCCTCA